>CAUBPS010000007.1 GCA_958437935.1 uncultured Collinsella sp. | reverse complement strand
CTGCGGGAACGGCTCATCTGCTCAATGTGTTCGGCTGAGATCGGAAATCAACCAACGGTCGATATCTCCGTGTGAACGGTTTGGAGGCAGAGGGCGGCCCTATGCCTGCTGATAGTGCAGGTGCTTCTCGTCGATATCAGCCAGGTCGCGGTCGAGGTAACGGCGCGCGAGCCAGTTTGCCATGGGGAGGTTCTGGTCCAGGTAGTTGCCGCACTCCTCGGGAGCGGCTCCGGGGACATCGCCCTTAAAGCCAGCGACAAACTCGAACAGCTCACGCACGAGCGGCAGAATCTCCTCGCTCGTCAGCTCACCAAAGACAACCAGGTAAAAGCCCGTGCGGCAGCCCATGGGGCCAAAGTAGACAATGCGGCTCGACCACTCGGCATGATTGCGAAGGAACGTGGCACCCAGGTGCTCGATGGTGTGGCACTCGGCCGTGTTCATGACCGGCTCCTTATTTGGCGTGGTCAGGCGCAGGTCAAAGGTGGTGACGGCAGCGCCGGTCGCCGGATCGCGGTCGATGCGGCTCACGTACACGCCGGGCTCAAGCAGCAGATGGTCAACGGAAAAACTCGCGATGCGCTCCATGGCAGATCCTCTCGGTAGTCAATTTGGGACGGGGCTCTTCTAGCTGGCTCGAATGGTCGCACCAATCATACCAGTCAAAAAAGCCCCGTCCCAAATGAGCTGCCCGGGGCGGGGACCGAATGATTATTTAATCCCCGTCCCAGAAAAATCATTCTAGGCAGTGTACGAGATGGTGGCGGCTACGGCGTGGCGCCAGCCGGCGATCTTTTTGGCGCGCTCGCCGGCGGGCATGGCAGGCTCCACGATGCCGCGGGCCCCATAGACGTCGACGACATCGCGCGTGTACATGCCCAGCGCAATGCCGCAGGCCCAGGCCGCGCCCAGACCGCTCATCTCGTCGTTGCTCGCAATGCGGATGGGCGAGCCGACCAGGTCGCTCTCAAACTGCATCAGGTACGCGTCGCGCGTGGGACCGCCGTCAACACGAAGCTCGGCCAGCGCCGCGCCCGAATCCTCGACCATCGCATCGATGACGTCAAAGATCTGATAGGCGATCGACTCGTCGGCGGCCTTTACGAACTCCGCGCGACCTGTGGTGCGCGTCATGCCAAAGACGCAGCCCTCGGCGTCACTCGCCCAGTGCGGCGCACCCAGGCCAGTGAACGCCGGCACAAAGTAGACGCGGCTCGCCGGATTGGCGGCGTAGCACAGGTCGGTGACTTCTTCGGGATTGTTGATGAGCTCCAGGTCGTCGCGCAGCCACGTCTTGACGGCGCCGGCGTAGCTCACGTTGCCCTCGAGCACATACTCGGTCACGCCGTCCATACGCCATGCGAGCGAGCTCGAAAGCCCATGCGAGCTGGCAACGAACTCGTCGCCGACATTCATCATGACCGAGCTGCCGGTGCCATAGGTCGCCTTGGCCATGCCGCGGCTATGGCAGCCCTGGGCAAACAAGGCGGCATGGCTGTCGCCGAGCACGCCGTGAATGGGCACGGGCGCCGGCAAAAAGCCGCCCAGGTCCGTCATGCCGAACAGGCCATCGGAATCGGTCACCTGCGGCAGGCAAGCCGAATCGACGCCAAAGGCCTCGCACACCGGCTCGCTCCAGCAGCCACGGCGCAGGTCGAAGAGCTGCGTGCGACTGGCATTGGACCAGTCGCAGCGGAACTCCGCGCCGCCCGTGAGCGTCCAGACCACCCAGGCATCGATGGTGCCCAGGCACAGCTCGCCCGCCGCCGCGGCCTCGGCAGCCGTGGGAACGTTCGCGAGAATCCAAGCCATCTTGCCCGCCGGATAGTAGGGCGAGAGTACCAGGCCCGTCGTGTCGCGCACCAGCTCGGCCACGCCCTCGCGCGCGGCCAGCTCGTCGCACAGCTCGCGGGCGCGGGCGCACTGCCACACCACGGCGTCGCACAGTGGCTCGCCCGTCGTGCGCCTCCAGGCAACAGTAGTCTCGCGCTGGTTGGAGATGCCGATGCCGGCAACGTCGGCCGGATCGACCCCGGTCTCCTCCACCACGGCGCGCGCCACGGCCAGCACGTTGGCGGCGATCTCGGCTGGATCATGGCTCACCCAGCCAGCCTCGTTAACAATCTGGCGATGTGGGCGATCGGCACGATGAATCAAATGGCCGCCCTCGTCCACCAGCAGCGCCTTGGTGCCCTGCGTGGATTGATCGATTCCGATAATGTAATTGCTCATGTACTCTCCTGTCTCCCCCGTCGATTCAAAAACTAAAACCCGACGGACAAGGAGCGAGCGGCCGTCAAGTGCCGCAGATTGCCGTGAAAGAGGAGCGCCGCATACTCTGTGTACGCAGGCGACGGTTTGAACGGCAAGGTGCGGTGCTTGGCGGCCGCGCAGCGTCTGTTTCTACTAGTTGCCGAGGAACTCGGCGACCGTCTTGGCGATTCCCTCGCCCGTCAGGCCGTAGTGCGCAAAGACCTCGGGGCTCGTGCCGGTGATGACCGGCGCATCGGGCAGGCTCAGGCACTTGACCGGACGCGGGCAATGCTCGCCCACGACCTGCGCGACCATGGAGCCCAGGCCGCCGAAGGGGCTGTGCTCCTCGACGGTCACGACGGCGCGCGTGGCACCGGCGGCCTCGATCACAGCCTCGGCATCGAGCGGCTTGACGCAGTACATATCGAGCACCGTTGCCGAGATGCCCTGCTCGGCCAGCAGATCGGCGGCGTCCACGGCATGGCGGACCATCTCGCCGGTGGCGACAATCGTCACATCGGCGCCGCGACGCACCCAGGTGGCGCGATCCATCTGGAACGGGCACTCGTCCTCGGTGTACACGTCCTCGACCGGGTTGCGGCCCACGCGGATGTAGGCCGGCTTGTTGTCGGCGACCAAGGCGCGCACGAGCTCGGCGGTCTGGAAGCGGTCGCTCGGCAGGTACACGCGCATGTTAGGGATCGCGCTCATGGCGGCGATATCCTGCGCGGAGTGGTGGCTCATACCCAGGGCGCCGTAGGACACGCCGCCCGAGATGCCGATGAGCTTGACGTTGGTGTTGGAGTACGAAACGTCGACCTTGCACTGCTCATACGAACGCGTGGTCACAAAGGACGCCGGCGAGGCGGCCCAGGCCTTCTTGCCGCACGAGGCCATGCCGGCGGCGATGCTCACCAAGTCCTGCTCGGCAATGCCCACCTCAATGGACTGCTGGGGATACTGATCGAAGAACGGCGTGAGCGACGCGGAGCCGCGGGAGTCGGAGCACAAGACGACGATGTCTTTATCGGTTGCGGCGGCCTCGAGCAGCGTGTCGCAGATAACCTTGCGGTTGGCGATCTTGTTAGCCATTGATGGCCTCCTTGTGGGCAGCGAAATCGGCGATGATCTGGGCATATTCCTCATCGTTGGGCAGGTGGTGATGCCAGCTGGCCTTGTCCTCCATAACCGGCGAGCCGTAGCCCTTAACGGTGTTGAGGATGATGACCGTGGGCTTGCCCTTGGTCTCGGCGGCAAGCGTCAGCGCGGCGTCGATGGCCTGGACGTCGTTGCCCGGAATGGACAGCACGTTCCAACCGAAGGCGGCCCAGCGCTCCTCCTGCGAGTCCTGTTTCATGACGTCCTCGGTGCTGCCGCTGATCTGCAGGCGGTTGCGGTCCACGAGCGCGCACAGGTTATCGAGCTGGTAGTTGCCGCCGCTCATGGCGCCCTCCCAGACCGAGCCCTCAGCAAGCTCGCCATCGCCCATGATGGTGTAGACGCGGTAGTCGCGACCGTCCATCTTGCCGGCGAGCGCCATGCCCACGGCCACGGGCAGGCCGTGGCCCAGCGAGCCCGAGTTCATCTCGATGCCCTTGAGCTTGTTGTTGGGGTGGCCGATATAGGGGCTGCCGAACTTGGAGAAGCGGGCCTTGACGTCGTCGAGGTCCAGGTAGCCCTCGCGGCACAGCACCGCGTAGTAGGCCTCCATGGCGTGACCCTTGGAGAGGACGAAGCGATCACGATTGGGGTCGTCGACGGTCTCGGGCGTAATGTTGAGGTGGTTGGCGTAGAGGGTCATGAGCGCGTCGATGACCGACATGTCGCCGCCGATGTGGCCGCCGGCGCCGGCCATGATGATGTCGACGCAATCGCGGCGAAGATCCCAACGCAGGGACTCAAGCTCTTCAATCGTTGCCATTTCTACTCTCCTCGCAGGTAGGCTTTGACGTCTTCTTCGATGGGGTCGTACAGGTCGGGGGCAATGCCGATGTACTTGCATGCCTCATAGAGCACCGGCACCACGTTGGCATGGATGGCCACGCAGTGGTGGATGTAGGGGCCCTCGACGATCTTGGCCTCGAGGCGCTTGAGGTTCTCGACCTCGACCCACAGGTAGGTGCCCATGCCGGCCGGGCCGTCGATGCCGCGGGCGTTGCCCAGCAGCAGCGAATACTCGCCGTTGTCGCCGTCAAAGCGGGCAAGGGTGAGGTCGCCGTGCTTGGCCTCGGCCGTCAGCGCGCCGGGGTGATCGAAGGCCAGCGGGTAGGTGAGCTTGGGCTTGACGGCCGCGCAGCTGCAGGGCCAAGGGCCGCAGTGCTGCAGCAGCTCGCCGTTCTCGTTGTCGGGATGACGAACCGTCCAGTCGGCGAACATGCCACGGTGACGACCCAGATCGGCGGCCTCGACCATCAGCGCGGTGATAGCGCCGTGGATGTCGGTCTCGCACACGATGGGGATACCCATCTCGTTGAGAATGGCGTTGGCGGCGCAGGGCATAATGCCTAGCTCGTCCTGCAGGGCATTCCAGCACTGGATGGCGCCAGCGTTGCAGCCGTACTTCTCGACCAGGCGCTTCATGGCGATGGCGAGTCCTGCGACCGCGGGGACCTTGTCCTCGGGGATGCAGATCTCAAAGCTGTCGGCGATGTGGGCGAGCATGGCGGACATGGCCTGCTCGTCGGCCTGAGCGTCACGCACAGCCTGAACTAGCTCGGTCATGGGGATGGGCGAAAGCTGTATGTTGAACTTCTCGAGCAGCTCGCCCTCGTTGCACATGGTCGACCAGAAGTCGAACGGACGGGTGGCCATCTGCAGGATGCGGGTGTGCTTGAAGGTCTTAACGACGTTGCACACGGCCAGGAAGTCCCAAACGCCACGCTCGAACTCGGGATCGGTCAGGCGGCAGTTGGTCATGTAGGTGAAGGGGACCTGGAAGCGGCGCAGAACCTTGCCGGTGGCGAACAGGCCACACTGGCTGTCGCGCAGGCGGGTGCCGTCGGGCTCGGGGCGCTCGTCGCGCGGGCCCCACAGCAGCACGGGCAGGCCGAGCTCGCGGGCAAGGCGGGCGCAGACGTACTCGGTGCCAAAGTTGGCGTGACAGAGCATGATGCCGTCGACGCCCTCGGCGCGGAACTTCTTGACGATGGGCTCGATATGGCTGTCGTCGAACAGCAGGCCCTCGTCGTTGATGTCGTCGATATCGACGATGTCGACGCCGATCTCGCGCAGGCGGTCAGCCGTCAGACCGCGATACTTGATCGCGTCCGGCGCGCTAAAGATACTGCGGCGCGTGGGCACAAAACCGAGCTTGATCTTATCCATGTACGTCCTCCCCTAGTCACATGTTCAGTAAACAGACGCATGTTTCGTTTTGTTCTGTTTACTAAATGTTTTACTCTTCTGTTTAGAAGTTTAACGCGAAATACCCGTAAACGGTAGAGAAATCAGCCTAAACGGTATATAAACATTCTGAACATACAAGGGGAACAAAAAGAGGGTCCCGAAGGACCCTCTCTATCCGTACCTGTATGTGAACGGGCTCGTTGCCGTCTCTTCGGCGCAAGTATGTGCCGCGACAATGGCCTGTCGGCAAAGCCGGTGGCTAAGCACCCATCTTGCGATAGACGTCCACGAACTCCTTGGCCAGGATGCCAAAGCCCTCGGCACTCATAAGCTGGTCCTCGGCATGAACGACCAAAAGGTCGATGCTCAGGTCCTCGCCGGCAGCCGTCTGCTGGACAAGGCCGCCGTGAGCCGCGTGACCCTCGGCATAATGCTGCTGGCCCTCGGCGATCTTTGCCTCGGCCTCTTCGAACTTACCGTCGCGGGCCAGGTGAATCGCATCGATATAGCAGCTACGCGCGCAGCCGACGCCTGCAATGATCTGAAAGCTCTGAAGCTGAATCTCTTCCGTCGTCATGCTTACAGCCTCATCAGTTCCTTGGCTTGGGCTAGCGCCTTAACGCCGTCCATCATGCCGTAGGTGGTCATGGGGATCACGCCCACCGGCACCTCGGGACATGCGGCGCAGACCTCGTCCTTGGCATAGCCAACCTGCGGCCCAAGCAGGATGCAGTCGGCATTGCGGCCAATGGTCGCGGCCTCGTTGACGGCGTGGGCGGAGACCTCGCACTCCAGACCCTCGGCGTCAGCAGCCTTCTTGATGTTCTTCATGATGGTGCTCGTGGACATGCCGCCGGCGCACATTAGAACGATGTTTTTCATTGCAGTTCCTTTCCTGTAACCCCTCACAGGGACTTATATGTTTCGGCGATCAACGCGATCGGCCGAACCTTCGAACTTGTGGACAATGACCTACTCGGCAGAAGCCTTTGCAGCAGCTTCCTCGGCCAGTGCCTCCTTATCGGCCATCTTGACGAACGGGATAAACAGCAGTCCGACCAGCAGGATTGCGGCGAGGACGATTGCGACCAGGCCAATGCCGCCCGTAAAGAAGTTGCTGATGGGCAGCGGCACGACAAACGGCATGGAAATGGTCGGGTTAAATGCATTGCCCAGACCGAGCATCAGGCCGACGGCGGCAGCAATGCAGGCCACGGGCTTGAGCAGGATGTAGGGGATGAACATATAAGGGTTCATGGCAATGGGCGTACCGAAGATGATGGGCTCGGAGATGTTGAAGAGTGCGGGCACCAGGGCAATCTTGGAGAGGGCCTTGTAGCGCTCGGACTTGGCCGTGAGCAGCGCAAGCTCCATGCCAAGGGCGTCAACAGAACCGACAGAGAACATGATGATGAACGACAGGTACGGCAGTGGCTGGCCGGCAACGAATGCCTCGGTGTTGGCAAGAGCGCAGGCCTGGATAACCGGCATGTACACGCCCATCAGGACGCTGGGGTGGATACCAAAGAAGAACAGCAGGTTGCACAGCGTAAAGTAAATGACAACGGCCCAGGGGCTGGAGCCCAGGAACATAACGGGAGTGGCAATGGTGCTGTTGATGAGGTTAAAGACATCGCCGAAGCTCGTCATGCCCATGCCCCACTTAACCAGAGCAGCCGTGGTGAAGATGACGATGGCGCAGAACATCGGAGACAGCGAATCGGTAACAAACTGCGGGACGGAATCGGGCATGGGAATAGCCATATGCTTCATAAGGAAGTTGAGCGCCTTGGGCACGATCAGTGCCACGAGCAGCGCCACGAACAGACCCGAGCTTCCCAGATAGCTGGTGGCGATAAACGTGGAGCCGTCCTCGGCATGACCCAGCGGGATCAGGAGGAGCAAGACACCGATGGCCGCAACCGTCGACGTAAGGCCCTTGTTCTCGAGCACCTTGCCGTAGGCGTACGAGACCGAGGCACACATGTAGATGGCGCCGAGGTTCATGGTAACGACCAGCACATCGCTAATCGTCGCCGACATGCCGGTGCTGGTAAGGAACGCCTGCAGCGGCGGAATCGGCAGTCCGTTGATAATTGACAGCAGCGCCACGCCCAACGTAACGGGCATGGTCGACATCATGCCGGACATAAGACCCTTTACGACCTTAAAGCTGCTCACCTTGTGGGCAATGGGGCCCACATGCTTCTCGAGGAAGCCCTGCATCGAATCGAGAACGCTCATTTCGTGTCCACTGATCCTCTCTTAACGGTTCACGTAGTTGTCAAGCGGGAAATTGCGGCCGACTCTTTCCCGCCTATGACCAAAGAAAAATATGGTTATGCCTTGAGCTCGAGGACGAGGAGCCAATCCCCGACCTCAGGCTTTTCTGGCAGCGTGATGCTGTCCGCGACGGCAAGGATGTCCTCGCCGTCACGGTATGCGCCCGTGCAGGGGTTAAACCATCGGCTTGCATAGGCAGCGCCCGTCGGCACGCCCTCGATAGCAAGCTTTCGGCGCACGGCATCGCCAAAGTACGCGACGATGCGCGAAAGGTCCTGATTGGCGGTTGCCAGCGGAGCCTTGTTGGCAAACAGGTTGCCCACATCGGTCGTTTCGTAGGGAGCGAGCTCCCAGAAGTGATTGTCTTCGTAGAAGGAGCGCATGTAGCCCATCTGGACCGCGCCCTCTCCATCTACCGCTTGGGCCCACGTAATGCCAAAGCGGTTGAAGATCGCCATGAAGGGATCGAGCTCTTTGGGGCTCTCCCACACGTTGTCCCAGATACCTTGGGCTCCGTAGGTATAGCCGGCGCCGCCGGCCTGCATGCAGATGTATGCCACACGGCGCAGCATGTCTGCAGTACACAGGCGCGTGCCCATTTCCTCAAGCGTCGAACAGAACTCGTAGAGCGCCTCGCCCTCGACGAAGGGCTTGTCGCCATGAGCCTCCAGATAGTCAAAGTAATCGCTCGCCTTGATCAGGTAATCTCCGTGACCGGCCTGGTTGAGCGTAAAATCCATCCAGGACTCGTCCTGGTAGTAGTCGGCAAAAGGTCGCTCGTTGGTATAGTGCGCCGTCGCCAGGTGGCCATAGCCGTCGCGGGCCTCGATCTCCAGGGCAACCTCGCGCCAACTGTCGATCAAAGCGGCTCGGTCTTCTTTGCCATACCCGGCGACCTCGCCGGCAAGTGTCCACACCATGGGGTACGCGCCATAGCGCGCCACCAGATAGCGGGCAAGATGCTTTTGGTGTTCGACCGCGTTCTCACCGCGGATGGAAAATGCCCATGCCTGTCCAAGCGCGTTGACCAAGCCGGCATCGGCGATATAGGCCATGCGGCGGTCGAGCTCCTGCTGATAGAACGCCACATTGGGCAGATCCTCCGCGCCCTTGGCCATGCCACCGTCAATCCAATAGCGGTCACGCGCGCCCATGTCAGAGCGCAGGTTGGTCTGATAGACGGTAAAGCCCTGCTCAACGCGCAGGTCGACCATGCCGCGGAACTGACTCGTCATACCGGGGTGGTTCGACTTGTCCCAGCTCTCGCGATAGGCAAACTCCCAATGAGTATCGCCCAGCCAAAAGAACGGCGTGCCATCCGCATAGGCAAACATATGCGGATTGTCCGCAACGCGGATAAAACCGTGGCGGTACAGATCGAGTTCGCCGGTGTACGGCACGGCCTCGACGTTGCCCGTGCAGCCATTAAGGCCGGTCTGCTCGGGAGCCTCGATAACGTAGCTCCAAGCGCCGAGCTCGGTCGGGGCAAACGACACGCGATAGATACACTCGCCGTCCCAGTAGGCCTCACGGCGGATTACCCTGCCGCTCGGACCGGTAAACTCCGCCCAAATCTCAACATCCAAAAACGGGTTGTCGAACGAACAGGCGCTCTCGAACGTCAGAACAACCGGACGCCACATCTCGGTAGCAGCATCTTGATTCAACGTCATATCCATTGCAGACCCCTTTCTGGTCTTGGTACCTACTAGTTCAGTCCTCGCTCGCTGGCGGACGTCACGGCAAAGTCAACGATCGCCTGGGCGTCCTCAGCGCAAATGAAGCCTTGCGACACTTCGATTGCCGTATCGCGCTCGCACAGGGCACGGTAGTTATCAAGCGATCCGTACAGCTCCTTGAGCATCGATGCCGAAAACGACTCCATATGGCCAAACAGTCCATCCTTGTCGCTCGTCTTGTCGACCGTGCCCTGGCCCGGCTCCACCAGACTCGTGTTGGAATAGCGGGCAAACGGATGCTCGAGCAGGCAAGTGCGAAGGCCGCCCTTGGTGTTGCCCAAGGCATCCTTTACGTTCTCGCCGTTCGTATCCAGCTCAATGCGTGGGCACGTCGCCGGTGCGGCCCCCGTGCGAACCCAGCGGAACAGGTTGCGGAAGGCGGCGTGGAAGAGGTACTGCGACGGGTAGGCGTTTGCCTCGGCGTGCTTGCCGACGTACACCGGCAAATGATCGATGCGCTTGAGGTCCTCGTCGTCCTGGTAATAGTCGACATAGCTCCACTGCGTATCGTGGGAGGATCCCGTCACCTCATACAGTCGGTACTTAAAATCGGGATCGTCGCTATCGGGTATAAGCGTGCGCCAGCTCTCAAAGCGACCATTCTCACTCTCGGTCTGAAGGGCGATAAACGGCTCCTCGGCATGCTCGACGCGCAGCAGGTGGTGCGCATACCCTCGGTCGCTCTCGTACTGGTTGACGGGAATGCACATCGAGTGGATACCACCGCCGGACAGATATCCGTCAAACACGCGACCGTCACGGCACACGTCCTCGCGATAGGCAAAGCTGTTGAGGTAGCGGAACAGGTAGGCGCCGGACTGCGACCATCCCGTAAGGCAGATCGTCTGGCGAGGATAATCGCGAATGGGGTTGAGGTCGGAGTCTCCGCGCAGTAACCAGGCAAGATCGGTCAGCATGTCCCAAAACAGGCCCGTCTCGTAGGAGATGTCCATATCGGGAAGCGCGCCGCCGCGCTCGAGCTGCTTCGGATCGTAGTCGAAGGGGCGCTCGGGAGTCGGGTTTGCCCAGCTCATAAAGCCATAGCGATCGGGATTGAATTCCTTGAGCTTGGCGATGGTGTTGGGCTTGCTGGTAATGCCAACATAGATGTCGCCGGAGCGCACAAACTCGCCGTAGCCCAAGATCCACATGCGCTCGATTTCCATGAACGACGTGGGGTTGATGATCTCGACCACCACATTGCCGCTCGCCTGCGCCGGGTCTTTCGGGGCGCGAACAACGATGCGGTTGGAATAGGGGGCGTCGGCGGTCATAACCTCCACGCCGCCGTCTTCATCGGCAGTGCGGTATACGTTGGCCGTGCCGTCAACGCGATACTCACGCTCGACGTAGCCGTACGCGCTCAGATGACAGTAGCGCTCGGCGCTCGAAAACGGATAGCTTTCATCCGTGATGGGCATTTCGGAAATACCGCTGATCATCTCGTCCCCCTTTGCTGTTGCGTTTGTTGAGACAAACTCTACTGGGGACGCAACTTAACTTCTATCGATTCTTAAGTTGAATTACTAAATGTTTAGCTTAATGAACAGCTGAGTGTTAAGCTCACTTTTAGTTACCAATCGTTAGGAATCACCATGGCCGTTACTGCAAAACAAATCGCCGACCAGCTGGGAATCTCGGCAGCGGCCGTCTCCCTCGCGCTTAACAACCGACGCGGCGTAAGCGAAAAGACTCGCCAGCTAGTACTTAGCACCGCCGAGGCCCTAGGTTACGACTTTAGCAAGATTAAGTTTGAACGCCAAAAGAGCGGAACCGTCGCACTGGTTGCCTTTAATCGACGCCGCATCTTCTCGAGCCCTTTCTTTTCCGACATGCTTGCCGGAGTCGAAGGTGCCCTGAGGCACGCGGGGTTCTCGTTTTCACTGGTTAACTACTCGCCATACGAGAATACACAGGAGCAGATTGCCAACATCGCCGAGGCGCGATACGACGGCGTCATCATCCTTGCGACAGAGATGTTCGAGTCGGATTTTATGCCGTTCGCGTCGCTGGACTGCCCTCTGTTGCTGCTGGATTCATGCATGAGTGTTGGAGTCGATACGGTCAAGATCGACAACGTCGCGAGCATGACGCTTGCCGTGCAGTACCTGTATTCGAAGCTTGGATCTGCCCCCGGGCTCTTAACGGCACCTGTCACCTTGGGCAACTTCACCGAACGGCGTTTTGCCTACGAGCACGCCGTCGGTCAGTTAGCCGGATCGGAAAAGTGCGGTATCGTCCACGAACTCGCCACCACTCCAGACGACGCATACGCAAGCATGCTCAACATCATCGATGCGGGCGAGCCCCTTGCCCAAAGCTACGTCGCCGTTTTTGACGATATTGCCATAGGTGCCATGAAGGCGCTTATAGAGCGCGGTTATCGCGTGCCCGATGATGTGTGCATCGTCGGTTTCGACAACCACGTGGGCGGCACCTACGTGCAGCCGCAGCTGACCACGCTCAACGTACCGTCGCAGTATATGGGCACTGTCGCCGCGCGGCGCATCGTCGAGATCATCGACGAGACCGAACACCACCCGCTCAAAATTGAGCTGGGGGCATCGCTGATCAAGCGCCGCTCAGCCTAGAGCTCGCGCACGCTCTGGCGCTCGACAAAGTAGGTCGACACGGCCGTCTTGCAGGTATAGCTCTTGGGATTGCGGATGTTGCCCACCAGGCGGCGCACCGCGATCTCGCCCACCTCGTGCTTGGGAACGTGCACCGTGGTGAGCGGCGGATTGGAGAAGGCGCCCAAAGACAGATCGTCAAAGCCGATGATTGAGACATCCTCGGGGACACGTATGCCGTGCTCGTTCAGCGCGCGCATGGCGCCTACGGCGAGCACGTCGTTTTCGGCAAAGAAAGCCGTCGGCAGGTCGTCGCGCGAGACGCTGTCGAGCCATGCGCCCATGTCGTGGTAAGCACCCTCGAGCGTGGTGCCCAGGGTGATATGCCATGCCGGATTGGGCTCGAGGCCCGCGTCCTCAAGCGCCTGACGGTAACCGCGCTCACGGTCCTTAAAGTTGCGGATACGCAGGTTGCCGGCAAGATAGCCGATCTGCTTGTGCCCCTTCTCGATAAGATGGTCCACGGCGCGCAGCACCGAGTCGGTGTTGGCGATGACCACGGCATCAAAGTACTGGCGGTCGCTCCAGCCGTCGAGTACGATCAGGTGGGCGGCGGCGTTGGCGAACAGGGCGTAGTCTTCCTCGCCCAGCTCGGTGCCCATGAGCACAATGGCGGCCGACGGATCGGCGATGAGGCCCTCGACCTGCGGACGCACGGCGTCCAGGTCGCTAAAGTCGAGCGAAACAAAGCTCGTGCTCATACCGTGGCGGCGCGCCTGGCGTTCCACACCCTCGATCACCGCGGGATGGAAGGTGCTCTCGTCCAGGATGGCGCCCGTCTTGCGCGCGAGCACAAACTGAATGCTCTCGAGCTGCGTCGACTGCTGGTAGCCGAGCGACTGTGCGCACTCCAAGATAATCTTGGCGGTCTCCTCGCTCACGCTGCGCTTGCGGTTGAGCGCGTTGGACACGGTCGCGGGCGAAAACCCGGTGATGCGGCTGATCTCGCGGACACTTGCTTTGGCCATCGTTTCTCCCTAGCGACGGTCGCGGCCGAGCTCATTGGCTCGGCAACTAAACGACCGAAAATTCAATCTAAACAGAATAGTAAATGTTTAGTAGCTAGTTTACCCTGTTGTCAAGCGTTGCGGCTCGACTATTCCCCCAACGGCCACTTTTTACCGGTAGCCAATTTGGGACGGGGCTTTTTTGACTACCTTTAGAGGCGCATGGCCTCCTGCACGGCTCCGTACAGGTTGGCATCGTTGCCGAGTTCGGCCACCTTAATCTGCGGCTCGGGGATGCCGGCAAAACCGCCCTCGTAGCCAGCGAGCGCAGCGGGCATCTGGTCGCGAAGTGCATCAATGAGTTCGGGATGGCACGAAATGCCGCCCGCAATCACAAAGACCTCGGGGTCGAGCACGGCCTGCAGGTTTACGAGCTGGGCATCAAACGTACGCGCATAGCGGTCGAGAGCGCGCTGGGCCGCCTCGTCGCCGGCCTCGATCCACTCGAAGACGCGGCGCCCGTCCACGGCAGTATCTGCCGGCAGTCCTTTCTCCGCCACAGCAGCATCGCGCAGCGCGCGCCAGCCGCCTGTGCCGGCAAACACGTTGCCCATCGCTGCCGCACGCGTCGTGTCGTTGCGCAAAAAGCTGAATTCGCCGGCAAAACCATGCGAGCCGCGAAGGACATGACCGTCGATAACGATGCCGCCGCCAATCCCGGTGCCAATGGCAAGTACCACGCCAATACGATGCTCACGTAGCGCGCCCGCCGCATATTCGCCAAGCGCACAGCATTTGCCGTCGTTATTGACAGACACCGGCATGCCAAGACGCTCGCGCAAGAGCCTTCCCAGCGGGCAGCCGTCCATGTACGTCAGCGCACCGCCACGGTGAATGGTGCCGTCCTCGTCCCCCTCGTAGATGCCACCGGGCGCGCTCACGCCCACGGCGGAGACACGCTCGCGATACGGCTCGACAAGGCCGGCCAGGGCCTCGACCACTTCTTCGGCGGCTCCAAAATGGGTCGGTAGGCTACCGCGCTCTCGGATGGAATAGTCCTCGCCCAGCACAGCCCACTTAACCGCCGTACCGCCCACGTCGATGCCAAAGAGCTCTTTCATGCTGCCCCCACTTAAACGTACATGTGCCAATTATCTAGGCTTTCTTACCCATGCAACCACGAGGGCCTCGAGCGAACAATGGGTTTTAGGCTAACGGTCACGTTAATTCTATAAACGGTGTTCAATCTGTTTACGGCAGCTAGCTATATAGGCAAACCAACATAGTCGCCAATTTGGGACGCAGCTTTTTGACTGTTTTGCCACCCGATGATTTTTCTGGGACGGGGATTAAAAAATCATTAGGTACACAATGATTTTTTAAGCCCCGTCCCAGAAAAATCATCGCTACAAAGTAGTTAAAAAAGCCCCGTCCCAAAAAGACTGCTTTGGGGACGGGGCGCATGGATCGGTTAGCCCAAGACGTGGGCCATGCGGGATTTGAACTCGGCGAGGAAACGCGGGGCATCCACCGTCAGCGCCACAAGCGCGCTCTTGTCGGGGTCGGCCACGCGGCGCTCATCGCAGATAGTGCGGCCGCGATACTCGCCCAGCAGGTCGACGCGCAGGTTGCAACCGAGCGCGCCCACAAGCGTGGGATCGATTGCCACGGCAACAGCCAGCGGGTCGTGCAGCGCGCAGCCGCCCAGGTAGGGCGCATTCATCTCGTACGAACCGATATAGTGCTCGACCATGCTTGCAAACGCGCAGCCCGCCATGGTGCCCGAACCCGTCCAACCCGCAATGTCACGGCGTGTCAGCACCACGCGATGCGTCACGTCCAGACCAACCATGGTGAGCTTACGGCCCGAGCGTAGCACGGCGTCGGCCGCCTCGGGGTCGCTCGCCATGTTGGCCTCGGCACCCGCACTCACGTTGCCGGGCACGGTCAGGGCGCCGCCCATCACGACCACGCGGCCGATAGACATCATCGCTGCCGCATCGCGCTCAAGAGCAAGCGCTAAGTTAGAGAGCGGACCGGTTGCCACATAGACCAGATCGGGGCCATAGGTGCGTGCGGCATCGATCAGGTAATCGACCGCAGCGTTGCCGTCGGCAGACGTCGCCCCCACCGGCTCATACGGCGATGCAGGTACGCTCGCGCCGCCAATGCCGTTTTTACCATGGATGAGCGTGGTGGACGCCGGCGGCGTATAGGGCTCGTTCGCCTTAATGGGACGATCGGCGCCCAGGTACACCGGCACCTCGGGTCGGCCCAACAGGTCGAGCACCGCCAGGCAGTTATGCGCCGACTGCTCGACGCGCACGTTGCCAAAGCACGTGGTAATACCGACGAGCTCCACCTCGGGGCTCGCGATGGCGTAGGCGAGCGCCATGGCGTCGTCCACGCCCATATCCAAATCAAGGATCAGCTTCTTGGTTGCCATTGTTCTACTCCGCTTCTCCGTCTAAACCGTCTAAACCAAACTTATGTTCAACTTCGGCGCGCGTGGGAATCGATTGCTGAGCACCCAGGCGCGACACCGTCACTGCCGAGGCGCGAGCGCCCGCGGCCATGCACTCAAAGAGAGGCAAGCCCTGCAGCCGAGCCGCCGCAAGTGCGCCGATAAACGTATCGCCCGCAGCCGTCGTGTCGACCACCTCGCTGGAGAGCGCCGGCATGCGCAGCAGCCCTCCGTCATCGCCGAGCGTAACCGACCCGGATCCGCCCAGCGTGATGACCGCGGCGCCGGCGCCCTTGTCGAGCAGCGCATTGAGCGCGGCGACGCAACTCACATCATCTGTGGGCAGAATGCCCGTCAGCATCTGGCACTCGGTCTCGTTGGGACAAACCAAGTCGACCGCAGGCCACGCTCCCGCCGGCAGGTCGCACGCCGGCGCCGGGTTAAAGACCGTATAGAACCCTAGCCTGTGGGCGCAAGAGAGCGCCGCGGCCGTGGCCATCAGGTCGCATTCGCCCTGGGCGATAAAGACGCCGCCGGCCGCCGGGGCGAGGTCGCAGATATTGGCATCGAGCTCGTCGGCCACCAGATAGCGCAGCGCGCAGGCAACGTCCTCGCCCGAAAGCGCATGGTTGGCGCCCGGCGATAACACGATGCGGTTGTCGTTCTCGCAGCGAATGATAGTCGCGGTGCCCGTCTCCACGTCGTCGCGACGCGCCACAAACTCAACGCCCACGCCGGCATCTTGGAGCCCCGCCACCAGTGCGTCACCAAATGTATCGCGCCCGACGGCGCCGATCATGCATGTACGCGCGCCCATCCGTGCGGCGGCTACAGCCTGGTTTGCACCCTTGCCGCCGGCGTTGGTGATAAAACCGCTTCCGCCGACGGTCTCGCCCGCACGCGGCATGCGCTCGCACGCCACCGAAAGGTCCATGTTCATGCTGCCGAACACCGCAACGATGCCGCGATCTGCCATGGAAACCTCCTCATCCGCGGGCTTTTTGCCCACCGTCGGCCGTCAATCGTATGCTTTCGCACCTCTATAACTTTAGTTCACTTTGATGTGAACGCGCGCTTGAGGTTGCGCCAGCAGCAAGCATTCACAGGAGCAGGCGGCTACAATGAATACGTGCTGATTATTCTCGTCATTGGATGATGTTTTATGGAACAATTCCCGCAATCGAGCTCACGCGGCCGACGCCGCACGGGCAACGAACCGGCGCCGCACGAACGTCCGCGGGCCGAGCGCCGCACCGGCGGCTCGCGACGCGCCCCGAGCCCTCATCGTGCGCCCGCCAACAAAGCGGACCATGCCAGCGCCGCCACCGCAGACCAGACGCCCGCTCGTCCCAAATCCCGCTACATTCCCGCCCTCGACGGCCTGCGCACGCTCGCCGTTGTCGCGGTGGTGCTCTACCACCTCAACCTCACATGGGCGCAAGGCGGCTTGCTCGGCGTCACGATCTTCTTTGTGCTTTCGGGCTATCTGATCACGCGCCTGCTGCTCAACGAAGTCGCCAAGACCGGACGCATCGACCTCAAGAGCTTCTGGATTCGCCGCATCCGCCGCCTGTTCCCCGCCGTGGTAACGGTAGTGTTCGTGACCTGCGCGCTGTGCACGATCTTTAACCACGTGATGCTCACCAAGATGCGTCCCGACATCCTGCCGTCGCTGCTGTTCTTCAACAACTGGTGGCAGATTGCGCAGGACGTCTCGTACTTCAACGCCTTGGGCGATCCCTCGCCGCTCACGCACTTTTGGTCGCTCGCCATCGAAGAACAGTTCTACCTCATCTGGCCGCCGCTGCTGTTTGCCATGGTATCCATGCATGTGAGCAAACCCAACACGCGCCGCGTGGTTCTGGGCCTTGCCGCGGTTTCCGCCGTCGCCATGATGGTGCTCTACAACCCCGCCGCCGATCCCAGCCGCGTGTACTACGGCACCGACACCCGCGTGTTCTCGCTGCTGCTGGGCGCCTGGATGGCCTTTATCCCCGATCGCGACCTGGCGCCCGTGCGCCTCGCGCGTCGCCTGGGGCTCGACCGCCTCGTCGCCAAGCACGACAAGAATGCCGAAGACAAGCAGAGCACGACGGCCGACGATGCAGCCGAGACCGCCCCGATGCAGCCGAGTGCCCTCGTGCGTTTTTGGTCCTCGCCCGCATCCATCGATGTGTTGGGCGTTGTAGGCCTGATTGGCCTCGCCGCTATGGTCGCACTCACCAACGGCTACACCGCGTTCCAGTATCGCGGCGGCACGCTGCTGTGCTCCATCCTCACGCTCATGGTCATCGCTGCCTGCGTGCAGCCCCAGGGAATGGTTGCCCGCGCGCTATCCGCCAAGCCGCTCGTATGGGTTGGCAAGCGCTCGTACAGCATCTACCTGTGGCACTATCCGCTGCTGCTGCTCATGAACCCGGTTGCCAACATCAACGATACGCCCTGGTGGCAGTATATTTTGCAGGTACTGCTGGTGGTAGCCGTGGCCGAATGCTCCTACCGCTTTATCGAGACGCCGTTTAGGAAGGGCGCCTTCGGCCGTACCGTGTCCGAGTTCCGCGATGGCACCACCACGCCCGCCAACTGGGTGCGCTCGCATATTCCTGCGTGTGCCACTTGCGGCATCGTGCTTGTCATCGCGCTGGGCGGTCTGGTCTTTGTGCCGGAAACCTCCGCGCTCAGCGGCGAAGGCGCCGAAGTCCTCAACAAGGAAGCTAAAAACGCCGCGCCCACGGACCAACAGGCAGCCGACGACACCGACAAGGACAACGATGGCTTCCCCGATGGCTCCTACGACCTGCTCATGATCGGCGACTCCGTGTCGCTGCGCGCCGTCGACTCCTTTGACGGCGTGTTCCCGCACAGCCACATCGATGCCGAAAAGGGCCGCCAGTTCGATGCGGGCCGCGCGACATTTGAGGGTTATATCCAACAGAACCTTGCCGGCAAAATCGTGGTCTTTGCCCTGGGCACCAACGGCTTGGTGACCGATGACCAGATCGATGCCATCATGGCCGATGCGGGAGACAAGCGCATTGTCGTGTTTGTAAACACGCGCAGCCCGCAGCCGTGGGTTGGCTCGACCAACCAGGCCATTGCCAACGCCGCCACGCGCTACAAAAATGTGCGCGTTATCGACTGGTACGGATACAGCGCCAACCGAAATGACCTGTTCGATGGCGACGGCACGCACCTGTCGACCACCGGTGTGACCGAATACCTCAACTTGATTCACGACGCGGTCAAGAAGGACCTGCCCGTACACCCCGAGGATCACGTCAACGACCCGCAGCCGGCAGCGGTGAAGTCCGCCACCGACGCGCTCGTCAATGCCCTCGCCTTCAAGCCGCACAAGCTGGGCACCGACAAGTAATCCGGCAGCTAGGGACGTTCCTTTTATGCCGGCACCTTGGGACACTCCTGCGACAAGCGAAAGCCGCCCCTGGGCTGTCAATTCCAGTCCAGGGGCGGCTTCGTAACAACATGCCAAGGGGCTGTGGACAAAAAAGGGCAAATATGAGTACTGTTGCTATTTTAGTAGCAGGAAAAACCGCCTAAAATGGCGCCTGAGCGATCCCTGTAAACCCCTAGAGCGGCCAACCTAGCTGGATTAGAGTCTGCTGAGGTGAATTTTAATGTACACACTCTATATTGTGTACATTATCTTCTTGCATATAAATGCTATCGCCCTAGCAACAGTACTCATATTTGGCATTTTTTGCCCACTGCCATATAACTAACCCCCTATAGCAAGCAAAAAACAGGCCGCGGCCCATCGCTACGGCCCGCTCGAAGCCTCAAAAGAGACGCTAGGCGCTGTAACCCATCGCCTGCAGCACAAACATAACAACTGTCAGCACCGTAATCACGCCGATGGTCGCCCACGTGAGCACATTCCACACGCGGCCGTTGCGGTTGGCGCCCATAATGTGACGGTCGGCGGCGATAACCACCTGGAACACCAGAACCACGGGCAGTAGCACGCCGTTGATGACCTGCGAGGTCATCATAATCTGGAACAGATCGACACCGGGCATAAGCACCAGCACGGCAGAGATACCGATGATGGCCGTAATGATGCCGCGATAGACCGGGGCCTCGTCCCAGCTGCGGTCGGCACCGCGCTCCCAGCCAAATGCCTCGCAGATAGCGCTCGACGTAACGCCCGGCAGCACGCAGGCAGCCAAGAAGCTCGCCGCGACCAGGCCCGAGGCAAACAGTACCGTAGACCACTGACCCGCAATAGGCTCCAGCGCGCGGGCAGCATCGGCGGCATCGCTAATCTGAATACCCGCCGGGAACAGCACCGCACCGGTCGTGATGATAATAAAGCCCGCAATGATATCAGCAGCGATCGAGCCGCTCACGGTATCAATACGCTGCAGCACGATATCGTCCTCGCCCGCGTTCTTATCGACCACGTTGTTCTGCGCCAGGAAGATCATCCACGGCGCGATGGTGGTACCGATCGTTGCGACCACGAGCGACACGTAGCTGGGGTCATTTTGAATGTTAGGCACGACCAGGTCGACCGCGACCTCACCCCAGTTGGGGCCAGCCATAAACGCGGCGACGATATAGGTCACGAACACGCAGCTCACCAGCAGCAGAATCTTCTCGATGCGCTGGAAACTACCCGACATGGTAAGCATCCACACCAGCAGCGCCACCAACGGCACCGAGATGCTCGCCGGCACGCCAAAGAGAGCAAGACCGCTGGCGATGCCCGCAAACTCCGAAATGGTCACAGCCGTGTTGGCGATCAGCAGCGCTGCCATGGCCAACACGCTCTTGCGCACGCCAAAACGCTCGCGAATGAGCGATGCCAGGCCCTTACCCGTGACGCAGCCGCAGCGCGCCGCGGTCTCCTGCGTCACGATGAGCAGCACAGTCATGACAGGAAGCATCCAGAGCATCTTGTAGCCATAGCTGGCGCCCGCGCTGGAATACGTTGCAATGCCGCCGGCGTCATTGCCCGAAAGCGCCGCCAGCAGACCGGGACCCATAGCGCCAAAGATGGCCGCGATGGTCAGCTTTTGCTTGGTGCCCGATTTTTGCTTGGTATTTTGCACGCGACCACCTAACCCATGACTGACATGGCGAGCAGCACCGCGGCGATGCAATACGCCACACACGAGATCATGACGGCAATGACGTTCATGGCGGTGCCCGACGTGTTGAGGTCATGCTCGTCACGCCAGAACAGCACCATCAGGTAAATCACGGCGCTCATGTTGCCAACCAGGCAAATGATGGCAGCGATATTAAAGCACCCGGTAAAGAGTTGCTCCTCAAACATGGGCGCATCGGGGAACGCGGCGGTGCGCACCAGCTGGGCGCACAGGTAGGTCACGAGCGACAGAATCAGGCCCATACCCGTGCTCTGGAAGAAGAATCCCAGATACGGCTTGGGCTCGTCATCGTGACCATCATACTCCAGGAAGTAGTTCTTGACGAACGACACCATGCGCGAGGCCGCCAGCAGCACGAGCGGCATGGCGCACATGGGGAACACCACCAGATGCGCGGAGCCGAGCGCCGTTCCCAGCACGGTCGCCATGATGCACGACGCGATGCCCCATACAACAACCCAGTACTGGCGATGCACGAACCAGCTGAGCACGTTCGTCGAGTCGTCGGACGCGCTGTCGCCCGAGCCGATACCGGCGATCTGCAGGTCCTCCTGATGCTCCTCGGCGATAACGTCCATGGCGTCGTCGAAGGTTACGATACCCAGGATGTGGCGGTTCTCGTCGCAGACGGGGATGGCGACCAGATCATACTTGGTCATCTCGTCCGTTACGTCTTCCTGGTCCTCGTCGGGCGACACGTAGACCAGGTCGCGATAGGCCAGCTGACCCAGCGTGGCGTCGCGGTCGGCCACGATCAGCGTGCGCAGCGAAAGCACGCCGGTCAGCATGCCGCTCGGATCCTCGGTATAGACGTAGTAGACGCTCTCGAAGTCCTCGTCGAGCTCGCGAATCGCCTCGATGGCGTCACCGACCGTTGCCGTGGCGGGCAGGGCGACAAACTCCGAGGTCATGATACGTCCGGCGGTGTTTTCCTCGTAGCCCAGCAGGTTACGAATCGCCTTTTCCTCCTTGACGCCCATCAGGCGCAGGAGCTTTTCGGCCTTCTCGTAATCGAGCTCGTCGATCAGGTCGGCGGCGTCGTCCGGGTCCATCATGGCCAGCATCGACGATGCGTCCGTATCGGACATGCCCTCGAGCATCTCGGTCATGAGCTCGTCGTCATCGAACTCCGAGATGGCCTCGGCTGCCTGGGCGGTATCGAGCTGTGCGAACACCTGCGCACGCAGGCGCGGGTCGAGCTGCTCGATAATGTCAGCGATGTCGGCGGGGTGCAGCTCGCCAAGCGTCTTGTGCGAAACCGAGAGCTGGATGTTCTTAGTCGAACGGTCAAGCAGGTCCATGTAGGACCAGGCGATGATGTCCTCGCTGAGCGGCTTGCCCAGATGCTTCATAAAGCCCTCGACGACATGCTCGAGCGCGGGGCTAATCGCGCGCAGCAGGCCGCGGGCACCGACCTCGGCACCCAGCAGGCGCAGCTGGTTTTCGCCCGACATGGAGAACTTGATGTCGTTTACGCGCACGACCTTCATGCCCTGCGTGTCGACAATCTGCTTGTTGAGAACATCGCGCGCCAGCAACAGCTCGGTCGGCTGCAGGTACGAAAAGCGGATTTCGGTGGCCGACGTCTTGAGGTACACGCCCGTCTCGTCGATACGATCGACCCATTTGCGCCAGCTGATCATAAACGGCGTCTTGCCGGGGCCGCGGAACGCGAGCGACGTCACGTGCGGAAAAACTTCGCCGGTAGCAATGCCAAAATCGTTGACCACGCCGAGCTTCTCGCCGTCGACGTCCAAGACCGGCAGTTTGAGCATCTCACTCAGATAATTCAATGGTGCTCCCCATCATTATTCCTGCGGACCGCGGCAAAACGGGCACGCCATCCGTGGACAATTGGATATGTATACGCATGCGCGGGCGGCACGCCGCTCGACGCTTACACCCCGTGCATGCGCAAAAAGCACCTGCATGGGGTCATCGACTGTATGGTCGAGGTTTGGATTTCACCTGCAACCTTTCTCTTGACCCTCATTAACCGCAGTAACTATAGCATCAGCATCGCGCTGCGGCACCGAATTTATGCGCTGCACATTGCAGGCATACCAAACGCTGACGTATCCTTGACATAGCCGTTGGGGATTACTCCGTGGTTTCGTCGTCCTCGGCGAGTTGGGGGAACACGGCGTTCTTGGGCATCGTGACCTTCGTCAGCGAGGTGAGCTTTTTGCTCAGCGACGTGTCCGTCTTGACCAGGTCGCTGAGCGTCACAATCTTGTAGCCGTCCGCAACGAGGCCGTCGATAATCTGCGGCAGCGCCTCGAGCGTCTGCTCGGCGCACTCGTCGCTATCGGTGAGCAGCACGATATTGCCCGGCGTCACCGAGTCGAGCACCGTCGAGACCTGCTCGTCGGCACCATTGAGCAACCAGTCGCCCGAGTCGATATTCCACGAGACCACGGCAGACACCAGGTCCATCGAGTCAATCCAATTTTGCTCGTCAAAAGCGGCGTAAGGGGCACGCAGCAGCATCGTCTTGACGCCGGTTGCCGACTTGATGGCGTCGGTTCCCTTCGAGATCTGCATGCGCACTGTCTCGCGATCCTCGCCCTTGAGCGAATCGTCGCTATAGCTATTGGAGCCGACCTCGCACCCGGCATCGACAATCGCCTTGGCCGTGGCGGGCGAGGACTCGGCGGCATCGCCCGAAAGGAAGAACGTGGCGCTCACGCCCTTCTCCTTGAGCACCTGCAAAATCTGCTTGGTGGCACCACTCGGTCCCTCATCAAACGTCAGGGCCACAACCTTCTCGTTGCCCTTTGGCGCCACGCTGGCGCAGGCAACCACACAATCGGTGGCGGGCACAACCTCGCCACGGTCCTGCGTCTTGCCCGACTGCTCGCCGACCCACACCTCGGAGCGACCCTGGACGCCCCATGTCTGCACATACTCGATAGCACCCGTGCCCTCGACCTTGAGCTTGGGCTCGATAACCGTAGCCTGAACCTCATGCTTCTCGTAGGTGTTACGGCCATCCTTGACCGTCACCTTCTCGCCGCCGGCAAGTTCGCGGCTATCCCATTTGCCCTGCTTCACACGCTTGCCGTCAACCTTCACCGACAGCTTTTCGCCCCCGTGGCGCTTGAGCACGCTGTCGTCGACGGCCAGCAGGTCGCCCGCGTCATAGGTGTCGGTCAGCTCCTGGTCGTCGATGAGATTCTGCAGCGTTGAGCCCACGCGCACCGCGGTCTTTTGTCCGTTGAGCTCCACGTCCACGCTACGGTTGACGTAGCCCACGACGGCAGCGATAAACAGCACGAGCGCGCAGCCCACGGCGATGAGCGCATAGGGCAGACGGGATGGACGGCGGGGCGAGCGCCCGTTGCCAATGCGCGCACTGCGGTCGCTAAACCCGCGGCTATGGTTGAGGTACATCGCGCCGGGCTTACGGCGGCGTTTGCGCTGGCCGCTGGGCAGCTGCCCCAGGTCGCGGCGAGCCGTCGGACGCGCACCGGAGTGCCCGTTTAAGTTGGATCCGTTTTGGCGCATGTGCCCTCCCCCATAAACACAGCGAGCCGGAGCAACATGTCTCCGGCTCGCCTCCCATCATTTGGTACGTCGCTATTTGCTAGCTTTTGACGAGCCCCCGCTCGCCTTTTGGTATTCGTCCTTAAAGGCCTTGAACATGCCGCGCGTCTTGCCGAGCTGCTTGCCCAGCGCGCGACTGCCCTTGTCCACGGCGACCGATCCCTTGTCATCGAGCACCTTGGCGCCCTTTTTGACCTTATCGCCCACCACGACACTGGCCTCGGCAGCCTTTGCAGCGGCGCCGCCCGAATACCCGAGCGCCTTGACCTCGTCCGAAACGATCATCGCGCCGTTCTCGTAGCCGCGCAGCATCGTCGGCGGCACCTGCGTGTCACCGACAAGCACGCTCGAAGCAGCACCAGCAGTCACATAGAACATCTGGACAATGCCCGAGCGCGGCTTGAACTCCACGTCCGAACAATATCCCACGACATCGCCCGATTCCGTGCGCACGTCCATACCAACCCAGATGATGCAATCGTCCAGGTTAATGTCGAGGCGCTTGGCCGCGGCGGCATCGTAGGTGTCCTTGGCGTCATCCACCGCGATAGCACCCTCATAGACGCCGATGGCATCGAGCGCCACAAAACGGTCGGGGCGCTCGATCATGCCCGCAATATCGGACTGGCGAACCATAAAGCCCACCACGCGCGTTCCGCCCGGAGTAAAGACCGGAAAGTGTATCTTTCCGAGCTTTTTAGGGCTACGTGGCGTGCCGTCCTTTTTAGTGCGCTTGTCCTCGGTGGGCTTGCGATAGATCTTGGCGCCGACAAAATCCCCGGCGCGCATTATGCCTCGGTCGAGGGCTCCGCAGCCTCGGTGTCGGCCTCGGCGGCGTTCTCGACCACGACGTCGGCAGCGGGCGTCACGTTGCCGCCCGAAATGGCGTCGTTGAGCTGCTCGCGCAGCTGATCCATACGCTCGCGGGCCAGGTCGACCTTGGCGCGCAGGTCATCGGTCTTGGCATCGACCATCGGACCGAAGTCGTTGACCGCGGCGCGGGCCTCCTCGGCACCGTGCTCGTAGGTATCGCGCATGTTATCCCAAGCGTCGTTGGCGATATCGGCAGCCATGGCGCGGGTCTCGGCACCCGAGCGCGGGGCCAGAGCAACGCCGATGATAGCGCCGGCGGCGGCACCAAAGAGTGCACCGGAGACAAAGCTAAAAGTCTTACCCATGATCATTCCTCTCCTGCGGGCACGTCGGCGCCCACCGTTTGAATGCTGTCCATTATACCCGCAGCGCAACACTTGCCGCCCCGCTCATCTGCATACGGTAAAGACGCAGGTACATGATGGTGTTGAGCGAGCGAACCTACTCCTGCGGCATGGCGGGCATGGCAACAGTGGCAGCCGGATCCTCGCCGGCACCGTCTACGAGGGGCAAGCCACCCTCATGCGCCAACCCAGCCGGAGCCGTTGCCGCGCCGCCGAAGACGGCCGCGGAGGCCTCGTGGTTCTCGACAACCGCGCCCTCGGTATCAATCGCTACCTGGGGCTCGTCTTCAAAGTTGGGGACGCCCTGGGGCTCAGCTGCCGGCTCGGCGGTCGCATCGGCAACGGGCTCGGCGTCGACCGGCACATCGCCCTCGTCAGCACCCTCGTCCTCGGCAACGTCCTCGCCATTCGCGGCGGCGACAGCCTCGTGCGGATCCTTGCCCTCGGCCTCGGCACGCATACCCAAAACCAGGTTGCGCAGGCCCGCGACCGTGCCCTCCACATCGGGGGCGGGCTGGTCGGCGTGCAGGTAAGCCCAATCCATCATGAAGGTGGCAGACGACAGCGCGCCGATGGCCAGCGCATCGTCGGGACACGAAAGCTCAACCTCAAAGACGCGCTCGTCGTGCTCACTCACGCGCGTGCGACCGCACGAGATGCTGCCGGCAAGGCCGGTCTCGTTCATGAGCTCGACCGTCACGTGCTCCAGCAGGTGGCAGAGCTCGGTCTGGCCCATGCAGTCCTGGAACTCGCGGCCCGAATCGCCCAGGCACAGATGCTTGGCAATCGCCGGCACCAGGTAGTACACGCGCGCCGTGGCCTCGATATCCTCCGAGGTCATGAGCGGCATGCCGGGGTTCACCAGCACGTGCGCGCAGATCTTGTCCTCGCTGACGGTGACCTTCAGGATGTTGAACAGGCCTGCCATAACTCTCTCCTACTCGCCCTTGTCCTACTCGTCGCCATCGTGCGGATCCGCAGAACCCGCACCCGACGACGCCGGCCTATCTGCCGAGGACTCGGAATCCTTCTTATCGGTTTCGGCCGGAGCGATCACGCGAATGAGCGAGATGCGCTGGCCACGCATCGACTGTACCTTGAACTTGTACCCCGCGACCTCAAACACCTCTCCGATGTCGGGCACCGAGTCGCAAAGCTCCAAAATCCAGCCGGCGATGGTCTCATAATCATCGCTTTCCTCGAGCGGCCATCCAAGCTCAATCGCATCATCGCACGAAAAACGCCCATCGACGAGCCACTCGCGGCGCGAGAGGCGCGTGAGGTACTTGTTATCGGGGTCGAACTCGTCCTCGATCTCGCCGACGATCTCCTCGACAATGTCCTCGATGGTGATGATGCCGGCCGTGCCGCCGTACTCGTCCACGACCACCACGATCTGATCGTGCGAGGTCTGCATCTCGGACAGCAGCGGCAGAATGTCCTTGGTGTCGGGCACAAAGGTGGCGTCGCGCAAAAAGTCGGCGATGGGCTGGTCACCCTTGCCGTCGAGCGCGGGCTGGATCAGGTCCTTGATGTGCGCGATGCCCGCCACGTTGTCGGGATCCTCGTGGTAGACGGGGATACGGCTGAAGCCGGTCTGGCGCATGGTGGACAGCACGTCGGCGACCGTCTCGTCATCCTCGCACATGGTGGTGTCCACGCGCGGCACCATGACCTCGCGGGCAACGGTGTCGCCCAGGTCGAAGATCTCGTGGATCATGCGCTTTTCCTCGTCGAGCAGGTCGTCCTGCTCCGAGACCATGTACTTGATCTCTTCCTCCGAGACGTTCTGGCGGTCGTCGGCGCTCTTAATGCGCAGGATGCGGGCCAGGCCGTCGGAGCAAGCGCCGGTCAGCCACACGAGCGGGCGGGCGATCTTCTGGAACACGGAAAGCGGCCCCACGACCTGCTTGGACACGCCCTCGGCATTGGCCAGGCCGATGCGCTTGGGGACGAGCTCGCCGATCACGATGGACACAAAGGCGACGGCGACGGTGATGATGACCGGCGCCAGGCCGCGTGCGATGGCGGAAAGCGGCGCGATGCCAAAGCTCATGAGCCACGTGGCGAGCGGGTCGGACAGGCTCGTCGAGGCGACGGCGGACGAGGCGAAGCCCACGAGCGTGATGGCGACCTGGATGGTAGCCAACAGCTGATCGGAGTCGGCGGCGAGCTGGACGGCGCGCTCGGCGCGCTTATCGCCCTCCTCGGCATCGTGCTCCAGCACGGCGCGCTTAGCCGTGGTGAGCGCCATCTCGGACATAGAGAAGTAGCCGTTGATGAGGGTCAAAACGAGGGTGGTGATAAGGGAGATGGTTATGTCCATCGGGAGTTTCTCGAACCTCCAAGATTCGGGACGTTGGGTAGTAAGCGTAGGTGACGGATAGGGCAATTGCGCCGGTCGCCCGTGCGAGCGGGGCCGTGGGCGCGGTCGCTAGATTACGAAGAGGATCACCGCCATGAACTGGAAGATGCTGCCGGCGAGCACCCACAAGTGGAAAACACTGTGCAGATAGCGCACGTTTTTGGCGATATAGAACGGCACGCCCGCGGTGTAGCACACGCCGCCGACGGCGAGCAGGGCAAGTGCCACGGGGTTGAGCAGCGCCACAAGTTCGGGCAGCTTAAAGACAACGAGCCAGCCCATCAGCAGGTAGACCAGGCCGCTTACCCAGTGCGGTTGACGCTCGCGCATAAAGCACTCGAGGGCGATGCCGATAATGGCGATGGCCCATACGGCAAAGAACAGCACGGCGCCGCCGTCGTTTGCGAGCGTGATGAGGCAAAACGGCGTATAGCTGCCGGCTATGAGCAGGTAGATGCAGCTGTGGTCGATGATGCGGAACACGCGCTTGGCGCGCGCGGGTTGAATCGCATGGTAGAGCGTGGAGGCTAGGTACTCGAGGATAATGCTAACACCATAGACAATCGCCGCGGCCATGTGGGCCGGGCCTCCGCCGCGCAGGGCAGCGAATACGATCAGGAGCACCAGACCCGCAATACCCAGCAAGCAGCCGACACCATGGGTGACGGAGTTCATGATCTCCTCGCCCACCGTGTAGTGCGGAACGGCCGCGGCCTTGGGTCGCGGCTTGGAACTGTCGCTCGAATCGGACATGCCGGTTACATCCTCCAACGTAAAGAGTTCTCAACACTATATCAAAGCGTCTGGGTGCGTGCGAAATTTGCACCATACGTGACCCTTTGTTTACCCATTCTTTGCCTGTTGACGCATCAACGGTGAACGTCCATAATGCGCTTGCATTAAATGTTGATGTATTAACATCTTATAGGAGAATACCGCATGGCTCAAAACGCACATTCCCATCGAAAGCTCAAGATAGCCGGCATCGTTGCACTGGTGGTTGTCATTGCGCTGCTCGGATTTGCCGGCAACTTTCTGTTTGACTTCGCGCTAAATCCCCGCGCGCCATACACCATGAAGATGATGCAGGACGGCAAGGACGACAAAGAAAGTGAGCAGCCGGATGCCGAGGGAACCGAGGCGCGGGCATGGTTTAAAGAGAACCGCGAGAGCAGCAGCCTCACCGCAGATGACGGAACCGAACTTGCCGCTTGGTATTTTGCCGCCCCAGAGAGCACGCACAATTACGCTATCTGCCTACACGGATACACCGATGAGCCCATCGGCATGGCCCGATACGTCAAACGATTCCACGACCGCGGCATGAACGTACTCGCACCCGCCGCCCGCGCCCACGAGCGCTCCGGCGGCGACTATATCGGCATGGGCTGGCCCGAGCGGCTCGATGTCGTTGCATGGATTGGGCGGATCGTTCAGGCTGACCCCGAGGCGCGCATCCTGGTCTTTGGCGAGTCGATGGGTGCGGCAACCGCCATGGACGTCGCGGGGGAATCTCTGCCCGCAAACGTGAAATGCATTATCGAAGACTGTGGTTATACGAGTGTTTGGGACGAGTTTTCTCTGCAGCTCAAGGACGTGTTCGGCCTGCCCAGCTTTCCCTTGCTCGATGTAGCAAACTTGGTGTGCGACGCGCGCGCGGGCTACGACTTTCATAAGGCAAGCAGTGTGGAGCAACTCAAACACGCGACGGTTCCCATGCTGTTTATCCACGGCGACCAGGACACCTTTGTGCCGTACGACATGCTCGACCAAAACTACGACGCGTGCGCCAGCAAGGTCAAGCAAAAGCTCACCATTCATGGCGCCACCCACGCCAAGAGTGCGCAAGTTGACCCCGAGCTCTACTGGAATACGGTCGACGACTTCCTCGACGAGAATTTTTAGGCAAATAGTACGGTTTACTGATCTATCTGACGCCCTAGCACTTCCGAAAAGCCGCCCGCGAGCTTTGTGCTCGCGGGCGGCTTTTGCTCAACTAACGCTACAAAAGCGCTTGATATGTCCAATAACTAGATGCTATTTGACCTCGATGAGCTCGTACTTGCTCGTGCCCAGGCCGATCTTCTCGGCATGCGCGATGCACGCGCGCCAGTCGGTGTCGGGATGTGTGATGCAGAAGGGATCCTTGGCCTGCTCGCCCTCCAGATGCTCGTGATTATGCTCCATCTTGGCCGCGCTGTCGGTAAGCTCGGTGTTAGGCAGCGGCTCGGACGCCAGGACGGCGTCGGCGCAGGCCTGGTCGATGGCGACCGGGTCGAAGCTCGCGAACATGCCGATGTCGTTGACGATGGGCGTGTCGTTTTCGGGGTGGCAGTCGCAGTTGGGGCTGATGTCCATGGCAAGCGAGATGTGGAAGCTGGGGCGATCCTGAACAATGGCCTTCGTGTACTCAGCGATCTTGTAGTTGAGCACGTCGGCCGCGGCATCATAGTCGGGCTTGATGCAGTCCTGGTTGCACGCCGCAATGCAACGGCCGCAGCCCACGCAGCGATCGTGGTCGATAGCGGCGACGTGAACCGTACGGGTGTTGCCGTTGGCAAGCTCGCGCTCACGCGTACCGTCAAACGTGATGGCGCTGTGCGCGCATATCTTCTCGCAGGCACGGCAACCTACGCAGTTGGTGGTATCGACGCTCGGCTTGCCAGCGGCGTGCTGCTCCATCTTGCCGGCACGGCTGCCGCCTCCCATACCCAGGTTCTTCATGGCGCCACCAAAGCCGGCCTGCTCATGGCCCTTAAAGTGGGTGAGGCTGATCACAATGTCGGCGTCCATGAGCGCCTGACCGATCTTGGCCTCGCGCACGTACTCGCCACCCTCGACCGGGACGAGCGCCTCGTCGGTACCTTTGAGGCCGTCGGCGATGATGATCTGGCAACCCGTGGCATACGGGGTAAAGCCGTTCTGATAGGCGGTATCGATGTGCTCGAGCGCGTTTTTGCGGCTACCGACGTAGAGCGTGTTGCAGTCGGTGAGGAAGGGCTTGCCGCCCAGCTCCTTCACGACGTCTGCGACGGCGCGGGCGTAGTTGGGGCGCAAAAAGCTCAGGTTGCCCAGCTCGCCAAAGTGAATCTTGATGGCGACAAACTTGTTCTCGAAGTCGATCTGCTCAATGCCGGCGCGGCGAATGAGGCGCTTAAGTTTGTCGAGCTGGCTCTCGCGAGCATGCGTGCGCAGGTTGGTGAAGTACACCTTTGCCGGTGCTGCGGGTGCGGTTGCGGTCATAGATCTATCCCCTCGGTCTATATGGCGTTACAGACATAGAGGATGGTACCCGGTGAAGTGGGGTTGAAGTCAAGCACAGCCACTCATTGGGGACAGACTTAAATGAGTGCCGCCAGGGACAGTCCCTGCCAGCCCGGCCGACGAGCCGGCAATCCGACAAAGACTGTCCCCGATGACTAGTCGTTTAAGAACGTCCCCAATTGCTACTCTTGCACCTTGAGGGCTTCGGCCAGGCCGACGCGCTTGATAGAGCGCGTGTGTAGCAGCGCCACGACCAGGTAGGTCGCAAAGCCAATGCCGACGCATGCAGCCATGGACCAAGCGGGCACGTAGATCTCGATATTGCCGTTGTAGGCGAGCAGCATCGAGCGGAAGATGGCCGTGAGCGAGCCAATAATGACCGGCAGGCTCAGCACGAGCGACGCCGCCACGCACAGCGTGATCGAGCGGATGTACAGATGCGAGATCTCGCTATCGCGATAGCCAAAGACTTTCATGTAGCTGATCGAACGGGCGCTGTGGTCGATCACCGCCTTGGTCAGCAGGTACATAAACAGCAGGAAGATAAACACCGCGAGCCCGACCATCATGCCGATCATTTTGCTCATCATGCCGATGAACTGGTCGCCCACGGCGCGCATGTCGTCGGGCGTGGTGTCGCCGGCAAAGTAACGAGCATCGAGGTCGAGCTTCTCGTCGCTCACATAGCCGTTAAAGTAGGCGGCGTCGTTACCGAACAGCTCGTTAAAGTCATCGATACTCATATAGATATTCATGTCCGACTTTGAGCCCCAGATGCAGTCCTTGCCCGCGTACTCAAGAGAATAATCCCGAGCCTCGTACTTGTCGCGAAGCTCGACCTTCTGGCCCTCGCTCCAGCCAAACTTATCGAGCAGACCGCCGCCAAAGACGACGCGCCCGTCGCCGACGTTGAGGTCTTTCCAATAGCGCGAATGAGATGAAATGCCGTAGACAGAAATCGTCTCCTCGCCATTACCGTCGCCACGGTCGTACTGCAGCTGGTAAACGGCATATTTCTCGGCCTGCGCGATTGCGCCCGCGCCGTTGTCGGTCGTATTGACCGGGTGGATATCGTCGTTGTCGGTGTCGATCTTAGAGGCCTTGTCGATCAGGTCGATAGCCTCGTCGCGGTCGCAGCCAAGGGCATCGGCAAGATCGTCAAGGCGCGCGTAGAGCGCATCCTTCTTGTCCTGGACCTTGGCAAGCGCATCCTGCGCTGCGGTCAGGCTCTCGGCAGACGGAGATGCGGTCGCGGCATCGGCTGCCGTCTGCGCCGCATCGGCCGCGCCGTCAAGCTCGTCATCGGCATCCTGGGCGGCAGAAAGCAGCGCGCCGTCAACCGACTGCAAGCGCTCGAGTGCCGACCACTGCTCGCGCTCCACGGCAGTGCCCTCGAGCTCCAGCGGCGCCTTGAGTGTGTACTGATGCTCGGCGACCAAGCTCGTCTCGAGGTTGTCCGCATAGTGCGTCATCGTGGGCAGGATCGCCAGGCCAAAGAGCAAAAGCAGCGACCCAAACGCGATGCCGACGAAGAGCGTGGCGAAGTTGCCCAGGTTGCGCAGGAAAACGCGCAGGCGGAAGCGGGAAACAAAGCCCATGCGCTCCGGCAGCTGCAGGCCACGCTTGGTACCCGATTTGCCGCTCGCCTCGTGGCGAAGGAACTCCAGCGGCGTCTTGCCCATTTTGCGGAGCAGGCCCACCAGCGTGATGAGAATGAGCGCGGCGGCGGGGACCACGGCGCACTTCACAAAGATCTCCCAGCTCCAGTACACCTGGAAGGGCGGCAGACTGTACGAGCCGTAGTAGAGACCGCGCATGGGCTCGGTAAAGAACACAACGCCGAGTGCGGTGCCCAAAAGCGCCGCGGCCACGCCCACGATGGCGGGAAGTGCCAGGTAGTGCAGCACGATCTCGCGACGGCGATAGCCGCTGGCGAGCAGCGTGCCGATGATGGCGCTCTCCTCCTCGATGGTGGCGTCGGTAAGGACCACAAAGACGAACGCCATGATCACGATGATGATGTCGAGCAACGTCATCCACATCATGGAGTCGCCGTCCACGTCGTCGCGCGCATAGCCAATGCCCTGGTTGGAATCGGCATCGATCAGATCGTCCACGCGCGCATCGGCATCGGCCAGCGCCTCGACCATATCCTGCTCCGTATCGATGCGATCCGCGGTGGGGAGGTCGCGATCGGTAAAGGTAAAGGAGTAGGTGTAGGCAGGCGCGCCGCCGGCATCCTCGAGCGCGGTAAAGCCGGCGTCGGTGACCTCGGCCACGCCGTACGTGATGGTGTTCACCGTAAAGTCCGAATTGTCGAGGAACAGCGCCTGGCTATCGGGCTGCGTCATGATGCCGCAGATGGTGTAGGTGCGCCCCTCGAGCTCGACCTTATCGCCGATGGCGAGGTCGTTATTGGTGGCAAAGACGCGGTCGATAGCCACCTCGTTGTCCGCCTTTGGCTGCTTGCCTTCGCAGTAGGACGCAATGTCGACCTTGGTGCGATGCGCGTAGGTGCGCAGGGTACGCTTGGTGTCATCGTCGCCGGACGCCTTTTTGATGATGGCGTCGATAGAGAAGTTCTTGCAGAGCGTAACGCCGCCGACGTCCTCAGCCGCGTCTTCGGCAGCCTTGAGCTGCTCGTCGGTGGCCTCGAAGGAGGTAGTTACGCGGCCGTCCTCAATCGTGTAGTCTTCGCGCATGTCATCAATAAGGCAACCGATGGAATGCGCCGCGAGCAAAAAGCCCGAGGTAAGGGCGATGCTTCCGCACATAAGCAAAAAGATGCCCAGGTACTTACCGATATTGCGGCGCAGCTCGCGCGGGAATCGCTTTGCGAGAGGTGTCATGGCGTCGCCTACCAATCGAGCTCGGCGGCCGCAACGGGCGACTCGTTGAGCTCATCCTCGACGATGCGCCCGTCGCGCAGGCGCAGCACACGGTTGGCCATGCGGGCGATGGCGGCGTTGTGGGTGACGATGATGATGGTGCAGCCGTAGGTGCGGTTGACGTCCTCCATGAGCTGCAGAATTTCCTTGGACGTCTTGTAGTCGAGCGCGCCCGTGGGCTCGTCGCACAGCAACAGGCCCGGGTTTTTGACGAGCGCACGACCGATGGCGCAGCGCTGCTGCTGGCCACCTGAGACCTGGCGCGGAAACTTGTTGCGGTGCTCGTAGAGGCCCAGCGAGCGCAGCAGATCGTCGACATTGAGCGGGTTTTTGGACAGGTGCGCCGTGACCTCGATGTTTTCCTTGATGGTAAGGTCGGGCACCAGGTTGTAGAACTGGAAGACAAAGCCCAGCTCGCGGCGTCGGTACTCGCCCAGATCGGCGGGCTTGAGCGCCGTGAGATCGCAGCCGTCCACCATGATGGAGCCGCCGTCGGCATCCTCCAAGCCGCCGATCAGGTTGAGAAAGGTCGACTTGCCCGAGCCCGAGGGCCCCAGCATGACGCAGATCTCGCTGCGGTTGATGGACGTGTCGATGCCGTCGAGCACCGTCAGGCGTGCATCACCGTCGCCATAGTGTTTCTTGAGTCCGTTGACCTGGACGTAGGCACGCTTTGTCGCCATGCTATCCCCCGTTGTTAGCCTTCTGCTACTTTTCTAGGCTAATAGTAAACCCGGGCGAACTATTTTTAAGCGACGTGCACGGCTTTTTTCCAACCTACTCATTGGGGACAGACTTAAATGAGTGAAATCGCTCATTTAAGTCTGTCCCCAATGAATGCCGGGACTGTCCCCAAGTGCCGGCAGGAAAGGAACGTCCCCAAGTGCCGACATATTGGGACAGTCCTTGCCAGCCCGGCCGGCGAGCCGGCGAATCGGCAAAGACTGTCTCCGATGACTAGCCGTTTAAGAACGTCCCCGATGACCAGGTAGCTAGGCGTGGGATTTGGCGCGGGTGAGAGCCAGGCCTACGGCGGCGATGGCGGCGGCGAAGAGCACCGTGACGCCCAGATCGCAGGCGATGTCGCCCAGCACGGTGGACGTCAGGTCCGCGGCGAGCGCCTTGCCGATCGCGTCGTTCACCCAATACGTCGGCACAAAGTGCGCCACCGTCTGCACGGCCGAACCCATCAGCGACAGCGGCATCCAGGCGCCACCCAAAAACGTCATGAGCATGCCGAGCAGGTTGCCCACACCGTTGAGCAGCTCCTCGCGCGCGCCCAGGCTCGACAGCGTAAAGCCAACAGCCAGCGGCGTGCACGCCAGGGCAAACGTTGCCGCCAGCGCTAGGCACACGCGACCCACGCCGACCTCGGCAACCGCGCTGGCAAAGCCCACGACGCCCATCATGCTCGACACGAGCCAGATGCAGACGGTGAGCACGGCGGCGGCCGCGAACACAGCGAGCGAACGCTGGCGCTCAGAGACCGGGCTGGCATCCATGCGGCGCACGCGCTCGGGCTCGTTCATGCCCGAGAACACCAGTCCCACCGACACGATGACCGACGAGATGATCGCGTACGCGCCAAAGTTGAAGTACGACTCGAGCGTGGTAGCAGCAGTCGAGTCGACCTTGACCTGCTCGATCTGGACCTCCGCGCGCTTTGCGGCCGCGTGCTCGGCGGCCCTTGCGATGTCACCGTTGGAGGCAGCGGGTTCAAGCGCCGCCGCAGCGCCCGCGAGCGAGATCCAGCGCGAGGCCTCGGCGGACGAAAGCGCCGCCGCCATGGTGCCGGAACCATAGGTCACGTCGAGCTTGGGCAGGGCCTCCCCCGCACGGGCGGCTGCAACAAGATCGTCCTCAAACCCCTCCGGGATAAAGAACACGCAATCGGCACTGCCCTTGGCGCTGTTGCTCTTGGAGAGCGCGTCGGCAAGGTCGTATGTGTCGTCGCCGATGCCCGTGACCAGGTCAAAGCGTGAGCCCAGGTGCTTGGTAAGCGCCCGCGAAAGGTCGCTATTGTCGCGGTCGACCACGATCACGTTGGTGTCGTAGGGCTTGTACTCGGTAAGCTGCGACGAGTTCCAGCTCACCGAAGCCGCGATGAATACGCCCATGAGCGAGATGAACACCGTATAGATGAGCAGGTAGAACGGGTGCGCCAGCGCCATGCGAAGCGCGGTCTTAAAGGTGCTCATAGCGGCTCCTTCCAAAGATCAGCGTAGCGGCGGCGACAAACACCAGGGCCATCAGGACGAGCGCGCCGGCGCGAACAGCGAAGGGCCCCAGGTCCTCAAAGAAATACAGGCGATTGAACATGTCGCAGATGAGCTTGACGGGGTTGAGCCAGCACTCGACCGGACAAGCGCGGGCGACGTCGTCGGCAAGCGCCATCGCCGGCTCGCCGTAGAGGCCGGCGAACAGGGCGCACGTGGTGGCAAAGCCCGTGAGGATGCCCGACTTGGATGCCTTGCCGCCCTTAACGGGAAGCGTGCCCACAAAAAGCCCCAGGCCCGTGGCGGCAAGCGCGGATGCAGCCCCGCCCAGCAGGCACAACCCCTCGCGCCCGCCAAAGTCGACGCCCACGACCAGGCGCACGTAGCCGATCGCAACCGCCATCGATGCAAAGGAAACCAGCCACGAGCCGACAAAAATGCCGGCCAGCGACGCCGTCTTGGAAAGACCGCCCACGCAGCGGCGCGCGCCGAGGCCGGACAGATTGGGCTGCAAATCGACGACGCTCAAGGCGGCAAACTCGGCAGACATCATCGCGACCAGACCAAAAAGCGCGTAATAGTAGATGACCGTGCCATCGGGCGTGGCACGAGTCAGGCTCACGCGGCGGGTTCCGCCCTCGAGCGACAGAGCGCGCGCAACCGCCTCCGGGTCGGCGAGCGCCGCCGGGTCATCTTGAGCAATCTGAGCCATGAGCTCGGTATTTTGCGTATACGAGCTTGCCACCGTTTCAAGGATGCTGCGGTCGGTGAGCACCGACGAGGCGCGCGAGCTGTCGTAACTCGATAGCAGCGTGAGCCTGGGCGTGCCCGCGGCATCGACCATATAGATGCCCGCGACCTCGCCGGCCTTGAGCGCTTTGCGCGCGGCAGCCAAGTCTTCGTACTCGCTCACATCGAGCAGCTGATCGTCGCCTGCCTTGGCAAGCGAAGCTGCCACATCCTTAAAGGTCGAGGCATCCCAGGCCTCGTCCGCCACGACGGCAACCGGCACCGGGTCGACCGTGCCGTCGGAGCTGAGGTTCGCAAACATAAACATGAACATCGTGGAAAGCGCGATAGGAAAAAGAGCGCCCCAGACCCACGTGCTCGGCCGGCGCAGCAGCGTCTTGACCGTGGTGATGATGGTGTTGAACATGGCCGCCCCCTAGTCGCGCAGCTCGCGGCCGGTGATCTCGAGGAACACGTCGTTGAGGGTCGGCGGTTCGGAATAGATGCGGCCGAGCGGCACGTCATGCGAGCGCAGCACATCGAGAATGTCCGTCAGGTTGTGCGGGCTCGCTTCGCACGAAAACGTGAGCTGTCCCGCCGTTGCCGAAAGGTCCAGAACGTGCGGCAGGCTTGCGACGGCACCGAGCGCCGCACTCGGAACCTCGCCGACCTCGATTACAATCTTCTCGCCCATCTGAATCATGCGCTTGAGCTCGTCGTTAGTGCCCTGCGCCAGCACGCGGCCGCCGTCCATGATCATGATGCGGCTGCAGATCTGCTCGACTTCCTCCATGTAATGGCTGGTATACACCACCGTGGCGCCCTCGTCGCGCAGGCGGCAGATGCCCTCCAGGATGGCGTTGCGGCTTTGCGGGTCGACCGCCACCGTGGGTTCGTCAAAAAAGATGAGCTCGGGCTTGTGCGCGATGCCGCAGGCAATGTTGAGACGACGCGCCAGGCCGCCCGAGAGCTTGCCGGGGCGGAACTTGGTAAAGTCGCCCAGGCCGACAAAGTCGATCGCCTCGTCCACCAGCGCGCGGCGGCGCTTGCGGTCGTTGACGTAGAGACTGCAGAAATAGTCGATGTTCTCGCGCACGGTGAGCTCGTCGAACACCGCCACCTGCTGCGGCACCACGCCGATGCGGCGCTTGAGGTCGTAGCGGGCGGGCGTCATGGGCTCACCGAACAGCTCGATGGCGCCTTTGTCGTAGGCGAGCAGCTGTAGGATGCAGTTGATGGACGTGGTCTTGCCCGAGCCGTTGGGGCCCAGCAGGCCAAAGATCTCGCCAGGGGCAATACTCAGGTTAAAGTGGTCGAGCGCAATAAGATCGTCATAGCGCTTGACGAGGTTTTCGACGTGGACGATGTCTGTCATGAGGCGGCCCTTCTGTTGGTCGTGGCCCGGTACGATTGCATCATCGCAGGAGCGGGCGGCGCGCACCAGTGAGCTTTGTCACGAGTGCGGAGGGGTCTTGGTCGCCGGCCTGCCGACGCCCCCCCCCGCTTTGCCGCGCGGGAGGAATGTCACGGTTGCGCAGGCGGCCCCTCCACCACGCGCAGCTTCGCGTACAATACCCGTATGAACAGGCTATTCGACAAATCGATCGTGCTGGCGTGCTGCATCGCGGCCGCCTTGGGCCTTGCCGTGGATGCCCGCTTGGTCGCAGCGTTTTGCCTTGGCGTCGTAGTCGCCTCGCTGGCGGAAATCGCGCAAGGCGAACGTGCCCGCCGCGCCAGCGAGGCCGCGAGCTACGCTTACATTATGGTGGCCGTCTTTGCGCCGTCGTTTGCTCCGTTTGCACCCCTCGCCTTCTATGACATCGCGCGACGCGTGCGCCGTGAGCACGCCTGGGGCGCACTGGGCGCCGGCGCCATCTTTGTCTGCGCGCTCGTCGCATATGCCCACGCCGGCGCGCTTCCCACCCGTGCGCTGCTGTTGACCGCCATCCTTTCGGTCGCCGCCACCTTACTGTCGCTGCGCACCGCCCAGCTGGAGCGCGAGCAGGAGCGCATGCGTCGCACCCGTGACGAGCTGCAGGAACGAGCCCTCGTGCTCGAGGCACGCAACCGCGACCTTGCCGACCGCCAGGACTACGAGGTCGAGCTCGCGACGCTCGCCGAACGCGCACGCATCGCGCGCGAGATCCACGATAACGTGGGCCACCAGCTCACGCGTGCCTCACTGCAAACCGAAGCCCTACGCGTGGTCCACGCCAACGAGCCCGGCGTCGCCGCCGACTTCGCCGACGTCAAGCGCACGGTCAATGAGGCGCTTCAGCTCGTGCGCACCAGCGTCCACGCGCTCAACGACAACGCGGCCAATCTCTCCGTACAGCTCGAGCGCATCGCGGAAGGCGCGCGCTCGGATGGCGGGCCGCAGATTGAGCTTGAGGTTTTGGCCGAACATGCACCCGCCAACGTCGCCAACTGCTTTGCGGCGATCCTGCGCGAGGCGCTCTCCAACACCATGCGCCACGCCCGCGCTCAAAACGTTACCGTGCGATGCATGGAGCATCCGTCGTTTTACCAGCTCATCGTCACCGACGACGGCGCGGGCGCGACCCCGGCGAACAGCCGCAACGCCGCAGAAGGCATGGGGCTCGGCTCCATGCGCGAACGCGTCGAGGCGCTTGGCGGGATCTTTACCGCCGGGCCGCGCGCCGGCGCCCCCGGCTGGCGCGTGTTTGCCACCGTCCCCAAACAGCAAGGAGATGACGCCCGATGAGGCTCATTGTTGTCGACGACGACCGCCTGGTGGTCGATTCGCTCAAGATTATCCTGGGTGCCCAGCCGCAGATCGAAGTCGTGGGCACCGGCGCCGACGGCAACGACGCGGTCGCGCTCTACGCCGAGCATGCGCCCGATATCGCGCTACTCGACATCCAGATGCCGGGGCGTGACGGCCTTTCGGCGGCGCGCGAGATCCTCGAGCGCGACCCCGCGGCACGCGTGGTGTTCCTGACCACGTTTTCGGATGACGAGTACATTGTGTCGGCGCTCAAGCTGGGCGCCCGCGGCTACCTGATCAAGACCGATGTCGCCGCCATTCCGCCAGCGCTGGCGCAAGTCATGGATGGTAAGCGCGTGCTGGAGGGCAAGGCAATCGAGGATGTTGACTTTGACGGGATGGGTGACAAGGCAGGCACGCCCCACCGGCCCGCCGCCTTCGCCAGCCTGACCGACCGCGAGTTCGAGGTCGCCGAGCTCATTGCGCGCGGACTCGACAACAAGGAGATTGCCGCCACCGCCTATATGGGCGAAGGCACCGTGCGAAACCACATCAGCTCAATCCTGGCCAAAATGGGCCTACGCAACCGCACCCAGATCGCCATCGCCTACCTGCGAGGGTAATCAACCAGCGGCCGACCACTCCGGCATAGCTTAATGGCTGCTACCGATTTGATGCCATTTCAAAACTATGCCGGTTTACGGGGCTAAGCTCAGGAACCCCGTCCATGCCCGCATTTATCGAATAATGACAGCCCATCTACCTGCGGTTTTGTTTTCGCGTTTTTCGGTATGGTTGGAGGTTCGGGATTCAGCCCCGTAATCCGGCATAGTTTTGTTCGGGCAGCCCCGCGCGGGCACTTCCGCAAGCCCTGCGGAGCCAAAAATGATCCGTTTTCCTCCGTCCCCGGGGGATCAGCCGGCGGCACCCGCCATGAAATCGGCCCATCTACTACGTTTGGTTCGATACCCCCGACCACACCCTCGTTTTGAACAAAACCGCAGGCGTTCTACCTGCGGTTTTGTTTTCGCGCTTTTCGGCATGGTTGGGGGCAAGCGGTTAAACGTAGTAGATGGGCCGGTTTCGTGGCGAGCCCTCCTCCCCTACGCACAAAAGTGCCGCCACGGAGAAGGGAGACGCCTCCGTGGCGGCTGGGGGTGGGGTGGGGGCTATGTTTTGGCTCCCCGCCGGCGGCCCGGGGCCTTTTGGCCCCAGGCTCCGTCGACGTGCCTAGCGCTTACGGATACCCCAGACCAGGGCTCCGACGCCTGCCATGGCGATGACAAACGCCATGAGCAGTGCGGCTGCCTGCTGGTCACCCGTGGTGGGCAGGAAGCCCTTGACCGTCTTGACGATGTTCGTCACGGTCTTGGGCGTACCGGGGTCGGGCGTCGGCACGGGCGTTTCGGGCTTCTTGTACGTGTTGTTGAACACGATGCCCTCGACGCTCTTGTCGCCCTTGGCGTAGGCAACGCTCGCCTTGAGGTTGCCCTCGCCGTCATCGACCACGTTGACGGTCGCGGTAAAGACGGACTTGTCGTAGGTTATACCGGCCTCGTCGCCCTTGACCTCGCTGATGGTGTAGACGTGCGTTCCGGGCTCGTCGTACTCGAACTTGTCGAAGTTGATCTTGCCGTCGGCATCGTTGGTGACGGTGGACTCGATGTCCTCGCCAACGAGCTTAAAGCTAAACTCGTCCTTCTTGAGCTCGCGTCCCTCGAGCACCTTGATGGCGCCGATGGAAACCTGAGTGGGCATGGCGTGATACTTGTTGGTAAAGCCAGCGGACTCGGTGGTTCCCTCGAGCTTGTGCGTCGCGGTCAACGTGCCGTCGCCATTGTCGGAGACGGTGGTCACGACGGTGTAGGTCGTGCCGTCATAGGTGACGCCCTTGTACAGGCCGAGCGCGTTGGGGCAAGCCTCGCGCAGCGTGTAGGTGTGCGTGCCGGGTGCCTCGTAGCGGATCGGGCTCAGCGTAACGGTGCCGTTGGCGTCGTTGGTGCCACTAGCGACAGTCACGCCGTCCTCGAGCAGATCAAACGTGAACTCGCCGGCTGCAAGGTCGCGTCCGATCAGACGCTTGACCGTCTTGACCTGATCGGTCACCACAGAATCGGTGGGCGCCACGCTGTAGGTGTTGGTGAACGTGAAGGCCGCACCATCGTCGCCTTCGCGCACGACCTTTAGATGTCCGGCACCGTCGTCAGTCACGGTGTAGGAAACCTTGCGCGTGGCGTTGGCGTCGTTGGTCACGCCAGGGGCGCTACCGGACTCGGTCACCGTGTAGGTAAAGGTGTGCGAGCGCGGAGCGGTGGGGGCTGCGGGCTTGGACTCGTCGTTGGACTCGTCGGCGCTGGCGTCGGCATCGGCCGCGGCCTCGTCAGTATTAGCCTCGTCAGCTTCGGCCTTGTCGGCGTTGGTCTCGGCATCGTTCGATGCGTCGTCAGAAGCATCGATCGTCACGCCCAGGGCGCGGTTGAGGTCGTCGAGCGTAAAGTGGATCTTGCCAAAGTCCACGTTGCCGGCCGCGTCGTTGGTCGCGGTCGTGCGCTCGGGCATCGGGGCTCCAGCCTCGTCGGGGGTCACGGTAAAGGTGAACTTACCCGTGATGTCGGCCGGGGTCAGGCCCTCGGCAGCCTGGAGTTTCTTGGTGCCGGCAAGCGCGGCGTCAACAGCATCGGTGCCATAGACGTTCTCGAACAAGGGCTCAATGCCGTCGTAGACAGGCGTTGCCGTCAGGGTACCGTCGCCGTTATCGACGACAATGACCTTAAAGCTAAAGCTCGGCGTTGCGGCCGTGATGCCCTTGGCTGCGAGCTGCGGCGTGAACTCAAAGGCGGTGTAACCGATGGTCCATGCAAGCTTGGCATCCTTATCGGTGCGGATAGCGCGCTTGGCGTTTACCAAGTCGGCGAGCATCTCGGTGGTGTAATGCAGGGAACCGAAACTTACATGCCCATTAACGTTGGTAGTGCATGTACCCTCAATGGCTTCCTTCTCACCTGCGTAGGCGATGCCAAAGTAGAACTCGCCGTCGGCCATCGGGCGACCGGTCAGGGTCTTGGTGGCAACGACCTGAGCAGCGGTACCACCAGTCGTAGCGCTATAGCGGTTGACGAACGGGACCACAGCGCTCTCGACCGCAGCGGCACCAGTCTTGTACTCGGTCACCAGCGGCGTACCCTCGGAACCGCCAGAAACAGTCGTCGTGGCGGTGAGCGTACCGGCGCCGTCATCGGCAATTTCGATCGTCACGGTGCGCTCGGCGTCATCGTAGGTATAACCGGGCTGGTGGTCATTCGTCTCGGCCACGGTGTACGTAAAGGTCTTACCGGCGTCATCCTGCGTAAACTTGACCTCATGGTCAGCCAGGATGTCGATCAGGCCGACCGTTCCCTCTGCCGTCGCAGGGGACTTGAATTCGTTGGCCCCAGGCAGCAGGCCAAGCGCCTTGGCCGAAGCATCATCGGCGGGCGTCACGGTAAAGGTGAACTGGCCCTCGGTCATGGGGCGTCCGGAGAGGGTCTTGCTGAGCTTGAGGCCGCCGGCCGCGGTGTAGTTAAGCTCAGTGCGATACGTGTTGGTAAAGCGTCCGTTTTCTTTCTTGGTGACGTTGGCGGTCAGGGTACCGTTGCCGTCCTCGGTCACGGTCACTTCGGCGGTCGCGACATGGGCGTCATACGTCATGCCGACCGTGCTGCCCGCGTTCTCGCGGATCTCGTACTTGTAGGTTCCGGCAGCCGTGTAGCGAATCTTCCCGAACTTGATGGCGGCAATGCCGTCCTTCGCGTCGTGCTTGCTCACGGTTACGGTTGCGGGGTTGGGCAATGGAGCGTCAGTGCCCTCGGCGGCGCTGATGGTAAAGCTGAACTCGTCCCCATCCGTCCACTCGCGACCGTCGATGGCCTTGCTCAGGCCAAAGTCGAGGTCTGCATCGGTCGGGGCCACGCTGTAGGAGTTCTCGAAGGTCGCAGGCTTGTCGCTCTTCAGGACATGCTCGGCCTTGAGGGTGCCGTCACCGTTGTCCGTGATGGTGGTCTCGATGGTGTACTTGGCATCGCTGTAGGTAATGCCCTTGCTGATGGTTCCGCCCTTGGCCTCGCGCAGCGTGTAGGTGTGCTTCCCGGGCTTGGTGTACTCGATGGGGTCCATCGTGATCTTGCCGTCGGCGGCGTTCTTGCCGGTGGCAACAACCTGGGCGTCCTTGCCCTCGCCCTTGACGAGCTCAAAGCCAAACTCGCCGTCCTTGAGGTCGCGCCCGGTCAGGCGCTTGGTCGCGGTGATTTCGTCGGTGACGCGCGTCTCGACAGGCGTCACGCTATAGGTATTGGTGAACGTGAAGGCCGCGTTTCCGTCCGGCTTGCGGGACACGTTCAGATTGCCCTTGCCGTCATCGGTCACGGTGAAGGAAACCGTGCGCGAAGGCTTGGCGTCGTTAGTCACGCCAGCCACCTCGCCGGACTCGGTCACGGTGTAGGTAAAGGTGTGCTCGCGCTTCTTGGGCTTCTCGCCCACAGCCTTGTTAAGGTTGTCGAGCGTAAAGGTGATCTTGCCAAAGTCAACCTTGCCGTCGGCGTCGTTGGTTGCGGTCGTGCGCTCGGGCATCGGGGCGCCGGCCTCGTCGGGAGTCACGGTAAAGGTGAACTTGCCGGCGATGTCGGCCGGGGTCAGGCCATCGGGAACCTGCAGATTCTTGATGCCCACAAGCGATGCCTCGGCAGCATTCGTGGTGTAGGCGTTCTTGAACTCGATGCTCTTGGCGTCCTTGGCGTCCTTCACCTCGTGCGTGGCAACCAGCTGGCCCTTGCCGTTATCGCTGATGGTCGTCACGATAGTGTAGACCGTTTCGTCGTAGGCAATACCACCGGCGTTACCCTTGACTTCGTGCAGTTTGTAGGTGTGCTGACCGATCTCGGTGTACTTGATGGCCTTGAACGTCACCTTACCGCTGGCGTCGTTTGTAACGGTCTCGATAAGCTTAGAATCCTCGCCCTTGAGCTCGCGGAGCTCAAAGCTGAACTCGCCGGCCGCCAAGTCGCGCCCGGTCAGGGACTTGGTCACGGCAATCTTGTCGGTGACACTGGACTCAACAGGTTTCGCAGTGTAGGTGTTCTTGAACTCGGTCTTGCCCGAAGTCACCTTCACGTCAGCGCTGAGCTCGCCCTTCTTGTTGGGCGTTACCGTCACGGTGATCTCCGCGACATTCTCGCTGTAGGCAACGCCGTCAACCGTGGTCCCAGCGTTCTTCTCGCTGACCTTGTAGACATACGTGCCAGGTGCCTTGTATTCGATCGTGCCGAAGTTAATGGCCGCCTTGACCTCATTCGGATCGTCATTGGTCACGGACACAGTCACGGGCTCAGTCGCGGACTCGGGCATCGGGGCGTTGTTCTCGGACGTCAGCTCAAACTCAAACGCGTCCTCTTTCGTCCAGGCGCGGCCCTCGAGCACCTTGGCCAGGCCGAAGTCGGCCTTGGTGTCCACCGTCGTCGGCGTCATGTCGTACTTATAACTGATCTTGCCGTTATTGCCCAGGTAGGAGTTGACGTGCGTCGCGGCGGCCTTGGCGGACATGTTGTTCCACTTGGGATTGAGCACGTCGGAGGCGGTACCGGTGTTGTTGCCGCCCACGCTCTTCTTGGTGGTATGAAGCTCGTCGATAAAGGCCAGGCGCGCGGTTCCGATACTAAACGACAGGCTGCCGCTCTTCTTGTCAGCAACAATAGCGCCGTCGAACTTCGCAGCATCGCCGCCCATGAATGCGATGACATCGGTCGTAGACTTGGCCTCGCCGTTCTCACCCTGCTCCTCAAACTCATCCTTATAGTAATAGGTGGTGTTATCATCCAGCGAGCCCGTTGCCGGCTTCGTGCAGCCCTCATCCGTGTAAATAGGAGTCTGCTTCTGGAAGTAGTAGTAGCGGTTGGTGTCGGCCGGCTCAAAGGTCGCAACCGTATCTCCCAGCTCGCCGCCGTTCCACTTGTTCGCGTAGAAATTCACGGTCTCGGTGCCATCGACGACAGTCGTATTGTGCTCGATGTAATCCTTGAGCCCCGTGACCTTCTCGGGCGTAAACAGGTTGTCGAGCGCGTCCTTCTTCACGCTCGAGGCGTACTTCACGCGGATAGGCTGAGCGCTATCGACCGAAAGCTTGCCGTCTACGGTCTTAAAGTGGCTCAGCGGAATCAACGATGCGGGGATGCTGACCGTTACAATATCGCCCTTTCGGGGATTTTTATCGTCGGCGCGCTGCACGGTGATGAGCAGGTCTTTTGCCTTACCGGTGAACTCATACGTATCGGTATTGGTTTCTTTGTTGAACATCTTGTTCGGCTTGGTAAACGACGTGCCGTTGATGACGACCTCGGTGAAGCTGTCGACCTGCATAAAGTCGCCCAGCTCATCGGTAAACGTGATGTAACCGGACTTGGTCTCGTAGCCCTTCTGAATTTCGGTCGGATAAGGCTTCTCCGACGTAATGGCTTGCGAGATGTCGTCGAAGACCTTCTTGAGCTCATCGGCATTGGTCGCCGACTTGTAGAAATCGGAGTTTTCCGCACGCGTGCCGTGAGTGTTCCATGCCGTGGCATTGGGGTAGTTGCTCGACACGGCCTGCATGAATTTGTTCTCTTTACTTGTCTGCGAGTCTTGGACGCCGGCGCTGGGATTCGCATCTTTAAAGATGCCAATGGTATAAACGGTGGCCTTGGCGTCCTTCATGTCCTTGGCAGCCGTCACGGCAGCGTTAGCGACTGTAGGATTGAATTCACTTTGACTCGTTGGCGTACCATCAGTAAAGAAGACAATAATCTTCTTGGCGTCTTTGCGACCAGAAGTCCTGTCCTTAGCCAGCTCCAGACCATAATCGGCACGTGTGGCACCGGCGGGTTTAATACCGGCAATTGTATCCTTAAGAGCTTTCACGTTGCTGCCGGAACAATCAATCAGGTCCTTCATAACCTGCGTGTTATTGTAGACGTACCCTTTGTCACGATACGTATCGTTGCCGATATTGTTGGACTTATCGCCCGCGAACTTAACGACGGCAACCTTATGCTGCCTATCCACGCCCTCGACACCCTCGTTTTGCTTGGCAATGGTATCGATAAATCTATTCGCTGCGTTCTTCAGCGCTTCGATGCGCTCGGTCTTGTCGCCGCCGCCCATAGGATCATTCATCGAGCCGGATGCATCCAGCACTAGCACGATGTCAAGCGGCGTGGTGACTGTCACGGTTGAATTAGACGTCGAGGACATCGCCGAAAGCGTGGTCACAAAATCTGACACTTCGTTTTCTCCGGTTGCCTCAACCGTCTTGTCGGTCCAGATTCGGCCGACGTTTTGAGTCGTCACCTTATTGCCGCTGTGGCCGGCCGCCCATTTTTCCCAGCGTCCGCTGGTGTCGGGGTCGACGACCGTCGGTCCGCTCACCGTCGGTCCGTCCATTCCTGTGCTGGACCTGGCGTTGGCCTCGGGCAGCATGGCAAATGCTGCAGCCGGCAATACCAGCACTACGGCCAGTATCACCGCCAAGAGACCCCTCGTGTACTTACTCATCGCGTCTCCCTTCTCGCGGTCTCAGACCTTGCATCAGCCTAAAGTTACGGAATGAGACACAATTAGGGCAGGTGACACATGTTCCAGATTCGGTTTTGCGCATGAGACAAATGTCTCACCAAAGTTGAGACACGACGTTTTCGCAGGAAAACGGGTGCGACTCGAGATCGACGAGCCAAAATGATCCGTTTTCCTCCGTCCCCGGGGGGATCAGGGGCTGCTACCAATACGGCACCATTTCAAAACTATGCCGGTTTACTACGATAAAAACGAAATCCCCGACCACACCCGCTTTTTTCGCAAAGTCGCAAGCCGTCTACCTGCGGTTTTGTTTTTGCCGAATGCGGTGTGGTTGGAGGTTGGCGATTTATCGTAGTAAACCGGCATAGTTTTGTTCGCGGCGGCCTGACCGCGCGCTTAAGCGCGGGGCCGGCGGGGCATTTTTGCCCCGCCGGCCCCTGTTCCAGCCCTACTCCGGCTTGGTTTCTACCGTGGGAGTCTTGTCCGCCGCAACTGGGGTGCGCGCGGCGTCCATAGTCAAGCAGTGCTTGGGGCAGCTTTCGATGCACTCGCCGCACACCACGCAAGCGTACGGGTCGATCGACCAGGTACCGCCCTTGCGATCGACCGCGAGCGCACCCGCCGGGCAGCGACGCGCGCACATGCCGCAGCAAATGCACATGTCCATGTCATTGACGATATGCCCGCGCAGGCGTTCGGGCGCTGCGAGCTCCTCCTGCGGATAGCACACCGTGACCGGCTGCTTGACCATAGAGCCCAAGGCCGTCTTCGCAAATGTCAGCAAACTCATGCCACGCCTACCTTTCCGTGCAACTAATGCAGGGGTCGATGGTCAGGATAATCATGGGCACGTTGGCAATGAGCACACCCTGCAGCGCATGCGTCAAACCAGCCAGGTTCTGCGACGTCGGCGTGCGCACACGGAAGCGGTCCAGGTTCTTGGTGCCGTTGCCGCGCACATAGTAGTACGCCTCGCCGCGCGGCTGCTCAATCACAACCTCGCCGCGCGCACCATCGGCCGGTGTGAGCTTGGTACGCCCGCCGATGCCGTCGTGCGGAATCTTGCCCACGAGTTCCTTGATAATGTCCATGGCCTGTGTGACCTCGGCGCAACGCACCTGGCAGCGGGCATAGCAGTCACCGTCGGTGGCGACAATCGGCTCAAACGCAGCCAGATCCGCATAGGCACCGTCGCCAAACATGCGCACGTCGTAGTCCACGCCCGAGGCGCGCCCAAACGGACCGACCATCGAAAGCTCCAGCGCGTCTTTCTTGCTAATCACGCCCACGCCATGCAGGCGCTCGCCGCAGCTGTCATCGTCCAAAAACGTATGCACCAAGACCTCGTAGTCAGGACGCATGGCGTCAAGCGTCTGGACAATACCTGCCAGCTCGGAGTCCTCAATGTCGTGCTTAAGGCCGCCAATCTCGTTGATCGACAGAATCACGCGCCCGCCGCACGTGCTCTCAAAGATCTTGAGAATCTGCTCGCGCAGGGTCCACGAACGATAGAACAGTGCCTCGAAGCCAAAGGCATCGGCGAGCAGGCCCAGCCACAGCAGGTGCGAGTGGATGCGCGAAAGCTCGTGCAAAATGGTGCGGATATACTGCACGCGGCCAGGAACCTCGATGTCGAGCATACGCTCGCAAGCTGTGGCATAGCCGCAGCTGTGACCCACGGCACAGATGCCGCAGATGCGCTCGGCGATGTAGCCAAACTGATGCATGTCGCGCTTTTCGGTGAGCTTCTCGAGTCCGCGGTGCACAAAGCCGATCTGCGGAATTGCCTCGATGACGCGGTCGTCCTCGATCACCAGGTCCAGATGAAGCGGCTCGGGCAGCACCGGGTGCTGCGGGCCAAACGGAATAACGGAGCGATGTGCCATGGACCTTACGCCTCCTTTTTCTGCTTGTCGCGGGCGGCCTTGGCGGCAAGCGCCGCGCGGACCTTGGCCGCTTTCTCGGGATCCATGGTGGCAAGCTTTGCCTCCATCTCGGCGGCTTTGAGCGCGGCCTTGGCGGCGGCATCGTCATGCTGAGCATCGGAACCGGCGGAGGTGGCAGGCTGGGCAGTCGCAGTGCCCGCGGCATCGCCGGCACCCTCCCCCGCAGCGGCAGCAGCGGCGGCCTTCTCGGCCGCGGCCTTGCGCGCCTTGGCCTCGGCAGCTGCGCGAACCTTCATGGCCTTCTCGCGCGCAGCCTTTACCTCGGGCGTGATGACGCTCATGGGCTCGGCCGTCGAGACCTGGTAGAAAAAGCCCTTAAAGTCGATCTGCATGTCGGTGATGGCAAGGCCAAACAGGTCGTGTGCCTCGTTCTCAAACGGAAACACCGCCGGATAGTACGAGCTGATGGACGGGATCTCCTGGTACTGATCGATGTCCTCAGCCACCAGGTTCTCAATCGCATAGCTGCCGTCCTGCGCAATATGCTCCTGAGCAGCTCGAACGTTGATAAACGTATAGACCAAGCGATACGTGCCGTCGTCGACGTTGCGCTCGGCGTGCATTTGCACAAAGCGCGCGCCGACGCCCTTGAGCTCCTGGACATGCGACAGCAACTCATCGATCCCGATGGTGATATAGATTGCCTCTTGCATTACTCGGCCTCCTTTGCAGCGACGGACGCGGCGGCAGCGCTGTCAGCAGCGGCGGGCGTGTCACCGGCCCCATCGCCGGCCTCCGCAGCGGCCACAAACCCGTCCTCGCCAAGCTCAACGCCACCGTCCCAGGTTGCAGCGCCGCCCACGGTGAGCGGATCGCCGCCGGCACGCATCACGGCCTCCTTCTGGTCCAGAATGCCGCACGCCTCCACGATGGCATCTATCACAGTCTCGGGGCGAATGGCGCACCCGGGCGCGTACACGTCCACGGGAATCGCGCGGTCCACGCCGCCGATCACGTTGTAGGCATCGCGGAACACGCCGCCCGAGCACGCGCAGATGCCGCACGCCACCACGCACTTGGGCTCGAGCATCTGGTTGTAGATCTGGCGCACGACGGGCAGGTTTTGCGCATTGACCGAACCCGTCACCAAAAAGATATCCGCATGCTTGGGGTTACCGGTGTTGACCACGCCAAAGCGCTCCGCGTCGAACAGCGGCGTGAGCGAGGCCAGCACCTCGATATCGCATCCGTTGCAGCTCGAGCCGTCGTAATGAATAACCCACGGCGAGCGCGACATTTTATGATCCATGAATGCCGCCTCCTAAATAAACACGTCGACGAGGATGGGCATAAGGTTGAGCAGGCCAAACACCAGCGCCACGCCCCAGCCGAGCTTAAAGCAGCTGCGCCAGGTGCTACGGGCGAAGGTGTTATCGATCAGCACCTCGACAAAATACGTCGCGACCATCACGACCAGGGCAACCACCCAGCTCACCGGGTTGTCCCAAACAAAGAACATGCCCACCCACATCAAAAACAGCACGGTCTCGCACCAGTGCATGAGGGTCATCTTGGCCAGCGTGCCGCCGCTCATCTCGGTGGCGATACCCTGGACGATCTCCTGATGCGCGTGATGCGAGTACGAAAGGTCGAACGGCGACTTGCGCAGTTTGATGGTGAGTACTGCAAGCAGCGCGAGAAAAATGGGCGCACTATACACGATGATGGGGGCCGACTGCCCGGTCACGGCGATGGAATCGAAGCTGTCGGTGGCGAGATACAGGCCCACGCTCATCAGCAGAACAGCGGGCTCGTAGCTCATAACCTGCAGCAGCTCGCGGTCGGCGCCGACCTGCGCAAACGGGCTTTGCGTCGAGGCGGACGCCAGCACCACAAAAATCGCGGCGAGCGTAACCATAAAGGCGCACAGCAGCGTGTTGGAGCCCGACACAAAGATGCCGCCGCCCACCACAGTAAAGATGAGCGCGCATGCCATGTAGGTGTCGTCCATGGTGTTTACGCTGGCAGGAGCCTTGCGCAGCAGCTTGGCAACGTCGTAGAACGGCTGCAGCAGGCGCGGGCCCACACGGCCCTGCATGCGGGCCGAAAGCTTACGGTCCAGACCGTCAATCAAACCGCCCACAAACGGCGCGATCAGGGCAAACGCCACGGTGCCAATAAAAATGCCCACGACGCCTGAGCCTTCGAAATACTTACCGCGCAGCACCGAGGGCGCACTCATGGCAAGCCGCTCGGGTCCAATCCACGCGCAGCACAGCAGCGCAAACAGAATGATGGCGCAGCACACGACGCTGCCCGCGGGGCCAAGGCGCTTTTCGCCAAGGGCGTCCTCCAGGTACCAGTTGCGCTTTTCGGCCTTTACCTCGTGGCCCATCGAGCCGCGGAAATGACGGTAGCTCTCGGTCCCAACGCCCGAAAGGTACACATTTACGTGCGGCTTATTGCTCACGCGGAACGAAGTCAGCAGCACCACGGCGATAAACGCCACGATGACCACCATCAGATACATGGCGTCCTTGCCGATGACGTGCGGCACGCGGCCAAACACCATGGCCAGGTAGGGCGACACCAGGCCGCTCGAGATGAGCGGGAACGCCACGCAGCACAGCACCAGCAGAGCGGCGATGGTATTGAGCGCCGCCCACTCGGTCTTATGGACATTGCCCTCCACGTTTTGGGCCGTGGGGTCGACGCCCGAAAGCTTGGCAAGCCACTTGCCCCAGAAGAAGAACGTCGCGGCCGAGCCAAAGGCAAGCACCATGATCATGAGCACGTTGCCGGTCTGCGCAAACGCCACCAGGGCGCCCCACTTGGACACGAGCATGCCAAACGGTGCCACGAACATGCCCATAATGCCCAGCATCATCAGACGCGTCAGGTGTGGCATGCGGCTGAACATGCCATCCATGTCCTCGATATTGCGGCTGCCGATATGATGCTCGGCGGTGCCCACGCACAGGAACAGCAGCGACTTAGCCACCGTATGGAACAGGATTAGGAAGATGGCCGCCCATACGGCCTCGGGCGCGCCGACACCCAAGCAGGCACTGATGAGGCCCAAGTTGGAAATGGTGGAGTACGCGAGCACGCGTTTGGCGTTGCTCTGCGAGATGGCCATGAGAGCTGCCAGCAAAAACGTGATGGCACCCACGCTCGTGACCATAAAGCCGGTCACGGGATAGATGGCATAGAGCGGACTCAGCTTGACCATCAGGAACACGCCGGCTTTGACCATGGTTGACGAGTGCAGCAGGGCGCTCGTGGGCGTGGGGGCAACCATGGCGCCCAGCAGCCAGGTATGGAACGGCATCTGCGCGGCCTTGGTAAGGGCGGCGAGCGACAACAGGATGACCGGCATCACCAGCAGCGCGGACTGCGCGGTTCCGGCGCCGGAAAGCTCGATCATGCCCGAGATGGTCAGCGGCATGCCGTTAAGGTGCAGGAACATAAGCCCCGCCAAAAACGCGATACCGCCCAGCATGTTAAGGATGATCTGGTTAAAGGCGTTTTTGATGGCCTCGGGCGTGCGCGTGTAGCCAATCATGAGGAACGAACACACGGTGGTGATTTCCCAACCGCAGAACAGCCACTCCAGGTTATCGCTCGTCACGATGACGAACATGGCCGAGAGGAACAGGAACATGAGCGCCAGGAACTGCGGGCGACGGTCGGGCGCGGTCTGCCCGCGCAGCGCTGCCTCGTGCTCGTCATGGGCCTGGAAGTCCTTCATGTAGCCCAGGGCGTACACGCAGATAAGGCTGCCGACAATGCCGACGGCGAGGACCATGATCACACTCATGTAGTCCAGGTAGAGCGGTGTCGCCGTGACGGCTTCGGTCGCAGGCAACGTCATGGCCGCAAAGGCGAACGAACCCACCAGCTGGACTATGCCGAGCACCGTGGTGAGCGTGCTCTTATATTTACGCGCGTTGCACAAGATGACGGCGCACAGGATGACATCGATGGCGGAGCTGATGATCGAGAGTACATGCGAGGTGCTGGGGGCAACCTCAAAGCTCTGCGGACCCGTGCCAAAAAACATGACGGCGACTACAACTGTCACCGCCATAATAATGCCGGAGCCTATGAGCCCCACCGCATCGCGGGCGCGGTCACCGCGCGCGAGCAGCATGCCCAGCGCCGGTACCAGCGGAAACAGGGTAAGGAAATACAGTAGCGTCATACCATCACTCCCCCATGCAAAAACGCTGCAATTGTTTAACGTTATAGCTCAATTGAGGAGTAACGACGGCGGGTTTTCGGTCAACTGGGGAGTTTTAGGCGTACGGGGTAACGAGTCTGTCCGCTTTGGAGCAGAGAGGCGACGCTCCCCCTATCGCGGCGGCGGGCGCACGGGCCACTGCGCGCGGTTTATTAACCACTTTGGAGGATGTTCCAGTAGGCTCACGACGGTCCAAAAAGTTGGCGCGGCAAGAAAAATGCGCCCCTGTGGGCGCACCATCCCGTTCGCTATTCCGCCTTTTTAACGCGCGGCTTGCGACCGCGCGGCTTATCAACCAGCGCGGACTCACCGCTCTCGCGATACTGGCGGCACCAAGCCTTGACCGAAGACTCGCTGGGAATCTTGTGCTTGATCATGGCCTCGCGAACCGTTAAGCCGTTTTCCAAGCGGTCCTTGACCACGGCGAGCTTAACTTCGTACGAATAGGTGTGATGATGCGAACCGGCGTTGAGAACGGCGTCGGCACCGCCTACGGCATACGCGCGGGCCCACTGACGAGCCGTGGCCTGGGGAATGCCAAGCTCCGCGGCGAGGGCGCGATGACCGACCCCCTCTTGGAGGATCTCGACGGCGCGCTGCCTAACCTCGGGCGCATGCGTGCGAGTCCTAGTTGCTTCCGACATACCTGCCACTTCTTAGCCTTAACCGTTAATCTGCTTTCTTACGTGCAAGTTAGATAGTAGCATTTTACTGTTTGCTCAAAGCAGTTAATTAAAATAGACGCGGCGTTATCTGGGCATTTGGCACCAATTTACGACATTTCTTTATCGATTATTTACGCTGGTAGCTGACTCGCAGCTAATCGTCATTCGCTTGTCAACAAAATTGGCATCTCTTTATGTCCTTTGGCATAGAGGATATAGTTATTAACCCCTCCCCCAATAATTTTGAGCGATCGGCAAGGCAGCAGACGTACTTACTCCTCATGATTACCGCGCATTGCCATCCACCGGAGCAAAACAAAAAGGGCGGGGTCTGCTGCGCTTGCAGGCCCCGCACCGGTTGACACCCGACGGGACACAGCCGGGCGAGACGGATCCGCGCTACCGTCCAGCCTGGCCGCGATGTTCAACTACAGCTCGTTGGCCGCGTGATACGCCGTGCGAATGGCGCTCGCGATGTCGGCGGTGCGCTCGCCCGAGCAGTCGCCCACGCAGGTCACAGGCACCGTCACGCCGTCCAGGTCAAACGCGTTGGCCTTGGAACCCACGGCCATCACCACATAATCGCAGGCAATCTTCACCGGCTCCTCGGCGCCGTCCTCGGCAGTGCGAACGGCCTCCACGCCCTCGTCGGTAACGGCGGTCAGGCGGGTCTTAACGTGCTGTTCCACGTTGTGGGCGGCGAAGTCGCTCATGATCAGCGGCAGAATGGTCTCGGACTCGCCCGCGGCAATCTTGTCGAGCATCTCGACGATCGCCACCTCGCAGCCGTGCTGCAGCAGGTACTCGGCAGTCTCGGTGCCCACCAGGCCACCGCCAATGACGGCAACGCGCCCGCTGAGCTCCACCTTGCCGGCCAGCACGTCCCAGCTCGAGACGACCTTGTCCGAGTCGGCACCCGGAACGGGGATGACCACGTCGTGCGCGCCCACAGCCACAATCGCGGCGTCGGCGGCGTTGAGATCCGTGGGGCTAGCGGCATGGTTGAGCTCAACCTTCACGCCCAGGCCGGGCAGAATCTTCTCGTAATACTCAACCGAGCGCATAATCTCATCCTTGCGCGGAGGCGCGGCCGCCAGCACAATCTGGCCGCCCAAGTGATCGCTCGCCTCATAGACGGTCACGTCGTAGCCGCGTTTGGCCGCCACGCGCGCGGCCTCCAGGCCGGCGATGCCGCCGCCCACCACGGCGATCTTCTTGTCGCCCTCACCCGGTTTAATGGCGATGGTCGCCTCGTCGCCGTTCTCGGCATTGAGCACGCACGAGATGTACTTGCGGTTTTGAATCGCGTCGACGCAGCCCTTGTTGCAGTTGAGGCACTCGCGGATGGGCTCGCCCGTGGCGGCCTTCAGCGCAATGTCGGGGTCGCACATGAGCGAGCGGCCGTAGGCGACGATGTCTGCCGAGCCGTCCTCCAGGATCTTCTCGCCGGCCTCGACCGAAACCACGCGGCCGACGGTTGCCACCGGCACGGAGACCAGGGCCTTGACGCGCTCGGCCACGGGCAGCGTCCAGTTGTAGGGCATGGCGCCCATGGGCGGAATGGTGTCGCCCATGTTGCCGGTGTGGTTTGCCTGCGCCACTTGGATCATGTCGATGCCGGCGTCCTCGAGCAGCTTGGCAAACTCGCAGGCCTCGTCGGGCTGCAGGCCGCCCTTGCCGCGCGGCGTGCCGTCGGGATTCTCCATGATCACGGGGAGCTTGTACTCCACCATCAGCTGCGGCGCGGCCTCCTTAATGGCGGCGACGACCTCCAGCGCGTAGCGAACGCGGTTCTCGAACGAGCCGCCGTACTCGTCGGTGCGCTTGTTGAGGATGGCCGAGCACAGCGAACCCACCAGGCGGTCGCCGTGGACCTCGATGGCGTCGATACCGGCCTGCTGCGCGCGAGCGGCCGAGGCAGCGATGGCCTCCTTGATCTGGGTGAGCTGCTCCACGCTAGCCTCGTTCACAAAGTGCTGCATATCGTGGTGCAACTTGGCGTAGGCCTGCTTGCGGATCTCGTTGGACTCGGCCATCTTGGCGGCGAAGGTCTCCTCGTCGCCGGCGGCCTTGGCCTCCTGCGCGGCCTTGGCGGCGGCCATGGAACCCATGACCATGCGGCCGACGCCGGGCACGTCGTACTCGGGGTGGAACAGCTGCAGCGCGACCTTGGCGCCGTGCTTGTGGACGGTGTCGGCCAGCGCCTTAAACGTGGGGACCTGGGCGTCGGTCGCCAGCTTGGGCGTGGGGCTCGCGGTCATGACGGGAGCGACGTCGCCGATGACGATGTAGCTCACGCCGCCACGGGCCAGGCGCTCGTAAAAAGCCAGGCTGCGCTCGCCGATGGAGCCGTCGCGCTCCTCGTAGCCGGTGGTCAGCGGCGGGAACATAATGCGGTTCTTGAGCTCAAGGGGGCCAACCGTAATGGGCTGGAGCAGCTTGGATGCAGGTGCGGTCATGGACATTCCTCTCTTGTAGGCGCGGCGGCGATGATGCCACGTAGTTGTCTAAAGGATATGGCATGGGGGCACAGCGGCACAACGGAAATCGGCGGATAGCAGGTGGCGGCAGGTGGATGGGATGAGCCCAACAACAGGTTTTTCTCGATCTGTAACACCTAGCCGCCCAAATCGGGTCTAGATGTTACAGATCGAGATTTTGTTTGAGAGGCCGAGAATTGGACCGAAAACACGGTCCCGAAATAACAAAAAAGCTCGCCGGCTAGGCCGACGAGCTGCAAGTTCTTGGTCGCGGGGGCAGGATTTGAACCTACGACCTCCGGGTTATGAGCCCGGCGAGCTACCAGACTGCTCCACCCCGCAATGTCTGGGCGCCTCATGTGCGCAAGAAAGAATATTACGCGGGAGTTCGGTAAACGGCAAGGAAAATCTCGTGGAGCATAATTCCTTCATATTTAAACCCCTCAGCCCCTATCACCGTAAACGAATCGCAGCCGAGAGCCGTCGGCGGCGCGTATACAATGGTGCGCGTCCTTTTATGCCAACACTGGGAGTAGACATGCTGCTCGCTATCGATATGGGAAACACGCAGACGGCCATGGGCCTGTTTGACGGAGACGAGCTGGTGCAGTCGTGGCGCATGCCCACCGACCGCTCTTATACCGCCGACGAGATCCATGTGCGCCTGATGGGTTTCTTTAAGATGTACGGCCTTTCGCTCGACGCGGTCGACGCGATCGCCTTTGCGGGCGTGGTGCCGCAGCTCTCGCGCGAATGGCACGCCGTGGCCGACCGCATTGCCGCAGATGCCATCGTCATCGGACCGCAGACGGCCGCGGTGACCAAGCTGCGCGCGGCGCGTCCCCAGGCCGTAGGTGCCGACCGCGTCGCTAACGCCGTTGCGGCCGAAACTTTCTACGGCGCGCCGGCAATCGTGGTGGACTTTGGCACCGCGACCAATATCGACGTCATCGATGAGGACGGTTATTACATTGGTGGAGCGATTGCGCCGGGCATCCGCATTTCGATGGACGCGCTCGCCGCCCGAGCCGCCAAGCTCGCCAGCGTGCCGCTCGAGGCGCCCGAGCACGCCATCGGCCGCGATACCGAGGAGTGCATCAAGGTCGGCGCCGTGATGGGCGCCGCCGCCATGGCCGAGGGCCTGGTCGCGCGCATGAAGCGCGAGCTGGGCCGCGAGGATGCCACCGTTATCGCCACGGGCGGTCTCGCCGGCATCGTCGCCGATTCGACCGATGCCTTCGACGTAGTCGACGGACAGCTCACCATCAAGGGTATCTGCGAAATCTACCGCCGCATGCAGGAGCTGGGATAGAGCAGGGGCTTAAGTCGAGTACACCCGATGACACAGCTCCCCCGCAAACGTTCGCCAAGCCTATTCCTCAGATAGGCGAAACCCTCCCCGGCACTGCCGAGGAGGGTCTTGTTGTCATCGTTGTCTTTGAGCGCTGGCGCCTCGCGTTACAGCCCGCGAATCCGTACGACCTCGGGCGGAAACTCTTGCTCGCCGGCATCGGTCTTGATGGTCGCACGACCCCAGATGTCCAGGCCCGCAAACACACCGACCGCAAGCGGCAAGCCGTTGGGCGACACCGCCGCAACTTGGCGGCCCAGCAGCGGCACCATGTCGAAGTACTCGCCCAGCACGGGAGCCAGCGGACCGGCAGCGCCCTGCGGCGTGTTGGCAACAACCGCCCAGGTGTCCACACGGGTCAGCACGGCGGCGGCCAACTCCTCGACCAGCGCTTCGTCGGCCGCATCCACACCGAGCTCGCTCAACGCCGAAAGCTCAATATCCACCGTCACGGCACCGAACATGCCCGCGGCACCGGCACCGCCGTTCACGGTAACGCGCGCGAACGACGTCTCAAATGCGGGCGCGCCGCACACAATGTCGCTCGGCCACTGGATACCCACCTTACCGGCAAGGCCCAACCCCGGCGTCGATGCCGTGCCCACGAGCGCGTCCATCATGCCCATCGCGGCCACAAACGGCAGGCCGTGGAAGGCATGCATGTTCACATCGGGGCGCACAACCAGCGAAAACGTCAGCGAAGCATCGCCCGCGCTCCACGCGCACCAGCCCGCGGACACGCCCTCGCGGCCCGCGTCGCGCGCCGCGTCGAGCTCGGTGCCGGCGACAACAGCATTCATCTCGACCATCTACATACGCCCCAATTCGCCCACGATATGGCCCACGCGGTCCTCGGGCTCCTTGACCTCGACACCGTTGTAGCGGAAGAACCGCGCCGGGTCGTGCATCAGGTCCTCGAGCGGCACCAGCACAAAGTCGCGCTCGCCAATGAGAGGATGCGGCAGGCGCAGCTTTTTGCCGCCGTGGGTCTCGCCATCCATCCACAGCAGGTCCAGGTCGATGGTGCGCGGACCGTTGGCCTTGGCCTTTTTGGAGCGGTCGCGCCCCAGCTCGGCCTCGATCTTCATGAGTTCATCGAGCAGCACCAGCGGCGCCAGCTCGGTCTTGATCTCGATGACGGCGTTGGCAAACGCGTCCTGGCGCGTCTCGTAGGCCGGCTCGCTCTCGTAAATCTTGGAGGAGTTAGACACGCAGGTGAGTGGAATCTCGGCGATCATCTCGCGTGCGGCGCGGATGTTGTCGCAGCGATGCCCCAGGTTGGAGCCCACGGCCACAAACGCGCGGCGCGGCTGCGGCTTGGCAACCGCCCAGTAGCCGTTCAGGAACTGCGCAAAACCCGCGGCGTCGTGCACGCGCACGATGTTGGCACCGGCCTGGATGGCGCCCAGGCACACGCCAAACGTAGCGGCATCGCGCTCGGCGGCCTCGGTCACGCCCGAGACGGCGCCCACAAAGCGCTTGCGCGACACGGCGCACATGAGCGGATAGCCCAGTGACGCCATCTTGGCAGTCTCGCGCTGGATGACGATGTCTTCGTTAGCCGACTTACCAAAGCCCGGGCCAGGATCGATGCAGATGCGGTCGCGCGACACGCCGGCATGGATGAGCGTGCGGGCCTGGTCGGACAGAAAGCCCATGACGCGGCGCATGATGGGCGCCGAATCGGGCAGGGTGAAGCGGCGGAGCTGCGAGGTGGGCACGTAGGCTTCCTCGCGGCGGGCGCTGCGGCGCATCATGGCGGCCAGGCGGTCATTGGACTCCGATGCGGCCTCGGTGGCTGCGGGCGTGGCCTCGGGCGCGGGCGCGACGGTCTCGGCGGCAGTAGCCTGCTCGGCGGCCGGCGTCTCCTGCTCGCTTGAAGGCTCGGACGTGGGCTCCGGTTCGCCAAACGGCAACGAGGGCTGCACCACGCCGCCCGGAAGCTTGGCCTCCGGCTTAGGCTCGCCCAGCAACTTGCCGCGACGGCGGCGAGCCGGCTTCTCGGCCTCACGCGCGGCCTCGGCAGCCGCCTCGCGCGCCTTCTCGGCAACAAACGCCGCTGCCGAGGTATCGAGCTGCACCGTTGCGTGCGTGCGTGCGGGCGCGGCGACCTCGCCGGCATGCATCACGATGACGCCGCAGGTGCTCGTCTTAACGAACTCGACCATCTTGGGATCGGTGAAGCCGGTCACGTCGTTGACGATCGAGGCGCCGCAGCGCACGGCCGCCTTGGCAACCGCCACATGACGCGTGTCGATCGAGACGATGGCGCCCTCCTTGGCCAGCGCGCGCACCACGGGCAGCACGCGGCGAGCCTCCTCGTCGGGGTTGACCGGGGTAAAACCAGGGCGCGTGGACTCGCCGCCCACGTCGATGATGTCGGCGCCGGCGTCGAGCATCGCCAGGCCGTACTCGATGGCGGCATCGGGGTCGAAGTGCTCCCCGCCATCGCTAAACGAATCGGGCGTCACGTTGAGGACGCCCATGATGCGCGGACGGTCAAAGCTGAGCTCGTACTTTCCGCACCGCCATGTCTTGCTGTCGTTCGCCATGAGCATCCTCCTAAAATGCCCACGCCGCCGAGCTTGGGGAGCTGGCGGCGGGGTCGCTTTGCACTCAGTCTTTCTATTGTATCCGCGCGCGCGGGCTAGAACGCAAACGTGGCCGCGATGTCGCAAGAAATCAGCAGGTCGGCATTTGCATCCTGATCGGTGGGAGCAAGGTTGCATATGGCCAGCGTATCGCCGGTAAAGTATCGCGTAAGGCCTGCCGCCGGATACACCACGAGCGAGGTCCCGCCTACAATGAGGGCATCGGCCGCGGCGATGGCGGCAACGGCACCGGTCAACACATGCTCGTCGAGCGGCTCTTCGTAGAGCACTACATCGGGCTTGATGCGGCCGCCGCACGCGGGGCACGCAGGCACGCCCGCGGCATCCTCGTGCTCGCGCGAGCAAATCCACTCGGCGCTATAGACCGCGCCGCACGACTGGCAAATGTTGCGATGGACCGATCCGTGCAGCTCGAACACGCGCTGTGAGCCGGCCATCTGATGCAGGCCGTCGATATTTTGCGTCACTACGGCGTCGAGCTTGCCGGCGCGCTCCAGCTCGGCTAGCTTGGTGTGGCAGCGGTTGGGCTTAGCGTTAAGCGCGATCATCTTGGTGCGGTAAAAGTCGAAGAACTCGGCAGGATGCGCCTCGTAAAAGCTATGCGACAGCATGGTCTCGGGCGGATAGGCAAACTGCTGGTGATACAGGCCGTCCACACTGCGGAAATCGGGGATGCCACTTGCCGTGGAAACACCAGCGCCGCCAAAGAAGACCACGCGCTTGTGGGTGTCAAACAGATCCGCCAGCGCGGCGGAGGCCTGCCTGGGGTCCGATATTGCCTGCGTCATATGAGTCCTCCGTCCTTGTTAGTCGGGCAGCGTTGGGCGACGTCCCAGCATGCGGCCTTTGAGTCAGCATGCGCGGAGCCCACCCCGCCCCTGTTGCGTTAATCTTAAGCCTGCCAACCCCGTCGAAAGGACACCATGCCTCAGACTTACACCTTTGCCTCGTGGAACGTTAACGGCCTGCGCGCCGTGCTCAAAAAGGACCCGAGCTTTATTCAGATCGCGCAAGAACTCGACGTCGACATCTTGGCGCTGCAGGAGACCAAGCTGCAAGAGGGTCAGGTCGATATTGACCTGCCCGGCTATCACCAAACCTGGAGCTACGCCGAGCGTAAAGGCTATTCGGGCACTGCGGTCTTTAGCCGCCAGGAACCGCTGCGCGTGCTGCACGCCGACGCGCTGCTACCCTACGCCGGCGAGGGCGAGGCGGCCGAGCTCGTCGCCCAAGCCGCAACCGAGGGCCGCGTCTGCGCGCTCGAGTTCGACAAGTTTTGGTTCGTGGATGTCTACACGCCCAACGCCCAAAATGAGCTCGCGCGCATCGATGTACGCATGGCCTGGGACGATGCCTATCGCGGCTTTTTGAGCGCACTTGAGCGCGAGACCGGCAAGCCCGTCGTAACCTGCGGCGACTTTAACGTGGCGCACGAGGAGATCGACCTTAAGAACCCCAAGTCCAACCGCGGCAACGCCGGTTTTTCGGACGAGGAGCGCGGCAAGTTTACCGAGCTGCTCAACGCCGGGTTTACCGATACCTGGCGCGCGGCAAACCCCGACGTCGAGGGCGTCTACAGCTGGTGGAGCTACCGCTTTAATGCCCGCAAGAACAACGCAGGCTGGCGCATCGACTACTTCCTGGTAAGCGACGCAATCGCCGACAACGTACGCGACACCGGCATCCGCGGCGACATCTTCGGCAGCGACCACTGCCCCGTCACCCTCACGCTAGAGCTCTAGCCCCCAAATGATCCCCCGGGGACGAAGGAATACAGATCACTTTTGCCCGCGCAAGGGGCGCCCGCGTGACCCCGTCCGCCACGAAACCAGCCCATCTACTACGTTTAAGCCACTACCCTCAACCACAGCGAACAACGCAAAAAGAAAACCGCAGGTAGAAAGCCTGCGGTTTTTCATAAAACGCGGTCATGGTCGGGGGTATCAAGCTAAACGTAGTAGATGGGCCAGTTTCGTGGCAAGCGCCGTCAACTGATTTCCTGGGGACATCTGGAGACGGAAGAAAATGGATCAATTTGGCTCTCTGGGGGCCACGATGCCCGTCGTATCAGCCGGCCATTTTAAAACTATGCCGGTTTACGGGGCTGAATCGCGAACCCCCAGCCATGCGCAATTCCGTAATAATAAAACCGCAGGTAAACGGCTTGCTCTATTTTGAAAAAAGCCGGTATGGTCGGCCTGCGCCAATCTAGCCCCGTAAACCGGCATAGTTTTAAAATGGCACTTCGGCAGTATTGATTCCCGCTCCGACGCAACCAGCCTTACAGCCCGTATTTCACGACGACACGGTTAATGCGGCGACACCAGGGCTTGTACAGGGCGACCAAGAACACGCAGGTCGCGAGGCCGTGTGTGATATCGAACGGCACCGCCGTGGCAAGACGCGCCACGGCACCCGCCCAGGTAAGCGGCTGCACAAAACCAATGATGTCATACGCGTTGATCACGACGCCATAGAGCAGGCCCGACGCAAAGCCGTACGCCAGCAGTGCTGGCATGCGCACGGTGCCGTCGGCGCGGTCGAACGCACCCGCATACGTCAGCGCACCGCCAACGTATCCCACGAGCCCCCAAGCATACATCTGCCACGGCGTCCACATGCCCTGTCCAAAAAAGAAATTGCTGGTCAGCGCCGCCAGCGCGCCAACCATAAAACCATTGCGGCGACCAAGCGTCGCCCCCGCGATAATGGCGATGGCGCTCACCGGTTTAAAGTCGGGAATGGGCCCAAACAGGATGCGCCCCGCCGCCGCCAGCACCGCCAGCACCAGCGTGGGCATAATCTGGCGCAAACCCGGACGAGATGCCTCGTAACCCGCAAAGAACAGCGCAAGCACCAACGCCACCACAACCAGCATGGCCAACGCTGCCTGCTCAACACCCGCCAGCAACGCGGCAGCCATCACCGCCGGCACCGCCAACAACAGCGGGATCTCCAGTTTTGCAAGCAAACGCGAGAAACGACAGTCCGTCATCCCATCACGCCCTATAGAACACGTTGTCGGCAAAGAAGTCGGCCGGCGGCTCCATGCAGGCAATCTCGCCGTCAAACATCATGGCGACGTCGTCGGCTACCTGCTCGGCAAAGTCCAAATCGTGCGTAGCCATGATGACGGTGCCGCCAGCCTTCGCATGGTCACGCAGGGCGCGGGCGATGATGCGGCGGCTGAACAGGTCTAGACCCTTGGTGGGCTCATCGAGCAATAGCAGTTCGGGGCCGATTAGCAGCAGTTTTGCCAATGCAAGCAGTTGACGCTGCCCGCCCGAAAGATCGTACGGATGGCGTCCATCCAGACCCGACAACCCCAAGCTCGCCGCACGCTCCCGCGCCAAGTTCTCGTCATATCCGCAGGTCGAGGCCCATTCCATCAGCTCATCGCGAACCGTCTCGGCAACCAGCAATGCTTTGGGATTCTGAGGCAGCAGCGCCGCCGAGGCCGCTCCGCGCACCATGCGGCCGCGCTGCAGCTTGGCGGTCTTCGCCAGCACCGAGAGCATCGTCGACTTGCCGCAGCCGTTACCGCCAACAACCGCATGCACCGCACCGGCCGAAAACGACGCATCGAGCCCACGCAACACCCAGCCGGACGCTCGATCGTAGCGAAACCAACCTTCCGACAGGATGGTAGCCGACCCAGCGTGCATTTTTTGGAGTATTCTACTTCCATCCGTGCGCGAGAAGGCTTCCAAGCCGTTCTCGAGCGACGTTTGCGCCACAAATTCGGACGATTTGTCCAATTCTGAACTTTTTTTCGCGCTCGATACGTCCCCGGGCGGCTCCAGAGAGCCCAAATTGTCCTCACGCCTGCTGAATACTCCGTTTTTTGCACATCGGATGGCACCCCACCCCAACGTGTCATCGGAAAACAGCGATTCTCGGCGTCCCAAAGATGCCATATCCGCCGCCTCGCGCACGCGGCCATCCTCAATCCGGTACGCACACGTCGCGTATTCGAGCATTGGGCGCGGCTGATGCGTCGCCACAACAACCGTGCAGCCCAGCTCGCGATTTACACGAAACAGCGCGTGCAGGAAATTCTTCTCCGCAACCGGATCAAGCTGAGACGTGGGCTCGTCGAGTAGCAGCACACGCGGACGCAGCGCCAGGACGGCGGCAAGCGACAGCAGCTGCTTGCGGCCACCCGAAAGCGTATCGGTATCACGATGAAGCCAGTCCTCCAGACCAAAGAAATAGCTGGTCTCGGCAACACGGCGGCGCATCTCGTCGCGCGACACACCCAGATTCTCTAGGCCAAACGCCATCTCATGCCACACGGTCTCGCACACAATCTGGTTCTCGGGATCCTGGAACACATAGCCCACGCGCTCCGCCGATGCCCGCACGTCCATGTCGGCAACGTTCTCGCCCAGCACGCGCAGTTCGCCAGTGCGCTCGCCCGCCGGCGCGATCTCGGGCTTGAGCAGCGACAGCAGCGTCGACTTACCCGATCCGGTACCGCCAACAAGCAACGCAAATGCACCTTGGGGAACAGACCAGTCGAGCCCCTCGAGCACCGCAGCATCAGCATCGGGGTAGGCAAAACTAAGGCCTCGCACCTCAATCGCCGGCGCGGCCGAGCCATATGCCACACCCGCCGCCGGGCCCCTATCCAACCGAGCCATCAGCCAAACCTCTTCTCATCAATCGCGTGCAACACGCAAGGCAGCACCATCCAGGCAGCGTACACGACATAGCCCGGCCACGGCGCCGGCACCGAGAGCTGCGGATAAAACGAATACTGCGTCGTCGCGGTCGCCGCCACGGCCACCGCGGCGGCACCAAACAGCGCGAGCCCGACCAGCGCGGCAACGTCGCTGCGCCCCAGTCGATACCGCGCATACGTCGTACGACGTGTCGCGGCACCCCACCCGCGCGAGCGCATCGCGTCCGCGCGCTCCAGCGAATCTTCCATGCCCCAGCCCATCAACACGCTCGACGCCCGCAGGTGCGATCGCACGGGATCGGTGGGCGCGCGGCCCGGCACATCAATCGCATCCTGCACCGCCAGCACCGTACGACCGCGGCGCAAAAACTGCGGGATAAGCCTCATGCACATCGAGATCATGAGCGCAATCACCGGTGCGGCATTGCCCAGCAGCGCGAGTACCTTGTCGTATTCGAGCATCGACGCCGCGGCCTCAAACCACAGCACGCTCGCCACAAACAGCCCGCCCATGCACAGGCCGTATACCATGCTCTCCAGATACACCGCGCGCATGCCAATACGGAACAGCTCCGTCGAGCCCGAGGCGCTAAACAGCGGATTGACCAGCACGATAATCAAAATCACCGGCAGCTGCCAGCGAAGTGCGCCCAGCGTGCGGGCAGCCCCACGCGTCGCAAATCCATACGCCAGCCCGCCCGCAAGCGACAGCGCAATCAGCACCGGCTGCATCGAGAACATGGTGAGCCCCAGCGTCAGCACTATATAGAGTGCCGGCACAGCCGGATGCGACATCGAGAACGCCGCGACGGGCTCGCCGCCAAACTCCTCTTGTATGTTGTCCACGGGCACCCCCGTCCCCTCGCTCAAACGACAGCTCCGCAGCACCGCCAACGCCGCACGCAAGCAGCGCAAACGCCACGCCGGCGGCGCAAGCCTCAACCGCCGCAAACCAATCGCTACGCGCTCAACATATGCCTGCGGTATCATATTGCGCCGTGTATCGTTTCCAAACACACGTCTCTATAACGTAACAGGAGATCACATGGACGCAACCGCAATTATCCTCGCTGCCGGCGAGGGCACCCGCATGAAGTCGAACCACTGCAAGGTTTCGCACAAGATCCTGGGTAAGCCCATGGTCCAGTGGATCGTCGACGCTACCATCAAGGCCGGCTGCAGCCGCGTCGTGGTTGTCATCGGCAGCCACGCCGACGAGATGCGCGCCCTCATCGACGGCGCCTACGCCAACAGTGCCACCAAGGTCGAGTGCGTTGAGCAGACCGAGCGCCTGGGCACCGGTCATGCCGTGAAGGTCGCGCTCGAGGCCTGCGGCATCACGCAAGGCCCCGTCGTCGTGCTCAACGGCGACCTGCCGCTCATCACCGCCGACACCGTCGCCAAGTTCGCGCAAACCGTCGCCACCGGCGAGCTCGCCTGCACCGTCATGACCATGACCCCGCCCGACCCCTTCGGCTACGGCCGCATCAAACTGGGCGCCGACGGCCAGATCGAGCGCATCATCGAGCAGAAGGACTGCACGCCCGAGCAGGCCGCCACGCTGCTCGAGTGCAACGCCGGCTGCTACGCCTTCGACGGCGCGCAGCTCGCCGCACACATCAACGAGATCGGCAACGACAACGCGCAATCCGAGTACTACCTGCCCGACATGCTCGAGATCCTCAAAGGCCACGGCCAGGCAGTCTCCATCTTCCACTGCGACGACTACCGCGACGGCCTGGGCGTCAACAGCCGCATCCAGCTCGCACAGCTCACCGCCATCGCGCGCGACCGCATCAACGAGCACTGGATGGCCGAGGGCGTTACCTTCATCGACCCCACGCAGGCCTGGATCGGCCCCGATGCCACCATCGGCCGCGATACCGTCGTGTGGCCGCAGACGCACCTGATCGGCCACGTCACCGTGGGCGAGGAGTGCCAGCTCGGTCCCAACAGCCGCCTCACCGACACCACCGTCGGTAGCGGCTGCACCATCGATGAGACCATCGCCATTGAGGCCGTCATCGAGAACGGTGTCGACTGCGGCCCGCGCGCCTACCTGCGCCCGGGCACCCACATGCTCGACGGCTCCAAGGCCGGCACGCACGTGGAGATCAAGAAGTCCACGATCGGCGAGGGCTCCAAGGTGCCGCACCTGTCCTACATCGGCGACACCACCATGGGCTCCGGCGTCAACGTGGGCGCGGGCTCCATCACCTGCAACTACGATGGCGTGCACAAGCACAAGACTGTCATCGGCAAGGACGCCTTCATTGGCTCCGACACCATGATGGTCGCGCCCGCCCAGATCGGCGACGGCGCACTCGTGGCCGCCGGCTCCGTCATCACCGAGCCGGTCCCGGCCGACGCACTTGGTCTGGGCCGCGCCCGTCAGGTAAATATTGAGGGCTGGGCCGCCGATTATCGCCGCCGTCTGCACGAGGACGACGAGGTATAACGTTTTACCAAGCACAAAAGGAGCTGTTCCCATGGGGGCGGCTCCTTTTTCTATTGTGACCTGCGCGACCGGATGAGTGGTCGGTTCGTGTCCGTTGACGGTAAAGACGTTATCAAGACTCGATAAACCCCGCCGCGCGGTTACAATGCAACAAGGCATCTATATGGCATTCGATGTATAAAGGAGAAGGGTAATGCCGATTAATGATCCCGAGAAGTCGGAGAATATGCGCAAGTCCATCCGCGTGTATTCCGGTTCCTCCAACCGTCCCCTCGCTCAGAAGATCGCTGAGTACCTTGGGGTCGAGCTTTCGGGCCTTACGCTAAAGCAGTTCGCCAATGGTGAGATTTACGCCCGCTACGACGAGACCGTCCGCGGCGCCGACGTCTTCCTGATTCAGTCCGTGGCCGGCGGCAACGTCAACGACATGCTCATGGAGCTGCTCATCGCCACCGACGCTGCCAAGCGCGCATCCGCCCGCTCCATCACCGCCGTTATCACCCACTACGGCTATGCCCGCCAGGACCGCAAGGCCGGCCCGCGCGAGCCCATCACCGCCCGCCTCGTCGCCAACCTGCTCGAGCGCGCCGGCGTCAACCGCATCATCACCCTCGACCTGCACCAGGGTCAGATCCAGGGCTTCTTCGATATCCCGGTTAACCACCTGTCCGCACTGCCGCTGTTTGGCCAGTACTACAACGACATGCGCTTCGACACCGACAACCTGGTTGTCGTCTCCCCCGACGTGGGTCGCGCTAAGGCCGCCAAGAAGCTGTCCGACATGCTCGGCTGCGACCTGGCCATCGCCCACAAGGGCCGTCCGCGCCACAACGCCGCCGAGGTCATGGGCATCATCGGTGACATCAAGGGCAAGACCTGCATCATCAACGACGACATGATCGACACCGCTGGCACCCTGTGCGCCAACGTCAAGGAGCTCAAGGCTATGGGCGCTGGCGACATCTACGTCTGCGCCACCCACGGCATCTTCTCCGGTCCGGCCATCGAGCGTCTGAACGACGCCCCCATCGTCGAGTGCGTCGTCACCGACGCCATCCCCGTCGAGGTCGGCGGCAAAATCAAGACCATCTCGGTCGCCGAGGAGTTCGCTCAGGCCATCTCCGCCGTTTACCACGAGGAGCCCGTCTCCACGCTCGTCGGCGGCGACTTCGCGCTGTAATCCAACGCGCATCGCATCATCTTTGATGCTTTTAAAGGGTCGGAAGCTCGCTTCCGACCCTTTTTCTATCCCTCGTCAACCCGCCCTGGACAATTAGTTCAGATACGTATTTTTCTAAAGCTCCAAAGGACCGTTCGGAGCCTTCTGACCTCCCCGGCGCATGCCATGCCGTCCAAAGCTCATCGTTTTCGAGTACAACCGCTGCATATTTATCCTCAAATCGCCCTCAAAGGCCCTTAGAAACGCCTCGAACGCCGCTGCCTTATACGTATCTGAACTAACTGTCCAGCAGCTATCGTCAACCTTCGCGGCAGAGCTCAATTTCCTGCAATCCCCTCAACCGATTCCACCGAATTCATAACACCCAGCCGTTCATGGCGCGCAGCGCCCCGCTGAGCGAAAAGAACGGTATGGCGGTCGCATTCTGCCGCCAACTTAGTACGTTATAGCTATGACGACCGTGATTTCACATCTCTCCGCCCTCCGCGCAATTCGTCGCGCACGACGGGCGTACTCTGCCCTACCCTGGGACTTCGTTGATAGCGAACAGCAAGCACATGCCTTGGCTAGCTGTATTCCCAACAATGACGCGATAGACTTTGGTGCACTTTCGATACTCGACGCCTGGAATGAAGATGATTCCGAACTGCTCGATCTTCTCGTTTCAAACGAAGACAACAGACGCCGCGACAGGCGACTTCTTCAGCATATTCTCTCCGCTCCTCTTCCTGAAGGTGCAATTATGCACGTCGAGGCCGACATCTACGCAACGTCTCCCGCCATGACAGCCATGCTTTGTTCCAAAAATGAATCAGTCGCCAAAACCCTGATGCTTCTCATGGAACTGCTCGGAACCTACTCCCTTCCTCCCGGGGCAACATACCCCATTGCCTATGACGGCATCTGGCCCGAGGGCGATGACTACGAAGCGATGGACGACCTCGATTGCCGGGGCGACCAGTCGGCGACCGAACAGCAGAACGAAACCCGCTACGAACAGGCACACTACAAATGCGAGCCAGCCACGACCATCGAGGAGCTCGAGGCGATCGCACGGTTCGCAAAAAGCAGCTCATATACCTCGTTTCGCACAGCCGTCAAACTTGCCCGACCCGGATCTGCATCCCCAGCCGAATCCCTAATGTTTGCTGTTCTCGGAGCGCCCATGCGCTTTGGCGGATTCGGGTGTTGCAGCCTGCCCATGGGCGGTCTGCTACTCAACTATCGAGTCGACTTCGACACCCTTGCGGTCAACATGTCCTCGGGCATCCCCTACGCCATCTGCGACTTATATTGCCCGGCAGCCGGTGTCGACAACGAATACAACGGAATTGGGCATGAGCTTCAAAACGCTCGCATCCACGATGGCAATCGAAATAATGGCCTCAAGGCAATGGGCATCCACGTCCTGGTTATCAATCGCGACCAAATGAAAGACCTTGTTGCACTCGAAGCCTTCGCCCAAACGATGCATCGACTCGCGGGAGTCCGATTCCGATACCGTATCAAGGGCTATCGCAAGCGTCAGGCCGCTTGGCTCAACGCTCTGCGGGCTGGAATCGGCCTTGCGGCGGTCTAAACGGCGAATCACCCGCGCGCCGCCGAACAGGACTGGACAGTTAGTTCAGATACGTATAGATGGACACATTGAATTAGGCTGTTTTGCAGCTATCTCTATACCATTCGCCCTATTTGAAGGCAGGGTAGACTTCAAAACAGCGCCATATGGACTAACTAAAGCTCCGAAACAACGTATCGGCATTGAATTGAGCACTTCGAGTCCTCAGAACTTATACGTATCTGAACTAACTGTCCACCTCTGATTTCGACGGCCGTCCAAACGCCCCTAAACGCCCTCAATTACCCTCCATTTGACAGCGGCAACAGGGTCGCTCACCATAGCAGGCGACAAATCAACGAAAGGATAAACATGGCAGCTGCACAGCCGCTTAAGATTCGCATGGTTGCCGGACTTGGCAACCCTGGCGAGGAATATGCCGAGACCCGTCACAACGCTGGTTTCAAAGCAATCGACGAGCTGGCCCGTCAGGCCGGCGTCACGTACTGGAAAAACCAAGCAGGCGCCGAGGTCGCGCTCATCAACATCAACGATCCCGAGGAAGAGGGCGGTAAGCGCCAGATTGTACTGGTCAAGCCGCAGTCGTATATGAATACCTCGGGTGGCCCCATCTCCAAGCTCTGCCGCGAGTACAAGATCAAGGCCGAGGAGCTGCTCGTAATCCACGACGAGCTCGATATTCCCGCCGGCGACGTCCGCGTTAAGGTGGGCGGCGGCCACGCCGGTCACAACGGCCTGCGCTCCATCATCGACAAGATGGGCAGCCGCGACTTCAGCCGCATCCGCACCGGCATCGGCAACCCTCCCGGCAAGATGGCCGTCGCCGACTACGTTCTTAAGCAGCTGCGCGCCCGCGAGGCCGAGGATTTCCAGGACACCTGCGCCCGCGCGGCCGACGCCGCCGGCCTGGCGATCGTGCACGGCGTGGTCTATGCCCGCGACCATGTCAACGGCGCCGCCTCCGCCAACGGCAAGCACTAAAACCTATCATTTAGGAACAGGTTTATTTTGGCAGGTTTTACCTGCGGAAACGCCCCAGTTGCGGCATCGCAATCAACCGCGCGCCGACATACATGCATAGCACCCCAAAGGGGGCCGGCCTCATCACAACCCGAGGCCGGCCCCATTTGCCGTTTTACCTGATAAAACTGACCAAAATAAACCTCTCCCCTTTGGTAGGCCAAAGTGGATAAACCCTGCTCCCAACAGCCGAAGACACACGTAAGTGACATGTCCATGAGGGTATAATTTGCACCGTATGTCTGCACAACGCCTGTGCGCGTACGGTTTTATTCGGGCTACCGTCCATTTCCGTGGAGGCACGGTTCGGCGGCCCTAACAAGAGAGGGGTTCTATGTATAAGATCCTGGAGAAGACGCAGTTCTCGGAGAAGGTGTTCAAGTTCCGCATCGAGGCGCCTGCAATCGCCAAGCATGCGCACGCTGGACAGTTCCTCATGGTTCGCGCCAACGAGACGGGCGAGCGCGTCCCGTTTACCCTGGCCGGCTGGAACGGTGACGAGGGCTGGGTCGAGTTCATCTTCATGGTGATCGGCAAGACCACCGAAATGCTTTCCACCTACGAGGCCGGCGAGTCGCTGCGCGACGTCGTGGGCCCGCTGGGCGTTCCCACCGAGATGGCCGAGGGCCCCTGCGCCGTCATTGGCGGCGGCGTCGGCCTGGCAATTGCCTTCCCGGTCGCCAAGCACCTGGTCGAGACCGGTCACGAGGTGCACGCCATCATGGGCGCCCGCACCAAGGACCTCCTGCTCATGGAGGACCAGTTCCGCGAGCTCCTCGACGAGGACCACATCCACATCACCACTGACGACGGTTCCTACGGCGAGCAGGGCGTTGTTACCGCTCCGCTGGAGCGCCTACTGCAGGACAAGGCCGTGAGCCAGGTCTTCTGTGTCGGCCCCGTTCCGATGATGAAGTTCTCGACCCTCACCGCCCAGAAGTACGACACCCCCATCACCGCGTCCCTCAACCCCATCATGGTTGACGGCACCGGTATGTGCGGCTGCTGCCGCGTCGAGGTGGGCGGCGTGACCAAGTTCGCTTGCGTCGACGGCCCCGACTTCGATGCCACCCTGGTCGACTGGGATGACCTTCGTGCCCGCCAGGCCGCTTACCGTTCCGAAGAGGGCGAGTCCCTCAAGGCCTATGAGGAAAAGAGCTGCGCATGCCACTAGTTAACGGTCGTTTCGTTGCCGATATGAAGTCGCCCCGCACCCCCGATAACGAGGAGCCGGCTGCCGAGCGCGCCTGCGACTTCCGCCCCGTCGACAAGGGCTTCACCGAGGAGATGGCGCTGGCCGAGGCCGAGCGCTGCCTCAACTGCAAGAAGCCGTTCTGTGTTGAGGGCTGCCCCGTCAACATCAACATTCCCCGCTTTATCGAGCAGATCCGCGCGAAGGACTTCGGCGGCGCCCTCGATACCATCCGCGAGGACTCCATGCTTCCCGCCATCTGCGGCCGCGTCTGCCCGCAGGAGAACCAGTGCGAGGGTAAGTGCATCCGTGGTAAGAAGTCCGAGCCCGTGGCCATCGGCCAGCTCGAGCGCTTCCTGGGTGACCGCCCCGAGCTCGCCTCCACGCCCAAGATGGCCCCCAAGAACGGCAAGAAGGTCGCCGTCGTCGGCTCCGGCCCGTCCGGCATCACCTGCGCCGGCGAGCTCGCCCGCAACGGCTTTGACGTCACCGTCTTTGAGGCCTTCTTTACCGGCGGTGGCGTGCTGGTCTACGGCATCCCCGAGTTCCGTCTGCCCAAGGCAGTCGTCAAGCGCGAGATTGACGGCCTGGAGGACATGGGCGTCAAGTTTGAGTACAACTCCGTCGTGGGCAACATGGCCACGGCCGAGGAGCTGTTCGAGCAGGGCTTCGACGCCATCTACGTGGCGACCGGCGCTGGCCTGCCCAAGTTCCTCAACGTCCCCGGCGAGAACCTGCCCAACGTCTTCTTCGCCAACGAGTACCTCACCCGCGTGAACCTGATGAAGGCCAACAAGTTCCCCGAGTACGACACCCCCACCAAGCACGGCAAGAACGTCGTCGTCTTTGGTGGCGGCAACGTGGCTATGGACGCCGTCCGTACCGCCAAGCGCCTGGGCGCCGAGCACGCCATCATCGCCTACCGTCGTACCGAGGATGAGATGCCCTGCCGTCGCGCCGAGCTGCACCATGCTAAGGCCGAGGGCGTCGAGGTTCTGCCGCTCGTCTCCCCGCTCGAGTTTGTCGCTGGCGAGGACGGCTCCGTGTGCGCCGTCAAGGTCCAGAAGATGGAGCTCGGCGAGCCTGACGAGTCCGGTCGTCGTCGCCCGGTGCCCATCGAGGGCGCCATCGAGGAGATCCCCTGCGACGTCGCGATCTCGGCTATCGGCACCAACGCCAACCCCTTCGCTGCTAAGATCGGCGGCAAGATGGAGCTCAACAAGTGGGGCTACATCGTCGCTGACGAGGAGACCGGTCAGACCACCGATCCCCGCATCTGGGCCGGCGGCGACATCGTCACCGGTGCCGCTACGGTCATTCTGGCGATGGGCGCCGGCAAGAAGGCCGCCGCTTCCATCACCAAGAGCCTGCTGGGCGAGTAATCACCTACAGCGCTAGCCATCAAACGGCAAAGTCCCCGTCGAGCACACGCCCGGCGGGGACTTTTCTCTATGCCGGCCAACCCATCACCACAAAGGGGACATGCGCCTTTGTGGTGGTCGGGGACTTGGCCGGCGAACCAATTCCGACGTTTGTCTCAATCTGTAACAGTTAGAGACCAAATTCCTCGCCACGTGTTACAGATCGAGACGTTAGGTTAGCGGCTGAACAGTTCGTCTCAATCTGTAACACCTAGAGCCCAACTATCAGGCTTGGTGTTACAGATCGAGATTTTGTAAAAGCCGAGAATGGGCGCTGCCACCAAAAGCCTAGCGCTTGCGGCGCTTGGTTGCGGCGATGCCGGCAGCGGCAACGGTTGCGCCGGCGATGCCAAGGGCCGCTGCCGCCGTCGCGGCGCTGTCGCCCGTGGCGGCCAGAGTGCCCACGGACTTCTGGGCAGCGGTGGCCTTCGCGGCCGGCTTGGAGGCAGCAGTCATGGAACTCGCCTGAGTCAGCGTCACGGACGGCGTGCCAGTCTCACTTCCGCCGCCTGGCTGCGGCGTGGGAGCCGGGGTAGGCTCAGGCTGCGGCGTGGGCTCAGGCTCGACCGCATCTCCGGAGCTGATTACCACGCTGCGGGCAACCTCGTCGGAGGTCCTAACATCCTGGATAGTGGACGACCCGGCAGCACCGATGACGAGTCCGTTTCCCGTAGTTTCTCGCACAGTGCCGCCGGCGGGAGTCGTAACTACCGATCCGCCATCAATTGAGAGACAAGGGGCTGCATCACCTTGATTGACAGCGTAGATTGCCGCTGCATTACCCGACACCTCAACATTTGAATTAATGATGTCAATTCGAGGGATGGCGGACTGGGAGCCGGACTGGGAATATATTCCGTAGCCATGTTTACGACTGTGGCCAGTTCCGTCACCGCATCGAACTGTAAGGCTCGAATTCTCGACGAGCACCCGCGACACGCCGTCCTGCGCGCGCATCCAAACACCATCCAAAACCTCGACACTATCACTCGCCACGAGCGTAACATCCGCCCCGTTGGTAATACTCAAATATGTATCCTTACCCCCGGACGAATACAGGGCGACCGACAACATGTTTGCATTACGCGCCGCCGCATCTAATTTTGCGTTATCCACCGCGATGCAGCCTCCATGCTCGGAGGAGATGTTTTCGGCATAGACTGCAACGGCATTGAGCCCCCCATTCGCCTCCGCCTCGACGTGGACGTCGGCACCCTCGTTAATGGTTATGTTGCCTGCCCGCGTATGAATGCCGATGGTATGAGGCACTTTGTTCGTTGCCGTCACGTTAACGTTGGCACCGCGGATGTCCACGTCGCCGCCGGCCTTACCGTCCCCCGAAACCGCTATCGTATCGGTCCCGGCCGTCGCGTTGAGAGTCACGTCGCCCGAGATGGCGAGGCTACCGCACTCGACCTTAACAGCGCTCCTGCTCTTCTGTGGTTCGGCCGTCGCGTTGAGGGTTCCCTCCCCCGTGATGGCAAGGTTGCCGTCCTTGACCTCGATAGCGCTCTGCAAGGAATCGGCCGTTACGGTGTTGGTGCCCGTCACGCCGATATTGAGGTTGCCCTGAGCGCTGATACCGGCGCCGTTGTAGCCATTGAGCTTCATGTCGTCGGCGCCGTCCCAGGACCACGTTCCGGCCTCGTCGCCGGCGCCCTTGTTGTACTGCGTGCCGCCGACGTTGACCCATTTGGCGGCGAGCGCCACGCTGGGTAGCAGCAGCTGACCGACCATGAGCGCGCAAGCCCCCGCGCAGGCAAGCTTGGCGCCCACACGTCGCCACGTTCCGTGGGAGAGCGCGCACGAGCAGCCGTGGTCGATTGGGTTGTCATGGATTTGCTTTCGCATATGAGCCTCCTTGTCGTAAGGGGTGCTTCTGTAACACCATGTTACGGGAAGATATCCGGATCCCGGGGCACAAATTCTCATGTGGCGCACCTGCCAGCGCAAAAGGCAACGAGCATGCGATTGCCAAGCGCGCCCCCCGAAAGGCCTGCCATCAATCCCTTTGTTGAGCCCTCTCATGCCCTCGCCAAACAGGCATGCTGGAGCATCGCGCTCGTCGTGATTCTTGCCTGCTTGTTCTCGACCCTCGACAACGTGGTCACACTCTCCAACGCCCACGGCACCATTGCCGTGCAAACCTGGCCGCGCCTCTTTTTGGCGGCAAGCGACCTTGCCGCCGGCATCGTCTTTGATCTTGCCGAGCGTCGCTACATGGGACTTGTCATGCTCGGCATCGCCGTGCTCTCGACCAGTTCCATCCTGGCCGTCGAGGCCGGGGCAGATCCCAACCTTGGCCTTGTTGTCTTTTACCTGAGCTCGGACTTTTTCGTCACGTTCTTTACCGCCACGTTTACACAGCTGGCACCGCGCATGCACGCGCCCGCCCTCTGGGCCGGCATGGGCCGTGCGGGCAATAACGCGTGCGCGTTCACCACGTCGGGCGTCTCGCTTGCGCTTGTGACCTCTGGCAACGTCGCCCTCATCATGATCGGTGCGCTCATGCTGCTCGTAGCGGCCAGCGTTGCGTTCGTTGCCGCGGGCCTATTCCGCCTGCCCCAAACCAAGCAGGAGCGCGAACACCAGCAACGAGCCGAGGAGGCACTGGCAGCGCCGAGTATCGAGGAGCAGCGTCAGGCCTTCATCGCCAACCACGCTCTCACCCCGCGCGAAGTCGACGTGCTCATAGCCGTTACCCAGGACGAACGTCCACTTAAACAGGTCGCCGAGGAGCTTGGAATCTCGATGCGCATGGTGCAGCGCCACCTGAGCTCCATCTACCAAAAGACCGACACGCAGACGCGCGCCGGTCTCACCAAGGCCTTCCCCTCCGCCTAAAACAAAAACCACCACAAAGGTGCCTGTCCCCCTTGTGGTGGTTTTTGGTCGGCTAGCCTTCGAGCTGAGCGACCTTGTAGCGGTAGGCAGCGGCGATGACGTCCTTGCAGCCCTCGCGTCCCAGCTTGGCGCGGTTGACGACGATATCCTTGCCGCTCGTCATCTTCCACTTTCCGGCACTGTAGCGCTTATAGAACGCCTCGCGCGCCTTCTGCTGCTGCTTGACCAGCTTGGCGCCCTTCTTTTTGTTGAGGCCGCGCTTCTTGCGCACGATCTCGACGCGGTCCTCAAAGGGTGCGGTCACCAACACGGCAATGTGGTTGGGGTTGTTACGCAGCAGGTAATCGGACAGACGGCCTTCGATAATGCAGCTCTCAGTCTCGCCCAGGTCCAAAATCACCTGGCTCATCTTTTGGAACAACTTGTCCGAGTACGAGCGCGCATCGTAGCGGTCGGGCAGGAACGCCATGTTCTCCACGGCCAGACGCTCGTCGTAGGCGGCCATCTTATCGAGCGACTCGCCCGCGCGCAGCGACGCACGTACCAGCAGCTCGTTATCGTACAGCGGAATCCCCAACTCGTCGGCAAGCATGCGGCCAATCTCGTGACCCTCGGCACCAAAATCGCGCGCAATGGTAATGACCACAGGATTCTTCTTATTCTCCAGATCGCTCATCGCGATTCCTTTCTCTGTGTGGCAAAGGGACTGTCCCTTTGTCACATTATGCAGCCACGACGCGGCGCTGGTAGGCTCGCACCAGCAGCGAGATACCAAAGTTGAGCACAAAGTACATCGCAAACACCAGGCCGTAGAGCATAAGCACCTGCGACAGGTCGATCGCATGGGCCATCACGACGTTGGCCGTGTACATGAGCTCGGCCACGTTAATGCCCGAAAGATACGAGCTGTCCTTGATGACGGTCGTGCACTGGCTAAACAGCGCCGGAATGATCGTCTTAAACGTCTGCGGCAGAATGATGTAGCGCATGGTGGCAAAGAAGCCGAAGCCCTGGCTCTGCGCTGCCTCAAACTGGCCGCGCGGAATCGAGTTGAGGCCTCCGCGCACAATCTCGGCCATAACAGCGCTGGTAAACAGCGTAAAGGCGATGGTCGAAATCACAATGTCCAGACCCTGCACCGTAAAGTAGATAAAAAGGATCCACAGCAGGTTTGGCGTGCAGCGGAACAGCTCGATATAGGCGCTCACCAAAATACGGAACGGGCGGGGCGCATAGCTCTTAACGAGCGCCAGCACCGTGCCAAAGATGAGCGAGAAAAAGATCGACAGCGCCGAGATCTCGATCGTCTTAACAAAGCCGCCCCAAATGTAGAGCAGGTTGGTCGCGTTGAAGATTTCCATGCGCTAGGCCTCCTCTACGTTGTCGAGCCCCAGCTCGGCCAGGCTCACGCCGCGCGGACGCTCCTTGGAGCGGCGCTCGAGCCACTGCACCAGCATGGCGAGCGGAAAGCAGATGATGAAGTACATAAGGCAGCAGACGATGTATCCCTGCAGGTAGCCGTACAGACTCACAAAGTTGTCGGAACGGTACATAAGGTCGCCGCCGGCCACAAGCGCCAGCACCGACGTGTTCTTGACCAGGTTGAGCGCCTGGTTACACAGCGGCGGCAGAATGATCTTGAATGTCTGGGGCAGCACGATGTACCAGTATGCCTGCGCTCGGGTGAAGCCCTGGCTCTGGGCCGCCTCCATCTGACCGCGCGGAACCGCCTCGATACCAGTGCGGATGACCTCCGAAATGTAAGCCGCGTGATACAGGCCCACGCCCAAGAAGCCCAGCACGAACGGCGCGATGCGCACCGGCTGGTCGGCACCGGTCATGGCCTGCAAAAACTGCGGACCGGCCATGTACATAAAGAGCACCTGCACGGGCAACGGGGTGTTCTGGTAAAACTCCACGTACACGCGGCTTATGGCGCGCAACACGCGCGAGCGAGTGGTAGAGAACACGCCCAGCAGCGTGCCCAGCACCAGCGACAACAGCAGACCGGCAACGACCACCTGCAGTGTCACGCCAAAGCCCTCCCAGAAGGGCCCCATGTTTTGGAATGTCGTCGACCAGCGGTCGGCGTCAAACAATCCTTCGAGCATTTGATTCCTTCCTTGGACGATGCGCCTATACAAGACCCCAGGTCTTGACCTCTTGGTCGAGCCAGCCATCGGCCAGGCGATCGCAAATCACCTGATCGACCACAGCCGAAAGGTCGCAGCCCTTCTTGGTCGCCACGCCGTAGCCCTGCTCGCCAAACTTGACCTCGGGCTGCAGCAGCTCGACGGTCTCGTTCATGTAACCGGCCAGCGTGGAGCGGTCCATGGCAAAGACGTCGATATTGCCGGCGTCGAGCGAACTCTTGATGATGGGGTAGCCGCTAAAGGCCCTAAACTCGGGCTTGCAGCTAAAGCCGTTGTCCTTGATCATCTGCTCGATCAGGCCCTGCGTGGTGGCACCCTGGCTCACGCCAATGACCTTGCCGTCCAGGTCCTCAATCGAGGTAAAGCCCGAACGCTTCTTGACCATGAGTCCCACGTAGTCGGTGCGGTACGGCGTCGAGAAATCCCAGCTCTTCTTGCGCTCGTCGGTGATGGTGTAGGTCGCCGCGACCACATCGAGCTGGCCGTTATCGATCAGCGGGCCGCGCGTCTTGGGCGTTACGTCGGTAAACTCGACAAGCTCCTGGGCGCGGGCCTCCTTGTAGCTCACGCCAAAGACGGCAGCGGCGATCTGGTAGCACAAATCGACTTCCATGCCCTCAAAGCGGCCCTTGGCGGTGTCGTAATAGCCATAGCCGGGAACGTCCTTCTTAACGCCGGCATTCAGATGGCCACGCGACTTAATAGCCGCAAGCTTGGACCCCTTGTCGGAGCCCTCGCCGCTGGTAGAGTTGCCGCAACCGGTAAGCGCGGTCCCCGTCAGCGCGAGCATGCCGGCGCCCGCCAGCTGCAAAAAGTGACGGCGCGACACGGCCGCCCTCGTCATATCCGTCATGTCCATCACCGCGCCTAGTGCAGAATCTTGGACAGGAACTCGCGGCAGCGCGGGTTCTCGGGGTTATCGAAGAAGTGCTCGGGCGTGCCCTCCTCCAGGATGCGGCCGTCCTCCATAAAGATGACGCGGTCGGCCACCTGGCGCGCAAAGCCCATCTCGTGCGTCACGCAGATCATGGTGATGTCCTCCTGCGCGAGCTCAATCATAACGTCCAGAACCTCCTGGACCATCTCGGGGTCGAGCGCCGAGGTCGGCTCGTCAAACAGGATGATGGGCTGCTTGGTGCACAGGGCACGGGCGATGGCGATGCGCTGCTGCTGACCGCCCGAGAGGTTCTGCGGATACTCGCCGGCCTTATGCGCCATGCCGACGCGCTTGAGCGCGGCGACGGCGATCTCGGTCGCCTCCTCCTTGCTCTTCTTTTGCAGCTTGATGGGCGCGAGCGTCAGATTGCCCAGCACCGTCATGTTGGGATACAGGTTGAACTGCTGAAACACCATGGAGCTATATTTGCGAGCCATTTCCAGGTGATTCTTCTTAGTGAGCGGCGTACCGTCGATGATGACCTCGCCCGACGTGGGCTCCTCAAGATAATCGACACAGCGGATGAGCGTCGACTTACCCGAGCCGGAAGGCCCGATCATTACGAGCTTCTCGCCGCGCTTGACGGTGAGGTTGATATCTTTGAGCACATGCAGGTCGCCAAAGTACTTGTTGAGATGCTTGATCTCGATCATGTCTGCCATGAATGTCCCTTCCCTGCGTTTACACGAGTTGAACTATTGTACGGAAAGAACCACGTTTCCGCAGCCCACACTACATTCCCGTAAAGAACCCGCAATCTTCCACCCACTCATTGGGCACTCATTTAAGTCTGTCCCCAGTGAGCGCCCAACCGCCCTTGTTGAGCATAAGTCAGCGAAAACCCGTACACGCGAGCAAGGTGACGTGAAATGAAAGGGCGCAGACCTTATGGTCGCGCCCTTGAAATTGAACGTCAGATTGCCGCGTGTACGGGTTTGCAGCGTCGAGCCGTTACGCGGTTTGGTAAAACCGCGTAACAAATTACGCGAGTTTGGCTCCGACGATCTTTGCCGCGGCCGGCTTATCGAAGTTGCCGCCGGTGGCCTTGCCGAGTGCACCCATAACCTGGCCCATCTGCTTCTTGGACGTGGCGCCCAGCTCGGCGATGACCTGCTCGATCAGAGCCTCGAGCTCCTCGCCCGAAACCTGCGCGGGCAGCAGGCTCTCCAGAATCTTGACCTGCTCGGTCAGGTTGTCGGTACGCTCCTGGTCGGTGCCGGCCTTGATGGACATCTCCAGTGTCTCGCTCGTCTGCTTGATCAGACGCTTGATCATGCTGTTGACGTCTTCCTCGGTCACATCGCGGCGCTCATTGACCTCGATATTCTTCACCTCGGCCTTAACCTGGCGAATGATGGACAGGCGAACCTTGTCCTTGGCCTTCATGGCCGCGATCATTTCCTTCTGCAGCTCTTCGTTGGTCATCTGCAAATCCTCTCTAATAGCGTGGGCGGCACTCGCGCGAGCACCGCCCCATGATTACTCAGTCGTCGACGAATCGTCGGTCGAACTCTTGGTGATGCCCTTCAGACTCACGTTATAGGGTACGTCCTTGGGCATGGGGTTGACGGTAATGTCGGCGTCCTTCTTGTACTGCTCCAGCCACTCACTGTACGCGGTACTGGCCGCCTGCGTCTTCACCACGTTGGAGACGTACTTCTTGATGGCCTTGGGCACCTGGTTGATGTCATCAACCTGATTATCGACATGGAAGTAGTCGGTGCACTTGATGATGTGGTAGCCATAGGTCGACTCGATGACTTCGCTCACGTCGCCCTTGTTGAGCCCCTCGAGCGCCGTCTGGTAGCTGTCGACAAAGGTGGTGAGCTTATCCCAGCCCACATCGCCCTTCTTCTCCTTGGAACCGGTGTCCTCGGAGTACTGCTCAACGGCGTCCTCAAAGCTCAGCTCACCGGAGTTGATCTTGTCCAGGCACTCCTGCGCCTTGGCCTTGGCGGCAGCCTTGTCCTCGTCGGAAGCGTCGGAATCAACCTTGATCAGGATGTTCGACGAGCGACGGGCGTCGTTGTAGCTGGACAGGTTTTCGTTGATGTAATCGACAATCTCGCTGTCCTTGGGTTTGCTCGTGGGCGCGACGGCATCCTTGAGTTTCTGCTGCGCCAGACTCTCCTTGAGCGAATCCTTGTAGGTATCCTCGGTATAGCCGTAGGTCTTGAGGGTCTTCTTAAAGGCCTTGGCACCGCCCGCGCTCTTGCACGCGTCCTTCCAAGCCTTCTCGACCTCCTCGTCCGACACCGTCACGCCGTTCTCCTTCTGTGCCTGTTGAAGCAGAATCTGCTGCGTGTAGGAGTCGATGAGTTGCTTGCGATACTTCTTGGGCGTGAGGTCGTTGTCGACCAGATACTGCGCCCAGTCCTTGTCCTTGGTGTAGCCGTAGGACGTGCGCATGCTCATGATCTGCTTGGTCACGGTGTCCTCGGTGAGGTTGGTGCCGTTGATAGTAGCAGCAACACCGCCGGTCAGCTTGTAGCCCGAGGTGTCCTCGGCCTGCGACATAAGGCCGGAGCACGCCATCGCCGAGACGGAAAGCAGCATCGCCAGCACGCCGATGACCACCAGAACGATCTTGACGGTCTTGGACACGCGGGTCTTGCGCTGCTTCTTGCGAGAGTTGGAGGCGGCGCGAGCCTGCTGCTCGGGCGTCGGCTCGAGTGCGGGGTTCTTTTTCTTATTTGCCATAGTTGGCCTTTCGCATAACGAATCGAACAAACGCCATTGTGTCACAACGCAGCCCCCGCGGCACGCTTGGTGCATTGGGGACAGGTTAATCTGCACCATTTTGGTGCAAAGGGGACAGCTCTGGCAGCCGGCAGTTAGGGACGTTCCTTTTCTGCCGGCAGTTAGGGACAGTCCCCAAGTGCCGGCACATAAGGAACGTCCCTAGGTGCCGGCTTAGCCCCACCTTAGAAGTGGCGGCGGATGGCGTCGACCATGCCCTGCGGCGTGGTCTGGCCGAGCACGTCGGCTGCGGCATCGGCGTCCATAAAGATGTTCATGAGCGCCTGCAGAGCCTCGACCTGGCCGCCCGGCTCGGCGATGCCCAGATTGATGACGATCTGCGCCGGCACCGGAGCGCCCATGCCAGCCATAGCGTTAAATGTCACGGGCGCGGAGGGCTTCACCACCGCGATATAGGGCTTGGCCACAAACCCCGGATCGGTATGCGGAATGGCAATGTTTGCCGCCGGCATGGCAAGACCCGTGGGATAGGCATCCTCGCGCGTGCGAACGGCGTCGAGCCAACCGTCGGCAATGTAGCCGCGCGGAGCAAGCTCACTCTCGAGTTGCGCAAACACCTCACCCGGCGTCGCACACTCCCAATCAAAAAACACCAGCTCAGGCGTAAACAGCGCTTCGTTATCCGCCATGCGCTCACCTCTCTCACCTAGTCATTCAGGAACGTCCCCGATGACTACCCAAAACAAAAGGTGGCCACGCGCGCCTTGGCGCCAATGACCACCCTGACCACTCAACTAAATTGTACTGTGCGCCGCTAGACGCGGGGCGCATCAATTGCGACCTTGCCGCTCTCCAGCACGTGGACGCGGCCGTCGGCGAGCATTTGCACGACCTCGGGATACAGCACGTGCTCAATCGCGTGGATGTGCTCCTCGAGCGCGTCGACATCCCAGCCCTCCTCGACAGCCAGCGCACGCTGGGCGATGATGGGACCGTTGTCGTAGACCTCGTTGGCAAAATGCACGGTCACGCCAGTTACCTTGACGCCGCGCGCAAAGGCATCGTCAATCGCATGCGCACCGGTAAAGCTCGGCAGCAGCGCCGGATGCAAGTTGACCACGCGGTTGGGAAACGCCGCCAGCAGCGGTGTGTGCACCATGCGCATATAGCCGGCCATCACCACGTACTCGCAGCCGCGCTCGAGCAGCTCGTGCGCGACGATCTCGTCGGCGGCAATAGGGTCGGCATAGACATCCTTGGACAGCGTGAGCGTCTGGATGCCCGCGCGCTCAGCGCGCTGCAAACCCTTAGCCGAAGGACGGCTCGACACCACAAGCTCAATCGAGGCGTTGAGCTTACCGGCGGCGATCAGATCGATCAGCGCCTGCAGGTTGGTACCCGAACCGCTGATGAGCACACCGATCTTGAGCGGCTCGACCGTATCGGTGCCGGTCGGACGGGTGTAGGGCACAAAGCCCAGGCCCTCACTAGCAGCCATCTGCTCGTTAGCGCTCATCGGAGTACACGACCTTACCGGAACCCTCGACGCACTCGCCCACGCGGAACGGCTTCTCGCCCAGCGCGACCAGGGCTTCGGTAACCGCGGCCTCGTCCTCGGGGGCGACGATCAGGCACAGGCCGACGCCCATGTTGAAGGTCTTGCATGCCTCGTTGGGCGCGAGCTCGGCCTGACGCGACACGTAGGTGATGACGGGCGGAACGTCCCAACCCATCTCGGCGCCGTTGCGGGTGACCACGGCGTCGACGTCGTCGGCGAGTGCACGGTTGAGGTTCTCGGTAATACCGCCGCCGGTGATGTGGGCGATAGCATGCACGTTGACGCCGCCGCGCAGCAGCTCCAGGATCGGCTTGACGTAGATGCGCGTGGGGGCCAACAGAGCGTCTGCCAGCGATGCACCGCCGAGCTCCTCGAGCGGACGGCTCAGTTCCTCGGCCTTAGCGGCGGCCTCGGGCGTGCCCGGCTTAATGCCGTCGACGCCAATGACCTTACGCACGAGCGAGTAGCCGTTGGAGTGCACGCCGGTGGAAGGCAGGCCCAGGATCACATCGCCCGGGCGGACGTTTGCGGGGTCGAGCATCTTGGGACGGTCGACGACGCCCACGGTAAATCCGGCAAGGTCGTAGTCGGCAGGAGCCATGACGCCCGGGTGCTCGGCCATCTCACCGCCCACGAGCGCGCAGCCCGCGAGCTTGCAGCCGTCGGCCACACCCTTGATGATCTTTGCCATGTGCTCGGCCTCGATGTGACCGATGGCGACGTAGTCCAGGAAGAACAGCGGCTCGGCGCCCGAAGCCAGAATGTCGTTGACGCACATAGCGACCAGGTCCTGGCCCACCGTCTCGTGACGGTCCATGATCTGGGCGAGCACGAGCTTGGTGCCCACGCCGTCGGTACCGCTAATCAGGATCGGGTCTTCCATATCCTTAAGCGCGGCAGCCGAGAACAGGCCACCGAAGCCGCCGATGCCGCCGATAACCTCGGGGCGATTGGTGTCCTTGACCATCTGCTTAATCGCGTCGACGGCGCGGCCGCCCTCAGCGGTATCGACGCCGGCATCCTCATACGTCACATGCTTGCTGTCGCTCATCTGAGCCTTCCTCTCCCACTACCGTGGCGCCGCGCGGGCGCCAAACGGTGCTCATAGTTGTCCTCGATTCGGTGCATGCCATAACAGCACGCGCCGTCATATCAACAAAACAGCAGGTAAAACCTACCAAAATAAACCTGTCCCCATATGGCAGGTTTTATGCCTCGCCGTGCTCCTCTTCCCAGCTGCGGTCGTCGTATTTCTCGATCACGGCGTCGTCGTCAAAGTGCAGCGGCTTGTCCAGGTTGCGGGGCTTAAAGCCCTCCATAAACTTGTCGCGGCCAAAGCTCTCGGGAATCGCCACGGGGTAGCGGCCGGTAAAGCACGCATCGCAGTAACCGCCCTTGGGCATGACCTTAAGCAGGCCCTCGACCGAAAGGAAGGCCAGCGAATCGGCGCCGATATACTCGCAAATCTCGTCGACCGTCTTGTTGGCGCTGATAAGCTGCGACTGCACGTCGGTATCGATACCGTAGAAGCACGGCCAGATGACCTCGGGCGAGTTGATGCGGATATGAATCTCCTTGGCGCCGGCGTTGCGCAGCATCTTGACGAGCTGCACCATGGTGGTGCCGCGCACGATGGAGTCGTCGATGACGACCAGGCGCTTGCCCTCGATGTTGTCGCGCAGCGGGTTGAGTTTCATACGCACGCCCATGGCGCGCAACTCCTGCGTAGGCTCGATAAACGTACGGCCCACGTAGCGGTTCTTGATAAGGCCCTCGCCAAAGGGAATACCGCTCTCGTGCGAATACCCCTCCGCAGGCGGCAGGCCGGAGTCGGGCACGCCGATGACCAGGTCGGCCTCGACAGGCTCCTCATGTGCCAGCTGACGACCCATGTCGTAACGGCAGGCATAGACGCTCTTGCCGTTCATGATGGAGTCGGGGCGGGCAAAGTAGACCTGCTCAAAGATGCAGTTGGCGGGCTCTTCGGCTGCAGGCACGCCCTGCTCGGATACCAGGCCCTCGGCGCTGATGCGCAAGATCTCGCCGGGACGGACGTCACGGACGTACTCGGCACCCACGATGTCGAGTGCGCAGGTCTCGGAAGCAACGACCCAGCCGCCGGCGCGCGTGACACGGACGGCGGAGTCGACCGTCGCGGCGCCGTCCTGCGACGGCAGCTGCGAAACGGCTGCGGCATCGGCCTGGTCCAGACCCTCGTCCACCAGCTTGCCCAGCACGAGCGGGCGAATGCCGTGTGGATCGCGGAATGCGTAGAGCGCCTGCTCGTTGATGAGCGTCATGGCGTAGCCGCCGCGCACGAGCTCCATGGTCTTGCGAATACCCTCGCGCAGGTGGCCCGTACGCTGGGTAAAGTAGCCGATAAGCTTGGTCGCGACCTCGGAATCCGAATTGGAGAGGAACGGCACGCCCAGCTCGATCAGCTGACGGCGCAGCTCGTCGGTGTTGACGAGGGTGCCGTTGTGCGCGAGCGCGATAATGACGCTGTTGATGGTAGAGAGGTGCGGCTGAGAGGCTTCCCAGCTCTTGGCACCGGCGGTGCCATAGCGCACGTGGCCCACGGCCAGCTGGCCGGAGAGCGTCGACAGGTCGGCGTTGGAGAACACGCGGTCGAGCAGGCCCAGATCTTTGCGGACCATAACCGTGCCGCCGTCACCCACGGCGATTCCAGCCGATTCCTGGCCACGGTGCTGCAGCGCACGCAGGCCAAAGTACGTCAGTCGAGCCACGTCGCGATCGGGCGCCCATACGCCGAAAATGCCACATTCCTCATGCAGCTGGTCAGAGTCCGGATCATACGTCGACATGGTGTTCACCTGTCCCGCGGCACGCTCGGCCGCGCGGATGGTTTCTTGAGACATGGTATCCCCTCAGAGCCTCGTATTTTTGGCGTTACCCGCCTTATTATACGCACGGCGCGACGTGCTCCCCAGCGCATGAGCAGCGCTTTTTAAAAGCCCACCGAGCTAATAATCAGTTTTGTTGCCAAACATTTTATCGGTCTGTCCAGTGTAAGTGCCCGCGCCCCCAGATGGCCGCCGCGTCTGCCGTTGGGGATTACAAAGTTGCAATTGGGACGTTCGTCCTGTCTTTTGGCAGGTCGGCGGCGTATCCTTATAACCTACAACAAAGCGAGAAAGGTTCTGTATGGATCGAAACGAACTCGACCCTAGCGTCCCCAGCGCCACAGAGGTCAAGAAGATTCCCCTCATCATTAAGGTGTACGCCGTCCTGTGCATCCTTTCCGGCGTGGGCACGCTCCCGTCGGTCGCTGCCTTTATGTGGCAGGTCATCACGGCACTTGTTAACGGCAACGCCACCGAAAAGCTCGGCGACAACACGCTCGTCGCAGTCGGCCTTATCGTCGCCGGCATCATGCTCTCTGCGGCAAGTGCCGTCATCCTAATCATCTTTGGCCTGGACCTTATCAAAAACCAGCGCCGCAACGCCGCCCGCCTGTCCTACATCCTTATTGCATTCACCGTCGTCGAGCTTTTGGTCGACGTGATGCTCCAAGGCATCGGGCCCTTCCTGCTGCGTCCCGCGATCCAGCTCGGCATCCTCATCGCGCTTTCGGCCACCGTCGACCCCACGCTGCGTCAGGAGCGCGAGCTGCAGCGCCGCCTGCAGGAGATGCTCGACCGCGATGCCGCCGCCGAGGGCATGCTCGGCCGCGATGAGACCGGCGAGGGCTACATCAAGCTCAACTACTTCAACCTGTTCTGGGTATTCTTCGTCTGCTGCGTACTGGGACTTATCTTGGAGGACATCTGGCACATGACGGTCAACGACCCGGGCGTCTACCAGGACCGCGCCGGCATGCTGTTTGGCCCTTTCAGCCCCATCTACGGATTTGGCGCCGTGCTCATGACCATGGTGCTTAACCGCTTCTACAAAAAGAACCCCATCATCATTTTCCTGGTGAGCGCTGTGCTCGGCGCGAGCTTTGAGGTGTTCGTGGGCTGGTTTATGCAGACCGCGTTTGGCGTGGTCTCGTGGAGCTACTCGCACATAACGCTGTTTGGTTTGCCCGATCCGCTCGTGGTCCTCACGGGCGGACGCACCTGCACGGGCTTTGCCTGCCTGTGGGGCCTAGGTGGCCTCATCTGGATCAAGCTGCTGCTACCGAGGCTGCTTAAGCTCATCAACAAGATCCCCTGGAAGAGCCGCTACTCGGCCACCGTCATCTTTACCGTCATTATGCTGGTCGACGGCGTCATGACGCTGCAGTCGCTCGACTACTGGTACCAGCGCGTTAACGGCACGGAGCCGGACATTCCCGTCGCACAGTTCTACGGCAAGTATTTCGATAACGACTACATGGAGAACCGCTTCCAGAGCATGACCATGAGCCCCAAGGACGCCACGCGCGTTTAGCGCCCGCCGCGCCCAAAACGCAAAATGCCCGCCGGTATCACACGTACCGGTGGGCATTTTTATAAACGATCCTTCTATCGACGCAATCCTCTATGCCTCGCGCTCGACCTCACTCACGCATTCGTTCTTGATGGTGCCAACGAGCGCCTGCAGTGCATCGACCACGTGTGGGCGAATGTCCCCGCCGATAAGCACGAGCATGATGTCGTCACCTACGGTAAGCTCGCCGCTTGCCAGCCACACGCGCACATAGCCGATACCCGGCATCGCGCGCGTAGTCTCGATAGCAGACCGTACCTTTTCGGCGTCGTAGTCAAAGACCATGCCGCCCACCCTGTGGCCTGGCGCCACGCCATCGGTCTCGACTCCGCGCACCTCAGCCTTGGGCGTCGCGCGCACCACACCGTTATGCGTCAGATACATCCCACAGCCTGCCGCCGAAGCATCGGCCTTGGCCTCGCGCAGCCAAGCATCAATCGAAGGCATCAATTTGCCACTCTCGAGCATCATTTCTCCCTTACCGTCGTCGAGTAGCCAATTTGGGACGGGGCCTTTTTAGCTACTCTCGAACAACTTATTCCTCGACCGGCGTGAGCACCATGACGGCGCGTGTGTTGCTCAGCGACAGCGAACGACAGGTCACAAGCGTTACAACCTTAGTTGCCGAAGCGGCACGATCGGTGGCATCACTCGCCACGGCAGAAGCGCCGTCGAGCATCTCGGACAGGTAGTTCTTGAGTCCGTCGTCGCCCTCAAAATTGGTCGTGCGCGCCTTGGCATACGTGTCCTCGACCACCTTGGTCGCCAGCGGACGCAACTTATACGTCGCATCGCGCGTGATGTAGTACACATATTCAATGCTATCGAACGTTGCCTGGTCAGTCGTATCCGAAATCACGTTGAACATCGACCCATCGTTCATATGGTGGCCGTAGATCGTGGTCTGCTGGTCGACCATTCCCGGCGCGGTGTCATCGCTATCCAAGAAGATGGCACCCGAGGCGTTAGACGTGCCATCGAACAGCGTGTTGAGGTATTTGGAGTTGTTGTTGGTCTGCACCACGGGATAGTTGATGTTGGTTCCCGGCACGTAAATCCAACCCACAATCTCGGGGTTCGTCTGAGCAAGCGCATCAAAGTCGATAATCGGCACGCCGCTGGCGTCCTTATCGCTTACATATTGCTTCTCGATTTTCTGATACGAATCGCTCGCCTGCTTATAGCCAATCTGGGCATTAATAAAAATAGCGGCGGCGGCGACAATCAGACCGATACCGATGATGATGAGCAGAATGGGAATAATGGAGTGGCGCTTTTTGCGCGGCGGCTCGGTGCGATCCGACGGCGCGGCATGCGATGAAGACCGGGGCGGCTTCTTAGCGGAGCTATAAGACGAAGGACGATATGCGGCCGGCGCGTCCTGTCGACGATGCGTCGCCGGTGTCACGGGGCGCGGCGCGCGCGGCTGCTGAGGAGAGGATGTCCGACCCTGCTGTGCCGCACGGGCAGCACCCGGCTTCGACGGATCGGGAATCTGAGAAGCCTTGAATCGTTTTCCCTGATAATCGGACATGGCTCTCCTTATACTGCGGTGAAACGGCGGAACGCTTAGGCGTCAGCCATCTCCTGCTTCATCTTCTCGATAACCTTGCGGTACTCGGGGTCGCAAGCACCCAGAATCTGTGTGGCATAGATGGCGGCGTTCTTGGCACCGTTGATGGCAACGCAGGCCACGGGCACGCCCGAAGGCATCTGCACCATCGACAGCAGCGAATCCATACCGCCCAGGTCACTCGTCTTCATAGGCACGCCGATAACCGGCAGCGGCGTAAAGGCAGCCACGACACCACCCAAGTGAGCGGCCTTGCCGGCGGCGGCGATAATCACTTTGATACCGCGATCGGCGGCAGTCGAAGCCCACTCGTGGACCTTCGCCGGCGTGCGGTGCGCGCTCGCAATGACGAGCTCATAGGGCACACCCAGTGCCTCGAGCTCGGCGGTGCAGCCTTCCATAACGCCCAGATCGGACTTGGAACCCATGATGATCCCGACAACCGGCTTCTGATCTGCCATAAACATAGACCTCCTGTTGAGAGCGGTGACGCAGCGAATCCGCGACCCTTAACTACTGAGAGTAGTATAGCTGCTCCCGTCCCTGCGGTCTGTGGGTGCTCTGCGGCGGCCCGGTGTTTTCATCTTCACTCCGGTTGCTGCGCAAAGTCGTTCAGATGAAAACACCGGGCCGCCGCAGAGCACCTTCGACCTACCGGGAATTGCCATGACGTACGTTGGCTGAAATATTAACGTGGGATCCGCCGTTCGAACGAACGGCGGATCCCACGCTCACTTTTTATTCAGCCCTAGTCATCGCGCAAAGTCCCTTCGGCAGCACACGGTGCAGCCAAGTCACTGCAGGCCGGGGCGGGAGGGGCCGAGTTTCCTCCTGAGCGACTCTGCTTGCAGCCGGAGCGAAAGGGGGAAATCTCGGCCCCTCCCGCCCCGGCCGGCCAGGTCAACTACACCGTGTGCTGCGGCAGGTCCTGCAGGGCGATGACGTCCATGCCCATGTCGTTGGCGCTGCCGTGACCCTGCTGGTCCTCGCGCACCGCCTCGATGGCGCTCACATACGTGTTGGCCGCGGACATCGCGGTCACGCAAGTCACGCCACGGCGCACGGCCTCGGTGCGCAGCAGGTAGCCGTCGCCGCGCGAACCCGGGCCGTACGGCGTGTTGACGATCACCGCGATCTTGCCGTCGGCAATCAGGTCGCCGATGTTGGGACGCTCACTGTCGTGCGGACCGCTGATCTTCTCCACGACCTCACAGGTCACGTTGCCGCCACGCAGCACGCGCGCCGTGCCCTCGGTGGAGCAGATGTCAAAGCCCAGGTAGCGCAGGATACGCGCGACCGAAAGGATATGGCGCTTGTCGCGGTCGCACACGCTGATGAATACCTTGCCGGCGCTCGGGTCGGGCAGCTTGTAATCGATTGCCAGCTGCGTCTTGGCGTATGCCTCGGGATAGCTCTTGGCGATACCCATGACCTCGCCCGTCGACTTCATCTCGGGCCCCAGGATGACGTCGGCGCCCGGGAAACGACCCCAGGGCATGACGGCTTCCTTCATGCAGAACCAGTCCAGCTGACGTTCGTCGCTCGGCAGGCCCAAGCTCGCGATGGAATCGCCTGCCATGATGCGCGCCGCGCACTTGGCCAGCGGCACACCGGTGGCCTTGGAGATAAACGGCACGGTACGGCTGGCGCGCGGGTTGGCCTCGATCACGTAGACGGTCTCGCCCTTAATGGCATATTGCACGTTGACCAGACCGCGGACGCCCAGCGCCATCGCGATGCGGCGCGTGGTCTCGCGAAGCTTTGCCTGCAGGCTCTCGCTAAAGCTGAACGGCGGGATGCACGTCGCGGAGTCGCCGGAGTGGATACCGGCCTCCTCGATATGCTCCAGAATGCCGCCGATGTAGACCTCTTCGCCGTCGCACAGGGCGTCGACATCGGACTCGATCGCACCCTCCAGGAAGCGGTCCAGATACACCGGGTAATCGGGGCTGATGCGCGCAGCCTCGGCCATGTAATCGCGCAGATGCTCGGCATCGTAGGCGATCATCATGCCGCGGCCGCCCAGCACGTAGCTCGGACGCACCAGCAGCGGGTAGCCGATGTGTGCGGCCACGGCCTCGGCCTCCTCAAACGAGGTGACCTGGCCCGCCGGCGGGTACATGATGCCCAGCTTGTCGAGCAGGGCGGCAAAACGCTCGCGGTCCTCGGCAAAGTCGATGGCATCGGGCTTGGTGCCCATGATGTTTACGCCGCTCTCCTCGAGCATACGCGCTAGCTTAAGCGGGGTCTGGCCACCGAGCGTCACCACGACGCCGTCGGGGCGCTCAACATCGATGACATCCATGACGTCCTCATAGGTGAGCGGCTCAAAGTACAGGCGGTCCGAGGTATCATAGTCGGTCGAGACGGTCTCGGGGTTGCAGTTGACCATGATGGTCTCGAAGCCGCGGGCCGCCAGCGCGTAGCTCGCGTGCACGCAGCAGTAATCGAACTCGATACCCTGGCCAATGCGGTTGGGACCGGCGCCCAGGATCATCGCCTTGGGCTTGTCCGCCGGCGTGGTCTCGTCGGGAGCAACGCACTTCTTGGCGACCGGGCTCGTGCGGTAGATGTTCTCGTAGGTCTTGTAGTGGTACTCCGTGGCGCTCGAGAACTCCGCAGCGCAGGTATCGACCGTCTTCATGCTGGGAACCACGCCCAGGCCCTTGCGGTAGGCGCGCACAAAGCGCTCGTCCGAGCCAGTCAGCGCGGCGATCTCGGCGTCGCTCGTGCCGTACTGCTTGAGCAGGCGCATCGCGTCGGCGTCGATATCCTCCACACGCAGGCCGCGGATGCTCTCCTGGACCTGCACCATGTCGTTGATACGGTTGAGGTACCACGGATCGATACCGCAGATGGCATGGATGCGGGCGATGTCCCAGCCACGGCGCAGGGCCTCGACCACAAAGAAGATGCGGTGCTCGGTCGGGGTTGCCACGGCCTGAGCGAGCACGTCGTCGCTCAGCTTGTCGGCACCCTCCTTGCCACCGGCGCAGATGCCCTGGTGACCGTCCTCCAGCGAGCGCATGGCCTTGCCGAAGGCCTCCTCAAAGGTGCGGCCGATCGCCATGATCTCGCCCACGGCCTTCATGCGCGTGGTGAGCGTGGGGTCGGTACCCTTGAACTTCTCGAAGGCAAAGCGCGGTACCTTGACCACGCAGTAGTCAATCGTGGGCTCAAAGCAGGCGGGCGTTGCCTTGGTGATATCGTTGACGATCTCGTCGAGCGTGTAGCCCACGGCCAGGCGAGCGGCGGCCTTGGCGATGGGGAAGCCCGTGGCCTTGGAGGCCAGTGCGGACGAACGGCTCACACGCGGGTTCATCTCGATGACGATCAGGCGGCCGGTCTGGGGGTTCACGGCAAACTGCACGTTGGAGCCGCCGGTCTCGACGCCGATCTTCTCCAAGATGGCGAGCGACGCGACACGCATGCGCTGGTACTCAAGGTCGGAGAGCGTCTGCGCTGGCGCCACGGTGATGGAGTCGCCGGTGTGCACGCCCATGGGGTCGAGATTCTCGATGGAGCACACGATGATGCCGTTGCCGGCGTGGTCGCGCATGACCTCCATCTCATACTCTTTCCAACCCTCGATGGACTCCTCGACCAGCACCTCATGGGCAGGCGAGAGCTCAAGGCCCTGGCTCACGATGGAGACGAGCTCCTCGTGGGTATGCGCGATGCCGCCGCCGGCGCCGCCGAGGGTAAAGCTCGGGCGCAGTACGCAGGGATATCCCACGCGCTCGGCGATAGCCTCGGCGTCGGCCACGCTGTAGGCATAGCCCGAGCGCGCGACCTCCAGGCCGATCTCGGCCATGGCCTCGTTAAAGAGTTTGCGGTCCTCGCCGCGCTCGATGGCGGCCAGGTCGCAGCCGATCATCTCGACGCCGTATTTGTCGAGCGTACCGTCTTTCGCCAGCTCGACGGCGGCGTTCAGACCGGTCTGGCCGCCCAGCGTGGGCAGCAGCGCGTCCGGGCGCTCCTTCTTGATTACGCGCTCGATAAACTCGGCAGTGATGGGCTCGACATAGGTGCGGTCGGCAAGACCCGGGTCGGTCATGATGGTCGCCGGGTTGGAGTTGACCAGGATGACCTCAAAGCCATCCTCCTTGAGCACCTTGCAGGCCTGGGCGCCGGAGTAGTCGAACTCACAGGCCTGACCAATGACGATAGGGCCCGAACCAATAACGAGGATGCGCTTGATGTCAGTACGTTTAGGCATATTTAAAACCTCCTAGAGAGGCTGACTCAATGTTTTGGAAAAGTCAGCGAGGGTGCAGCTGGTGCATCAGGTTGCCGTGATGCGAGGGCGCGCTGGGCTTATGCCCGCGCGTCCGAAGCAGAACGGCAAGATGATGTGCCAGATGCAGCCGCAGCGTCGACCGGTCCGCCGTTCGGTAGAACGGCGGAACCATCGACGGACTCGGCGAAATTCCAGCCGGCGAGGCGGTCCTTCGCGGTGTCGATGTCCAGGTAGTTCTCCTCGCCGTCCATGAGTCGCGTAAAGGCGGTAAAGAGATAGTGGGCATCGGTGGGGCCAGGCGAAGCCTCGGGGTGGTACTGGACCGAGAAGCACGGGGCGTCGAGCAGCTGGATGCCCTCGGCGGTGCCGTCGTTGAGGTTCACATGTGTCAGGCGAATGCGACCAAAGCGCTCGTTCATCACGACCGGCGCGATGCCGCGACGCACCCAGGCGCGCAGGTCGCCATCGGCCGCATGCTCGGTTTCGCCGCCGGAAAGCTCGGGAATCAACTTGCCCAAGCTGGGGAACAGCAGACCAAAACCGTGGTTTTGCGCGGTAATCTCCACGCGGCGGCTCACCAGGTTCATAACCGGCTGGTTGCCACCGCGGTGACCGAACTTAAGCTTTTCCATCTGAGCGCCGCAGGCCAGGCTGATCATCTGGTGACCCAGGCAAATGCCAAAGACCGGCACCTTGCCGATCAGCCGCTGCACCTGCTCGTAGGTCTCCACCACGGCATCCGGGTCGCCGGGGCCGTTAGACAAAAAGACGCCGTCGGGATTCATGTCGAGAACCTCACTCGCGGGCGTGTCCCACGGCACGACGGTGAGGTCGCAGCCGGCGCGGACGAGACCCTCCAGAATGCCGCGCTTCACGCCGCAGTCATAAGCGACCACTTTGTGGCGGGCAGGAGCGGCTTCCGCGAGTGCAAAGTCATGCGTGGCGGGCAGATCGGCGGCTGCGAACTCGTGAGGCTCAGGGCAGCTCACGGTCTTGACCAGGTTCTCGCCCACCAGCGTGGGTGCTGCGGCCAGACGCTCGGCAAGCTCATCGACATCGAAGATCTCGGTCGAGATAATACCCATCTTGGAACCGTTGTCGCGCAGGTGGCGCACCAGGGCACGGGTATCGACACCCTCGATGGCGACGATGCCGTGGGCACGCAGATACTCCGGCACGCTGACAGCCGAGCGCCAGTTAGAAGGCGTGGCACACATGTCGCGCACGATCATGCCGCGCATGGCCGGAGCGCTCGCGGGGCGAGCGGCGTCGCCGGGGAAGGCCGACTGGACGTCGGTCTCGTCGATACCGTAGTTACCGATCTGCGGATAGGTCATGGTTACGATTTGGCCGGCATAACTCGGGTCGGTCATGACCTCAAAGTAGCCCTCGAGCGAGGTGTTGAAGCAGACTTCGCCGGTCGCGGTGCCCTCGGCGCCGCATGCGCGTCCATAAAAAATGGTCCCATCCTCAAGATACAGGATGCAGGGACCGCAGGTGCCCTTGCTGGTTTTGGCCAGCATACGCTGGCAAAGCTCGCTGGGCGCGAAGGTGCGGGCGGCAGCGCCCGCGGTATGGTTGTTCGCCATAATTCTCCTTCCCGGTCTCACAGGACCGGCTTAAAGGTGTGTAGTTAGGCCTCGCGGTATTGTAACCGCAAGCATGCCTCATGGCGTTAATTTCATCAAATTGTTTACGAAATGATAATTATGACTTTCTATGCATAATGATTTTTCTGGGGCGTGGATTAAAAAATCATCCCGCGGGGCTTGTGGCTCACGCGGGATGACGGCGTCTTACTTTTTCTTGTCCTGTTCCAGCAGATCGGACGGTGAGCGATCGGGCTTGCCGCCGCGGAAAATCTCGCGGCCATGCAGACGATGCTCCAGGTCACGTTCGGCCTTTTCCTCGTCAATCTTGGTCTGGCTCACCACCGGGTCCTCGATCAGCGACGAAACCGAGTTCACCTGTTTTTGAATGCGCTCGGCAATGGTGTCGTCCATGCTTACGATGCGCATCTTCCAGTCGATACTCGTGGCGTTGGACGAACTCTTAGTCCAGACGAACGTCAGGATGGCGCTCTGATGGCCCTGAGCGGGAAACATGCCAAAGAAGGAATCGTGCTGAATGTTGCTATCCTCGTCGATATAGGCGTGAACGTTATACACCACGCGGTCGATCTTATCGTTGAGCAGCGCGTTGGTTGCGAGCGCCGCCGCCTGAATCTGACCGTTGGACAGCAGCTCGAGCTCATTGGCAGACGATGTGTCTAACACCGTCACCTCAACCGTGCCCGTGCGCTCATCGGCCTCGTCGACAGAAAAATCGAGCGGGAACTGCGTAAAGCCGTTGCCCCATTCAAGCCCACCCTTGAGCGCGGTCGAGACGGTATCCACCGAAACGCTCTCGGACAGGTTGGCGGTATTCAGACGGCGCATCACGCCGTAGCCGATCTGCATGCCCACGATCAGCACCAGAATACCGATGACCACGGCCATCGCGGTCTTCGTAATGGTATGGCTCACCTGCGAGCCCGAAGGATCGTCCTCGGACAGCGGGTCGATATGTTTTGCCTGGCTCGCGCGGTCCTCGCTGCGCAGCTGCGCTAGCGCCGCTTTGTCACCGCGCTTGGCCGCAGCCTCCTTCTCACGCATGCGCTCGGTTCGCTTTTTGGCAAGCGTGGGATCCAAGACGCCGGATGCATCGATTTCGGAGAATAACTCCGTCACTTCTTCCGGAGTCAAAGGGTTCTTGTCAGCCATAAACTTCCTGTCATATCAATCAGTCGAGCTCGTGCGCACGCGCACCTTCGAACTGCATTCGATAGTAACGGGCATAGGTGCCGCCACGGGCGAGAAGCTCCTCGTGCGTGCCACGCTCCACAACGCGACCATGCTCAACGGTCGCAATCTCATCGGCATGCTTAATGGTCGAAAGACGATGGGCGATGATAATCGTGGTGCGGCCGCGTGCCAGCTCTTCGAGTGACTCCTGCACCGCCTCCTCGCTCTCGTTATCCAAAGCACTCGTCGCCTCGTCCAAAATCAGGATCTTGGGGTTCTTGAGAAACACGCGCGCGATGGCAACGCGCTGTTTCTGTCCGCCCGAAAGACGGCTGCCGCGCTCGCCCACCACGGTGTCATAGCCCTGTGGAAGCGACTCGATAAAGGCATCGATGTTGGCGCGACGGGCGGCCTCGGCGATCTCTTCTGCCGTAGCGCCCGGCTTGCCGTAGGCGATGTTCTCGCCGATTGTTCCGTCAAACAGGTAGACATCCTGCTGCACCAGGCCGATGGCGCGGCGCAGGCTCTGCTGCGTCACATCGCGCACGTCCTGGCCGTCGATGCTAATGGATCCGGCAGCCACGTCATAAAAGCGCGGCAGCAGCGAACAGGTCGTGGACTTGCCACCGCCCGAAGGGCCAACCAAAGCGATGGTCTGCCCGGGCTTGATGGACAGATTCATATGGTCGATAACGGGACGCTCTTCGGCATCGCCCTCGCCCAGCTCAACGTCCTCGTAGTTAAAGCACACGTCGTGATAATCCACGGCGCCGGCGGTCACCTGCAGATCTGTGGCGCCCGGCTTGTCCTGGATATCCGGCGCGGTCGAGAGCACCTCGTCCATACGCTTAAAGCCGGCGATGGCCTTCTGATACATTTCGGCCGAATTGACGAGTGTCTCGAGCGGCGTGCAGAACAGCGAAATGTAGAGTGCAAACGTCGCCATATCGACCGCCTGCAGCTGACCTTGAGCAACCAGCCAACCACCGAGCAGCACCACGATCACGTAGAGCACGCCCGAGAGCAGGCCATACGTCGCGGTATAGACGCCCATGGCGTGATACATGTTTTCCTTGGACGAAAGGTAGCGATTGTTGGAGGCACGGAACTTGGCACGCTCGGTCTCCTCATTGGCAAAGCTCTTGACCACACGCATGCCCGCCAGCGAATCCTGCAGCTGCGCATTGATGCCGCTGATTTTTTTGCGATTGTCGCTAAAGACCTCGCGCATACGCATGTTCTGCCAAAACATGATGACCGCAAACGCTGCTGTCACCACAGCCATGGCAAGCGCCAGCACCGGGGCGATGGTAAAGAGAATCACAAACGAGCCGATAATCTCGATGCCGCAGATGATGATCCACTCGGGCACGTGATGCGCCGCCTCGCAGATATCGAACAGGTCGTTGACGACGCGGCTCATCATGTCGCCCGAGCTGTTGCGATCGAAGTACGCAAAGCTAAAGCACTCATACTGATCGAACAGGTCCTCGCGCATCTTGGACTCCATACGCGCGCCCATCACATGGCCCCAATAGCTCACAAAGTAGCGGCAGGCGCAACGGATGGCATACATCAGCACCATGCCCACCGCGATCATACCGAGCGCCTGCATAATGGCAGCCTGACCTTGGGTAAAGAGCCCGCCGGTCAGATTGCGCAGAATGATAGGAAACGCCAGGTCAATGGCGGCAAGCACCAGAGCACAAACAGTATCGGCAACAAAAAGCCCCATCTGGGGCTCGTAATACGAGAGAAACCTTTTCAGCATAATCACCTTACGCGGTTTTACCAAACCGCGTTTCATCTCGACGCTGCAAGTGCCCCATTTGGACAATCTGGCCTTCAATCGTCGGTCGCGCGTATATCCATACGCTTCCCTCCTCTTTTAGGCCACCTTGTCTCAAATGGAGCACTTTCGCTGACTTACACAAACCTGCGGGATCATCCCCGCTCGTTACAGCTCTGCCCCGCCTAGTCGGTGAGCGATACTGTCGCAGGCCAAGGCGCCCACGACGGTCTTGGCGTCTTCGATCTTGCCGTCGAGTACGGCGTCGATCAACTCGTGCAGCGGCACCAGGTCCACGTTGACAAACTCGTCATCATCGGGGTTGGGCGCGTCGAACTCGAGCTTGGTGGCCAGGTAGATATGAATGATCTCGTCGCAGAAGCCACAGGTCGTGACAATCGACGTCAAAAAGCGAATGCGACCGGCCCTAAAGCCCGTCTCCTCGTGCAGCTCACGCTTGGCGCAATCAAGCGGATCCTCGCCCGGGTCGAGCTTGCCGGCGGGAATCTCGACCGTCACGCGGTCGATGGCGGTGCGGTACTGACGCACCAGCACAATCTTGCCGCTCTCGGTCAGCGCCACAACGGCCGCCGCACCCGGATGGCGAATGATGTCGCGGGCGCTGCGGTGGCCGTTGGGCAGCTCCACCTCAAGACGGTGGACGTCGAGGATCTTGCCCTTCCAGGCGCACTCCTCCGAAAGAATCTTCTCGTGCAGTTCGGCATCGTGCGGGTCGTCGTCGCCCAGCACCAGCGCCGGCTCGTCAGCGACCTCGCCACCAGGCTCGCCCTCGGCGTGCCCATACATGCGGCTGTCCTCTTCGACGATCTGCGCGTCCACGAGCTCTTCGTTCTTCTCGTCCATCCGTCTCATCCCTCTCGGATTTTAGGCATCCCAGGCGTCACGGCCGCGCAGCGCACGCAGGCCAATGTCATGACGCAGGGTCTTGCCCTCAAAATCAATCTTCTCGCAGGCCTCATAGGCAAGGTTGCGAGCGTTCTCAAACGTGTCGCCCAGCGCGGTCACGGCAAGCACACGGCCGCCGTTGGTCACGAGCTGGCCATCCACCACGGTGGTGCCGGCATGGTACACGGTCACGTTCTCCATGGCCTCGGCGTCGGCGATGCCGGTGATGACCTTGCCCTTCTCGTAGCTGCCGGGGTAGCCCGCGCTCGTCAGGACAACAGCCACAGCCCACTCGTCACGCCAATCGAGTTCAATCTGATCGAGCTCACAGTTGGCACAAGCCAGCATGACCTCGACCAGGTCGTTCTTGAGGCGCGGCAGCACGACCTGCGTCTCAGGATCGCCAAAGCGGGCGTTGAACTCCAGCACCTTGGGGCCGGCGGGGGTAAGCATAAAGCCGCCGTACAGGCAGCCGCGGTAGTCGATGCCCTCGGCGGCGAGCTCGGCCACGGTCTGCTCCATGACCTTCACCATGGTGGCGTGCTCCTCGTCGGTCACGATGGGCACCGGGCTGTAGACGCCCATGCCACCGGTGTTGGGGCCAAGGTCGCCCTCGAGTGCACGCTTGTGATCCTGCGAGGTGGCCATAGGACGCACGGTCTTGCCGTCGGTAAAGGCCAGCAGCGAGCACTCGGGGCCAACCAGCATTTCCTCAATGACAACGGTGTTGCCGGCATCGCCAAAGGTGCCGCCAAAGCACTCGCGCACGGCCTCCTCGGCCTGCGCAAGCTCAGTTGCCACGATAACGCCCTTGCCTGCAGCCAGGCCGTCAGCCTTCACGACCAGTGGGGCGCCCTGCTCGCGCACATAGGCAAGAGCCGAAGCCTCGTCAGTAAACGAGCCGTAGGCGGCCGTCGGAATGCCGGCACGCTCCATGAGCTGCTTGGAGAATAGCTTGGAGCCCTCCATCTGAGCGCCCTCGGCACCCGGACCAAAGCAGGGAATGCCCGCCGCGCGCACAGCATCGGCTACGCCCGCCACGAGCGGAGCCTCGGGGCCAATCACCACGAGTCCGCATCCGTGGCTCTGCGCAAACGCCGCCACGGCCGCAGGATCGCAATCGTCGAGAACCACGTTCTCGCCGCAGCTCGCGGTGCCGCCGTTACCCGGCGCAATGTAGAGCTTGCCGGCGCGCGGTGATGCTGCGAGCTTTGCTGCCAGAGCATGCTCGCGGCCGCCGCTGCCCAACAACAGGATGTCGATGGTTTGAGTGTCCGCCTTCAAGGGTGCCTCCTCTATGGATGAACGGTCCGCCAACCATGCGGACCCATTACAAAGCAAATATACCCCTCGGCCGCCCGCCTGGGCTGCAAAGGGGTATATCGCAATAACCGAATAGTGCCGATTACTTCCAGAATCGGTTGATGATCTGCTCGCGATCGGCGCCGACGCCAATGAACGTCACGCGGGTGTGTGCCAGATCCTCGATAAATGCCACGTAGTCCTGAGCCTCCTGCGGCAGCTCCTCAAAGCTACGGCAACCGGTGATGTCGCACTTCCAGCCCGGGAGCTCCTCGTAGACGGGCTTGGCATGCTCAAAACGAACCTGATGCTCGGGCACGCTCGTGTAACGCTCGCCGTCAACGTCGTAGGCAACGCACACCTTGATGGTATCGAAGGCCGAAAGCACGTCGAGCTTGGTCATGGCGATATCGGTGAGGCCGTTGACGCGCGAGGCATAGTTGGCGATAGGGCCGTCAAACCAACCGCAGCGACGGCGACGGCCGGTGGTCACGCCGTACTCATAGCCTTCCTCGGTCAGCGTATGGCCGGCCTCGGACTCATAGGAAAGCTCGGTGGGCATGGGGCCCGAACCGACACGGGTGATATAGGCCTTCATGACGCCCAGCACGCGGTCGACATTCTTCATACCGACGCCAGAGCCGGTGATGGCGCCGCCGGCGGTGCAGTTGGAAGACGTCACGTACGGATAGGTGCCGTGGTCAATGTCGAGCAGCGTTGCCTGGGCGCCCTCGAACAGCAGGTCCTTGCCCTCGTCGATCATGTTGTTGAGCAGCAGGCTCGTCTCGGTGATGTAGGGGCGCAGGCGCTCGGCCATGGGCAGGTACTCGTCGCAGATCTGATCCACGGTGTAGGTGGGCAGGTGGTAGATGAGCTCGAGCTCGGGATTCACGCGGGCAAGAGCGGTCTCCAGCTTGTCGCGGAACAGCGCCTCGTCCAGCATGTCCTGCATGCGCAGGCCAATGCGGGCCATCTTGTCCTGGTAGCACGGACCGATGCCGCGCTTGGTGGTACCGATGTTCTTCTTGCCGAGCTTCTGCTCAAAAGCACCATCCAGATCGATGTGGTACGGCATGATGATGTGCGCGTTGCCACTGATCTTGAGGTTCTTGGTGGTGATGCCGTCGGCCTCGAACATGTCAATCTCCTCAAGGACAACCTTGGGGTTGACGACGCAGCCGTTACCGATCACCGACACATGGTCGGAATACATGATGCCGGAGGGCACCTGGTGCAGGCCGTACTTCTTGCCGTTGACGACGATGGTGTGGCCGGCGTTATTACCGCCCGAATAGCGCACGACGGCATCGAAGTCGCCGGCGACCAGGTCGCAGATCTTACCCTTGCCCTCATCGCCCCACTGGGCACCGACCAAAACGGTTGACGGCATGTTTACTCCTTACATTCATGGACTGTCTACGCGCCACGCCGGCACGCAGAAGCACAAAACATTCCCAGTATACCCGTGCAACGGGCGCCTGTCCTACTCCTCGGTATGCGCCCCATCAAGCTCATAGAACTTGGTGGATGCCGGCAGGAACATCAGGTCGACGTCACCGATCGGGCCCGAACGGTTCTTGGCCACGACGATACGCGTAACACCCTCGTCGGGTCGATCGTCACGCGAGGCCTCGGCCTCATCGGCGGAGCGGTCCAAGAACATAACGATGTCGGCGTCCTGCTCGATGGAGCCCGATTCGCGCAGGTCGGAAAGCTGCGGGCGCTTGCCGGTACGGGATTCGACCTGACGTGACAGCTGCGACAGTGCAATGAGCGGAATCTTGAGCTCCTTGGCCATGATCTTTAAACCACGCGACATCTCGGAGACCTCGACGGTACGGCTCTCGGAGCGACGCCCCGGCGGAGGACTCACCAGCTGCAGGTAGTCCAGGATGATAATGGCCTTCTCCTTGTTGTGGAGCATGCGGCGGCTCTTGGCGCGGATCTCGGTCACCGTGGTGCCGGGCGTATCGTCAATCAGAATGTCGAGCTTAGACAAGGTCTGCGTGGCCTCGTTGATATTGGCCCACTGCTCGGGGCTAATGCGGCCCGTACGGAAGTCGCTGATCGAGATCATGGCGTAGGCGCAAATCAGGCGCTGGGCAATTTCCTTGCCCGACATCTCCAGCGAAAAGAAGCCGACGGTATAGCCCGCAGCGGCGGCATTCAGCGCCAGGTTCAGAGCGAACGACGTCTTACCCACGGCAGGGCGGGCGCCGATAATGATGAGCTGGCCCTCGCGGAAGCCCATGAGCATGCGGTCGAGCGACGGGAAGCCGGTGGGCACGCCCGCGGCCTGTCCGCCGGCCTTGCACACTTCCTCGGCCTCGTTATAGGCCTCGACCATAAACTCGGTCAGTGTCTTATAGCTCGACTTGACCTCGCGCGCCGTGACCTTGAGCAGCTTGCTCTCGGCCAGCTCCACGACCTCTTTGGTGTCGGTAGGGGCGTTATAGGCCAGCGCGTTGATCTCGTTGGTGGCACCGATCAGCTCGCGCAGCATCGAGTCGCGACGGACGATGGCGGCATGGTGCTGCCAGTTCACGAGCGACAGGGTCTGACCCATCAGCTCCAAAATGTAGGCCTCGCCGCCCACGGCATCAAGCTTGTTGATGCTGCGCAGGTAATCGATCAGCGAGATAGAGTCGATGGGAATGCGGCTGTTGTACATATCGACCATCGCGGTGTAGATGGTCTTATGAATGGGCCGGTAGAAGTCATCGGGCTGCAGCTCGACCTGGGCCTCCTCGACCACCTCGGGCGACAGCAGCATGGCGGCCAGTACATTAGCCTCTGCATCTTGGTTTTGAGGGAGACCCAACTTGGAGCCACGGTCCTCGACCGTCAGCCCCGTCTCCCTTTCGTCATATGCCATGAGCATCCTCATTCATATCGCTTGCGAGCATCCATAGTATCAGCCACAGTCCCAAAACGGGCCGCGCCCAGGCAATCATCACCGAACGAAACGGATGAACGGTCCCGCATTTGGGACTTCACCACAACGCCTGCCATGGCGCTCGCCAAGCGTAGAAAACAAAAGGGCGCCCTGGTCTCCCAGAGCGCCCTTCTTAGAACAAGATTGTTGCGTTGCAGCAAATGCTACTCGGCAGCAGCCTCAGTCTCGACCTCGGCGGTCTCGGCCTCGGCGACCTCAGCGGCCTCCTCGACCTCAGCCTCGGCAGCGAGCTCCTCGGCGGTAACGCCAACGAGAACGACAACCTCGGCCTTGATCTCGCGGTACAGCGAGATGGCAACGGTGTGGGCACCGGCAACCTTGATGGGCTTACCGAGCTCGACGCGCTTGCGGTCGATGTCCATACCGAGCTGAGCCTTGATGGCGTCAGCGATCATAGCGGCGGTAACGGAGCCAAAGAGGATGCCCTCGTCGCCGACCTTGACGTCAACGGTGACCGTCTTGCCCTCGAAGGCAGCCTTGGTCTCGTTGGCGGTAGCCAGACGGACGGCCTCGCGCTTGGCGATGTTGTTGCGACGCTCGTCAAGCTGCTTGAGGTTGCCCTTGGTGGCGGCAACAGCGAGCTTCTTGGGGAACAGGAAGTTCTCAGCGTAACCCTGAGCGACCTCTACGACGTCACCCTCGCCGCCCTTGCCCTTGATCTCATCGAGAAGAATAACCTTCATGATGCGTCTCCCTTCTTAGCCGCGGTCGCGGTTGCCACGAGAGGAAACCACGGGGACGGTGTACGGCAGGAGAGCCATCTCGCGGGCGCGCTTGATGGCGTTGGCGATGTCATGCTGATGCTGCGTGCAAGCGCCAGTGACGCGACGGGGCTTGATCTTGCCACGGTCGGTCATGTACTTACGGAGAAGCTGAGTGTCCTTATAGTCGATGAACTCAGTGTTCTCCTTGCAGAACTGGCAGTACTTACGACGCGGCTGACGTGCAGAAAAATCATTAGCCATGTCAAAATACCTTTCGTTTGGCAACTTCGGCGAACCGAAGCCGCCTCTCACTCAAAAATAGGTGAACAGCCCTTAAAACGGGATGTCCTCATCGTAGACGTCGACCGCGGGCGGCGTAGCCACCGGTGCGGCAGGACGCGGTGCGGGCGCTGCAGGGGCTGCGGGGGCGTAACCGCCCTGATCGTAGCCACCCTGACCACCGCGGGAGCTCATAAACTCGATCTCATCGACGATGACCTCAAGCTTGCTCCGGCGCTGGCCGTCGCGCTCCCAAGAGCTGTAGCGCAGCTTGCCCTCGATCGCAACCTTGTTTCCCTTTGCCAGGAAACGGCTCACGGCCTCGGCGCGCGTGCCGAACATAGTGCAGTCGACAAAGTTGGGATAGTCCTCCCACTCGCCAGTCTGCGGGTTGCGGCGACGATCGTTCACGGCGACGCCAAAGGACAGAACCTGGGTTCCGCCAGCGGTGGCGCGCAGCTCGGGATCACGCGTGAGGTTACCGGTGATGTTCACTCGATTGATGCTCATAACTCACTACTTCCTCTTGGGGCACAAGCCCAGTCCAAAACGACAGTCTTACTCCTGGTCGTCGCGACGGACGATCATGTGGCGGACCACAGCGTCGGTGATGCGCAGGACGCGATCAAGCTCGGCGATCTGGGTAGGATCTGCGTGGAAGTTGATGAGGGTGTAGTCACCATCGGTGAGGTCGTTGATCTCGTAGGCGAGCTTGCGCTTGCCCCACTCGTCAACGGAGTCGACCTTGCCAGCGCCCTCAGCGATCGTGGTATCGATACGCTTCATAACAGCGAGACGAGTCTCGGGGTCGAGCGACGGGTCAACAAAGAACAGCAGTTCATAAGCCTTCATATTGTCACCTCCTCTGGGCAAATGTGGCTTCAGGTCGTGAAGGTGCGCCTGAAGCAGGAAAAGACTTGGTAATAATATCTTTCAACCTCCCAGGCTGCAAGAATATGCAGCTACAACCTCATGACCTCCACATATGTCCATACTCACACGGCATTTCATGCGCATTCCAACCAAATGCCGACCAAGAGCTTGACGGATTTGTGGACAAGATACGGTGCCGCGGGGACAAGCTGAGCCAAGCCGCAGGTCAACGGGCACAAGGCTGTGGTCGCAAAATGCATACCAGTGGCCTAATTGATCACCAAAAAGATTTTTAATTCGTTTGCTCTTGGTCTATAAAGTCCTTTTTTGAACAATTCGCTTAGCACGATTTAGCTGGTCAGACTGCATGTGCCGCGCGTTTTAGGCATAGCGCGAAACGCTATGGATCAAAAAATGCTAAGTTTTCGGCTTGCACCTTACGATTCCTCGTGTATACTAACTTTCGCATTTAACGGAGAGTTGTCCGAGTGGCCGAAGGAGCACGATTGGAAATCGTGTAGGCGTCAAAAGCGTCTCCAGGGTTCAAATCCCTGACTCTCCGCCAGTTAATTCCAAAGCAGGCCTTCGAGCCTGCTTTGTTTTTACCCCACGCGGAGGGGTGGCAGAGTGGTTGAATGCGGCGGTCTCGAAAACCGTTTGGCCTGTATAAGGTCACGAGGGTTCGAATCCCTCCTCCTCCGCCATTTTGGTTGAGAAAGCTCCCGAAAACGGGGGCTTTTTTGTTTAGAGTCCCTTACAAGCAAATACGGCGGAGGAGGAGGGATTCGAACCCGTCAGGACGCGGAGCGTAAAGAAAACGCGCCAGTGGCGCGTTTTTAGCGCAGCGCGGTCGGCGCAAGCCGACCGAATAAATTTTGAGCTCCGCTCAAAATTTGGACATCCCTCCTATTCAGCCACGTCCCCCATTGCTTTCGATTTCACCTTGAATCTCAAACATGTACATCACCCTCCAAAAACGACATTTTTCGGCATCTTTGGAGGCTGATGTACATGTTTGGTACCCATGACCGTTCCCAGTCCCTACCGTTTGCCGAGCAATAGGGTCTCAATCGCCGCCAACCATGTACTATGTACGGGCATTGTTCAAACCCGAGAATCAAAGGACCTCATCTTGCCCGTCGTCGCCGCTATGACTGTTACTTCACACGCCTCGGATGCCATGGTCGCTATCCCATTTTGGCTCGAGATGTTCGCCGTTGTCGCGGCATCGATCTCGGGCGTGCTGGTCGCTCGCGAGCACAAGCTCGACCTGGTGGGCGCGGTCGCGCTCGCGGTGGTCTGCGGTCTGGGCGGCGGTCTTTTGCGCGATATGACGCTCCAGGTCGGCAACGTCTACATCCTCAACCAGCCCATGGCACTACCGCTCTCCATCGCCACAGCCGCCATCATCTATATCTTCCCGGCAATCGTCGATAAGCCCGAAAAACTCATTCCCCTGCTCGACATCATCTCGGTCGGCATCTATGCAGCAACCGGCGCGGACAAGGCGTTGGTGTACGGATTTGCGCCCGCCGTATGTATCATGATGGGCTTCTTTACCGCCGTGGGCGGCGGCATGCTGCGCGACGGCTTTATGGGCGTGGTCCCGGGCATTTTCCAACGCACCAACTTCTATGCCATCGCGGCCATCGCCGGATCGGCAAGCTATGTAGCCCTCGTCATGAGCGGCCTCATGAGCAATGTTGCCGCGCTGGTCGTATGCGTTGTGGTGACCATGGGGCTGCGTTGGCTATCACTGCGCTTTGACATTAAAAGCCCTACCGAGGAAGACATCGCGCGCTTTTTGCACCGTAAAAAGTAGGTAGCACAGCACAACCCCTCGAAATGCAACCGAGAGATTCTTTTAGAGCGCCCGCGCGTTGGGTACCCTGTTAGATACCTGTCGAGTATCTAACGAAGGATCCACTATGCCTTGCAACCAAGTACCGTCGATCCGGCGCCACAAAGCGCAGGCCCGCATCACCATCCTATTCGCGCTGATTGCGCTCGCGCTCACCGCACTTCCCACGGTGTCGTTCGCCGGCACCGACACCGCGGGAAACGTGCTCGCAACCGAAGTTGACTCAACTCCGTCCGGTATCGAAGGCGACCTGTACTGGGCCGGCCAAAGTCTCAACCTAGACGACGCCTCCATCGGCCGCGATATTATCGCGGCGGGTGAGAACCTGTCGATTCGCGATTGCACCGTAGGCGGCGCCGTTCGTCTGGCGGCACGCACCATCGATATCGCCAAAACCGCAATCGATGGCAGCGTCACGGTGGCCGGCCAGCACGTCGTGCTCAACACCGGCAGCACCGCCAACTGTTTTTACGCGGCAGGCGAAACGGTCGCCCTGCGCGGCTCCGCCAAATCGGCGGCGCTTGCCGGCGACACCGTAACCATCGACGGCACCGTCGATGGCGATGTTGAGGTCTGGGCCGACAAGCTCATCCTGGGTAAAAACGCCCGCATCACCGGCACGGTGAACGCCCACGTCTCACAGGACCCCGAGCGGGCCGAGGGCGCCCAGGTCGGAGCTCTCAAGATCGACCGGACCGAGAACGAGAACACCTCTACGGCCAACGACATTATCGGCGGCATCGTTGCCGCGGCGCTTTCCACCTGCTTTGTCGCCATCCTGCTTGAGCTTGTCTTTCCACGCGCAACCGCCAGCGCTGCCGGCATGCTCCATCAGCGTCCCATGCCGCTGTGGGTAAGTGGTCTTCTGGGCACGGTCGCCGTCGCTCCCGCCGTGCTGCTGCTCATCATCTCGATTGCAGGCCTGTCGCTCGCCGCCGCCCTCATGTGCGGCGTCATCGGCATCGCTTTGGTCTCGGCGGCATTTACGGGCACCGCGGTCGCGCGCATGGTCGGACACAACCAAAACCGCTACGCCATGGCCGCCGTGGGCGGTATCGTCGCGGGCGCACTCACGGCACTTCCTCTTATGGGCAACTTTGTCAGCGGTGTAGCCTTCGTCTTCACGCTCGGCTACGCCATCCAGATCATCTGGCGCAACGCCCACCTCAAGCCGCAGCAGCCGGCTAACACGCCAGGACTCCCCACCGCCTAGCCGCCAACCACCACAAAAGGGCCAGGCACCTTTGTGGTGGCGCAAAGCAACCTGATCCCATTGCACCAAAAAGGGCGCCGACCATTGCGGTCGACGCCCTTTCTTATTGGCAGTTATAAGCCCCAGCGCTTATTTGTTGACCTGGCCGGCGCGGACGGCTGCCTTCTTACGGTCGGTGGCGTTGAGCAGACGCTTGCGCAGGCGGATGTTCTTGGGAGTAATCTCCACCAGCTCGTCGTCGGCGATGTACTCCAGCGCCTCCTCCAGAGAGAAGGTGCGAGGCGGCACCAGCTGCACGGAGATGTCGGAGGTCGAGGAACGCTGGTTGCCCAGGTTCTTGGTACGGGCGATGTTGACGACCATGTCGCCAGCCTTGCTGCGCTCGCCCACGATCATGCCCTCGTAGCACTCGGTGCCCGGCTCAACAAACAGCTGGCCGCGCTCCTGCAGCGTGCCCAGGGCGTAGGCAACCGCCTTCTCGGTGGTCATGGAGATCATGGCGCCGTTCTGACGGTTGCCGATCTCGCCGGCGTAGGGACCGTACTCCAGGAAGGTGTGGTAGAACACACCCTCGCCGTGGGTGACGTTCATGATGCGGTTCTTAAGACCCATGATGCCGCGCGTTGGGATCTTGAACTCGAGGTGCGTCACGATGCCCGAGGTATCCATGCTCGTCATGATACCGCCGGAGGTACCGAAGACCTCAACGACCTTGCCCGAGTACTCGTCCGGGCACTCGACGACGGCCTGCTCGACGGGCTCCATCTTGTTGCCGTTCTCGTCCTTCTTAAACAGAACGCGGGGACGGCCGACCTGGAACTCAAAGCCCTCGCGGCGCATGGACTCCATCAGGACGGACAGGTGCAGGATGCCGCGGCCCGAGACCTCGACGCCGCTCTTGTCCTCGAGCTCCTCGATCTTCATGGTCACGTTGTTCTCGGCCTCGTTGAACAGGCGCTCCTTGAGCTGACGGGCGCCCACGATGTCGCCGTCGCGACCGACGAGCGGGGAGGTCGAAGCCTCAAAGACGATGGACAGGGTCGGCGGGTCGATCTCGATGGGCTCGAGCTCGACGGGGTTCTCGGGATCGGTGTAGACATCGCCGATATCGGTGCGGTCGATGCCCACGACGGCGGCGATGTCGCCGGCGCCGACTTCCTGGCACTCGGTGCGGCCCAGGTAGTCGAAGGTAAAGAGCTGCTTGACGGTAGCGGTGGCGCTGGAGCCGTCGTTCTTGACGACCAGGATCTGATCGCCCTGATGGATGGTGCCGGAGTACACGCGACCGATGCCGATGCGGCCAACGAAGTTGGAGTGGTCAATGGTCACGCACTGCATGGCCAGCGGGGCGTTCTCGTCAACCTCGGGAGCGGGCATGTCGTCGATGATCATATCAAGCAGCGGATACATGTCCATGTTGCCGTCGTTGGGGTCAAGACGGGCAAAGCCATTCATGGCGCTGGCGTAGACCACGTGCTCCATGGCGAACTCGAGCTGGTCGTCGGTGGCACCCAGGTCGGCCATAAGGTCCAGGCAGTCGTTGTAGGCCTTCTCGGGGTTGGCGCCCGGACGATCGATCTTGTTGATAACGATCATGATCTTGAGACCGGTGTCGATAGCGTGACGCAGCACGAAGCGGGTCTGGGGCATGGGGCCCTCAAAAGCGTCAACCAGCAGCAGGGCGCCGTCGGCCATACGCAGCACGCGCTCGACCTCGCCGCCAAAGTCGGCGTGGCCCGGGGTGTCGATGACGTTGATCTTAACGTCCTTGTACTCGATAGAGATGTTCTTGGCGAGAATCGTGATGCCGCGCTCGCGCTCCTGGTCGTTAGAGTCCAGGACGCGGTCCTCGACCTGCTGGTTGGCACGGAAGGCGTCCGTGGCACGCAGGAGCTTGTCGACCATCGTCGTCTTGCCGTGGTCGACGTGGGCGATGATGGCGATGTTCCTCAGATTGTCTACGCGCATGTAGTTCCCCTATCTTCTATCCATATACAAACGGCACGCGTATGCGGCCCGCCCAGCGATGCAACGCTCAGCGGGAATATTGAGCCTTTTACCGAAAACTCGTTTATTTTAGCGATTTTAGATAAGAGGGGTTTCCTCACCTGCAGGTTCAGGGTCGCTCCACATAAAACCATCGCCGGCGCCCATGCCCTCATACAGCACATATGCCGAAAAACCGCTCTCGAGCGTGGTCTCGAAGAAACTCACGAGCAGGGCATCGTGGTAGCCGCCGTCAATTTCGACACAACCGGTGTAGCCGATGGCATAGCGGGCGATACGGCCCAGCCCCTCGTCCTTAAGACCCATCTTATGCTCGGAGATAAAGTTGGTGGCAGCCTCGAGGCACGCCTCTTCGCCATCCTCGTCGAGCGCCGCCAGATAGCGGTTGGAAGCAGCGTCCTCAATTGCCACGACCACGCCCGGGTTCTCACCCGCGGCCAGGTCGTCCAAGAAGGCGCCAATCAGATCGCACACCATGGCGTCGAGCTCGGCGGAGACGTTACCGGCGTCCTGCATATCCTGTGCCATCTTTAGACCTTCCCATCGAGTCTGGCGTCGTTACAGTTCTTGCGCCTCGGCAGCGATCTTGGCGGCAGCATCGCGGGCGCGCATCATATCTGCCGCGCGCTTGTCGAGCACCTTGATCTGGTTGGTCAGCATGACCGCATCGACCACACCCCAGATTACCAAGCCTGTTGAAATCGAAAACCCAAGCGCACCAACTGTACCACGAAGGCGCGAGCAGATTGCCGCGACAAGGGCGGAGATGACAACCATCTTGATATAGGAGCCACGGCGCTCGCGAAGCGTGCGGGCCTGCGTCACATAGGCGATGCGGGCAGCCTCGGATGCCTCCGAGCGCATCTGGGCTTCACGCGCGATGGCGGCCGCTTCAGCCGATACGCGGGTACCCATCAGCGACCTCTCCGCTCGCGTGCCAGACATTTAGAAGTCATCGGGGGAGAGCGTATGGACGAACTCGTCGAACTTCTCGAACTCCTGCTCGTCGTCGACATCCTCGGCGTGGGTGGAAACAGTGCCCAGGCGATTCATGATGTCGTCCTCCACAAACATGGGGGCATTGCTGCGCACGGCAAGGGCAATGGCGTCACTGGGGCGGGCGTCGATCTTGCGCTCCTCGCCATCGGCCAGTACGACGATCGTCGCGTAGAACACCGGCGGCTCGGCGCGAACGATCTCGATGCGCTCGAGCTTGGCGCCCAGGGCGTCAACGGTATCGAGCAGCAGGTCATGGGTAATCGGGCGCTCGGCGCGGCCGCTATCGATGCCGCGGCTGATGGCAGCAGCTTCAAACGAACCAGTCTGAATGGAAAGGGAGCGCAGTGGCGCGGGCGAGTCCGATTTGCTGCTGCGCTCACGAAGCACGATAAGCGATGGCACGGGACCGGCGGCCATGACGATGGTCTCTATGTCGACACGAACCATGGAACACCTCCGGTACGTAGCGGTTAACACGCGGCAGCCCGCCGCATTGAATAGCTATACTACCCAATCTTTCGCCCAGCACACAAAACCAAAATGAGATTTATCGCAGACAAGAAAAAAGCCCCGAGGCAATTGCCCCGAGGCTCTTCACAGTTTTGATGGTGGACCTGACAAGATTCGAACTTGTGACCTCCCGGTTATCAGCCGGACGCTCTAACCAACTGAGCTACAGGTCCATCATGGTGGAGGTTAGGGGGATCGAACCCCTGACCTCAGGCTTGCAAAGCCCGCGCTCTCCCAGCTGAGCTAAACCCCCACGGAGACAGTAATAAACACCCCAGCGGCGACTCGGCTCTCGCTGGGGTGTTTATTGCGAAAGAAAGTGGTGGACCTGACAAGATTCGAACTTGTGACCTCCCGGTTATCAGCCGGACGCTC
>CAUBPS010000006.1 GCA_958437935.1 uncultured Collinsella sp. | reverse complement strand
CAATTGAGATTAAAGCTCCCGGCGACGGGGGCTTTTCTTTTACGTAAACACTGCACGGATTCGAACCTCGGTCGAGGCGCGGGCGTAAAGAAAACGCGGAGCGTTTTTAGCCCGCGGGCGAGCACGCCGGCAGGCGGGCGAAGCCGGTGCGGATCCGCGCAGCGGATGCGCGGAATCCTATACGCCGCACCAATTGAGATTAAAGCTCCCGGCGACGGGGGCTTTTCTTTTACGTAAACACTGCATGGATTTGAACCTCGGTCAAAGGGGACTATTTCTCATCGACTCGTGTAAGATTTCGAGTATGCGCCTCGGTGAGCCCGTGGCGCGCTCTTTCTTTAGACGACCGATCAGGGTGATATTTCGTGGCAGAGCGTCCGACATACAAGCTCAGGTTTCTCGATCCCAAAAAGCGCTTTCCGGCCATGCCCGAGCAGCCTGCGGGACGCTCGTATGGCGTGGTTTGGAAGCTCTTTGGCGAGGACCCGCATGAATCATGCTATGTCGTCGAATTCGTCGGCAAAAGCCATGTGTCGCTTTTGGGCTACGTGAGCGTTTCGGGTGAGGTCTATAAGGTGGACCGTCCCGTTAACGAGGAATCGCTGCCCGACGATCCCGACATGCAACTGATTCTTGACGAGTCCGATTCCAACATCGGTGAGATTGCGGTCAGGGGTACCGATGGGACGATGCGCTCCCGGGCGCGAGCCATCGGCTCTCCCGAAGGCACCATGCGCGAACAATCCGATCGTGAGACGTGGAATTCGACGCGCAGCCTTCGCTACGGCGAGTTCATGGCCTCGATGTTTTTGCGCTACGTGATATTTGCCGATTCCGAAAACGTCGTCGCAACCAAGGCGGATGCCGACGGCCTCGACGAGGGCATGAAAAATGCCGTCGACAAGATCAAACTTGTAAAACTCCCCGAGCCGGTTGAGGTGCTGCTGGGTTTTGATTCCACGCCGCTGCCCGATGCAATCGAAACGTTGCTCTACCGCATTGACCATACAGATAATCCAAGTGGCATTGAGCGCTATGCCGCCGCTTTGATGGGCGAAGTTAATCTGCCTCGCCTGCGCACCATCGCGGCCAAAACCGAAATGAGCCTGGCGCGCATCGATCGCTCGAGGCTCTTCTATCTCAATTTTGATCGTAGCCTGCTGGATCAGGACGAGATCGATGCCCTGCTTGCCATCGAGTGCCGCCTGAACCGCCTATCGGGCATCCTTGAGCGTATTGGGGCAGGGTTGGGCCCCGTTGCCTCGTCGCCAAGCTTTGAGGGCTGCTCGCTCTTTGACCTATGGCATATCAGCAAGACGACAAACGACGTTCCTCGCCTGCTCGAAACGCTGTCGAATGACAACCCGTGGGCCAAGCCGGGGACGGTTGCGTGCCAGCCGGGTGGCGAGTGGGACGTTCGCACCCGCTTTGCACGTATCGTAGAAGCGCTCAACGTGGTCACGCGGCTCGACTACACCTATCGAGCGAACGTCGCCGAGGGCATTATGCTGGTGCGATTTGGCCGCACGGTTGTCGATGCTATGCCCCAGCGCGAATACGATGCTCAAGATGACGCCTGGCGCGAGGTGGATGAGCCTAAGCGCGCAGCATGGGCTACCGAGCACGATGCGCGTATTGCGCTTACGCTCGCGGCGGCTTGCTTTGCTTCGGGCGCTCGCATCACGTGCTGCTACGTGCAGATTGCGGCTCCCGACGGTGAGCAGGGCGAGCGCGTTGTTAAAACGTATTCCTTTGGCCGTGCAGCCTATCTGGCCGATTGCGTTTCTATCGCCAAGGATCTTGAGAGCATGGATATGGACGACATGCCCTGCATGCATTTGCTCGAGGCATATGAGGCAGATGCACCGGACATGATTGAGCCTGCAGAGGTTCACGCCCGACCACGTGATGACCATCGTCCATTGCCGCCTGCGCTTCGCGATTTGCTGCTCGCTGATACGGCTGACGAGCTTGAGGTCATGGAGGAGGACAACGATCCGTATGTCGCCCGCGTCGTCGAGCTGCGCGAGCAATCCAAAGTTGACCGAGCCGGTGCTTTCGAGGGCTTTTCTCGACTTGTCGAGGAGTTGGAAGCCAAGTGTACTGTTGCTGAGCTTTTGGCGACGGGCCCGGTGCAGACCCAGTTCTGCGACAACCAGCTGGTGCGCATTGTGCTGCCGGTGATGGAGGAGGACCGTTCTGTGCGTATCCTTCGCGCTCCCGATGCGCTGTATTTTGCCCAGCACGAGATCTGCAGCTTTTACGTCGAACAAGAGGACTTTGAGCGTGCACTGCCCGAGGTGCGTCGTCTCTACGATTTGGCGCGCTCGTCCATGCAGTCTCACTTTGCCCTGATCAACGTGCTAGCACGCCTGGAGCGCTATGACGAGATTATCGAGGTGGCGCGCCACGGCCTGCGCATTGCCAGCGACCGGCCTTCGATCGGTTACCTGTTCTATCGCCTGGCATTCGCCTACTGGAACTGCGACCAGCTCGAGCTGGCGCTGGCATGTTATCGCCTGGTGCCGCGCGGCGAGGAGTCGGGCGGCAGTGCGCAGGAGGAAATGCAGGGCCTTATGAACGAGATGGGCGTCATCAAGCCGCCCACGTTTGAGGAGGCTGTCGAGACCATCCGCAAGGCAGGCCTTGAGCTGCCGCCGGTACCCGCCGTGACCAATCAGCTCGCGGATTCCGCCGTGCAACTCGTCGATAACGGCTTCTTTTTCTTGGCACGCGGCTGCATCTATCAAATGTGGCGCACCATGGGCAACGATGAGCTCGGCTCCCTCAACCGCTCGCTGGGGTAGGCGAAGCTTGCAAGGAGGAGAGGCTGCTGGGCAATTTGAAAATCCCACTTGCCCATCTTCGACTGTTTGGTTACTATAGAACGGCTGTTACGGAGAGCTGACCGAGAGGCCGAAGGTGCTCGCCTGCTAAGCGAGTATGCCCCAAAAGGGCATCTGGGGTTCGAATCCCCAGCTCTCCGCCAGTACGAATTTGAAGAAGGGCTCCGTAAGGGGCCCTTTTTGGTATGGAGAACGTTAGCTGGGGATTCGAACCCGAGAGGGCACGGGCGTTAAGCAAACGCGAAAGCGTTTGTAGCCCGTGGGCGAAAAGCCGCCAGGCTTTGAAGCCGGAGGGCATGCGCAGCATGCCCGGACATCCCCAGCTCTCCGCCAGTATGACTTTAAAGAAGGGTTCCGAAAGGGACCCTTTTTTAGTTGATCCACGTTAGCTGGGGATTCGAACCCTCAAAAAATGAGGCGCCCCGTTGGACGCCTCATTTGGTTCGATGTGATAACGCTTTGGCCCTACACCTCAGGAGCCTTGGTGACGGTCTCGCTCTCGGCTGTGAGTGGGCGGTTGTCGATGCGACGGCCCAAGCGATCAAGCTTCACAAGGAGCCATTCAATGGGATTCGGCCCTGCGCCTTCCTCGTCGGCAACCAGGTCCATGACGGCGATCTTGGTGCCGTCCTGCTTGAGCGTGACGCTACCCACCTTGTCGCCCACATGCACCGTGCCCGAAAGATCGTCGTAGCTAACCTTTTCGGTCACCTCGCCGGCAAGGGAAAACACGGTCGCTTGCGCCGTAGGATCGGCGAGTGTGGCGTCGATCGTCTTATCCGTCCAGTCGGTTTGACCAATGCGCGCCATAAGCGGGTTGCCGTTGGCGGTCTTTTCCTGTGTGTTGGCGATTGCGACCGTCACCTTGTGGCCGTAGTACCAGTTGGCAAGGGTGGCGGTATCGGTAAAGCGCTGGTCGGTGGTGGTGGAGTTCAAAACGACGGTGTAGATCTCGTCGCCGTCGCGGTTGTAGGCGCTCGTGAAGCAGTAGCCCGCGTCGTCGGTGGTGCCGGTCTTGCCACCAATGTTGCCATCTTGGCCCAGCAAATAGTTATGCGTGTCCATGGAATGCGAATGGTCGGTGCCGTCGGCGCCCGTGACCTCGATCCAGGAATCCTCGCTCGCTACGACCTCGCGGACCGTATCGTTTTTCATGGCCTCCTGCATCATCAGCGCTACGTCGTGTGCGGTTGAGTGCATATCGCCAGCCCACTCATCAAAGTCCAGACCATGCGGGTTTTCAAAAAGCGTACCGGTGCAGCCGAGCTTCTTAGCGCGCTCGTTCATGGCCTTCACAAAGGTTGCCTCGGCGTCTTTGGTCTTAGGCTCGATCTTCTTGCCCACATATTCGGCGAGCACGACGGCGGCGTCGTTGCCCGAGGGAATCATCAGGCCGCGCAGTGCCTGCTCCACGGTAAGCTCGTCACCTTCGAGCAAGCCGGCGGTCGAATTACCCACGGTGGCTGCGGCGTTGCTCACCGTGACCTTCTCGTCCATCTTGCAATTCTCGACGGTTAGGATTGCAGTCATGACCTTGGTGATCGAGGCGATTTTGACCTGCTCATCGGCGCCGCGCCCGTAGTAGACGGTGCCGTCTTTGCCCATGACGAGCGCATTGGTCGCATCGATATCGGGCAGATTTTCGGCCGTGATGCCGCGCGCATCGGCGGTTTTGCCGCAGACATTGTCGGTCGTGAGCACTTGGGCGCCGGCGACGGTGGGCACGCCAGCGGCAAGGGCGATAGCGCAGACAAAGCCGGCGGCAAGCTGGGCTGAGCGCTTTGCAAAAGAGATGAGGGACTTCACAGATTTCGCTTTCGACGGGATGGTCTCTTCTGGAACTAGAGTATATCGTTTGCCGGTGTCGGCGATCATCGCGTGCGTGCGTGGCCCACATCCGCGCCCGAACGGGCACAAGGGTGCTTAAGGCCGACTTAATCACCCACGCTTGTTGTGTGTGGCATGCGCCCCCTCGGGCATAATGGAGCGCGAGAGGAGCACGCATGAACGAGCGCATTTTGGTAGTTGATGACGAAAAGGCCATCGCCGACTTGGTTGGTATCTACCTCACAAAAGAAGGCTTTGACGTACAGGTCGCCTATAGCGGGGCCGATGCTGCCAAGGCAATCTTGGAGCAGGAGTTCGATCTGGCGCTGCTGGATGTCATGCTGCCCGATATCGATGGGCTTGAGTTGCTGCGTACGATCCGTTCCAGCCATACCTATCCCGTGATCATGCTGACGGCGCGCGATGCCCAGCAAGACAAGATCGAGGGCCTTTCGCTTGGCGCGGACGATTACGTGGTTAAGCCGTTCCGCCCGCTGGAGCTCATCGCGCGCGTGCACGCTCAGCTTCGTCGCTACACCAGCTACGGTAGCCGTGCGCAGGCGGCCGAGTCGCCGACCATCCAGTTCGACGGCCTAGAGATCAACCGCGATGCCCGTTCCGTAACGGTGGACGGTGCGCCGGTTCGCCTCACGCCCATCGAGTATTCCATCTTGCTGTATCTGGTCGAGCATCGCGGCAGCGTGGTGGCCGTGGAGGATCTGTTCCGCGCGGTGTGGAATGAGGATTTTATGCCCGGCTCCAACAATACGGTGATGGTGCACATTCGCCACCTGCGCGAAAAGATCGGTGACGACGCTCAAAAGCCGCGCTTTATCAAAAACGTCTGGGGCGTCGGCTACATAATCGAATAACGCCTTTGATGGTGGGGAAGTGGATATGACAAAAGACGATAGGCAGGCATTCGAGGTGCCCGATCGACTCTTTGAATACGTGAGGTCGGTCGTCGACAACCGCGCGCTTGCAACGGTGCTGCTCTTTTTGCTGAGCCTGCTGCTGATTGGCATCGATAACATCGCTGGAATCTTGGCGGTGCTGCTTGTCGGCTTTTTGCTGATCGATCGATTTGAAATCGTACGCCGCTGCGTGGTGATTGGCGGTGCCGCGTGGGCCATGACGTTGGCGATTGGCGCCATGGCACTCGGCGGCATCGAAGGGCCGGTGCTGTTCGATGCCGGCTTTGTATTCAACATGCTTGGCTTTGTGCTGGCGCTTGCCGTGTGCGTGCTGTTCTTTTGCGGCCGCGCCCTGTACTACCAGGGCTATGAGCAGGGCGAGCAGCATGCCGATTGTGTGCTGGCCGCTCGTATTCAAGATCGCCTGATCGATCACCCCGACACCTGGGACAACATCGACGGCGACTTCCTGGAGGTCGAGGGCGCACTCAACCGTGTGCGCGATCGCGAGCGCAAGGTGCAACAGGCCTTGCGTGACGAGTCTCATCGCAAGGACGATCTGGTCACGTACTTGGCACATGACCTACGCACCCCGCTTGCCAGTGTGGTGGGCTATCTTTCGCTGCTGCAAGAGGCTCCTGAGCTGCCGGTTGAGCAACGTGCGCACTTTACGGGCGTGGCGCTCGACAAGGCGCACCGGCTCGATGCACTCATCGAAGAGTTCTTCGATATCACGCGCTTTGACTTCCACGATATCGTGCTCACGCGCGGCTATGTTGATCTGGGGTTGCTGCTGGCTCAGGTGGCTGACGAGTTCTATCCCATCCTCAACGAGCAACATAAGGAAGCCCAGGTTGATATTCGCGAGGACCTGACGGTGCTCGTGGATGGCGATAAGATGGCCCGCGTGTTTAACAACATCATGAAAAACGCCGTCGCCTATAGCTATGAGGGCTCGACTATCACGATTGAGGCCAGGCGCCAAGACGATGGCGGCGTGCGCGTGCGCTTTATCAATCAGGGCGATCCTATCCCTGCGGCTAAGCTCAAGGTGATCTTTGAGAAGTTCTATCGCCTGGATGCGGCGCGTGCGACCAATCGCGGTGGTGCCGGTTTGGGCCTTGCTATTGCCAAGGAGATCATCGCGGCACACGGCGGTACCGTTGCATGTGAATCGACGCCCGAACACACGATATTCACCATCGAGCTGCCCGCCGCATAGCTAGCGTGCCCTTACAAACACTTGACAATGTGCTCACGTGCGTATGAGCCGCGATTCCTACTATCGATACTGCTGAATTGATATCGATATGGAGGTGTGCGGTATGACGGCTGCTGCGGCTGTGGAGCCCACGGAGCTTGAAGAACTCATGGAAGCGCAGGCCGAGGCCGCGCATGAGCGCGAGGTTGGGGATGCGACTCGTCCCACGGCAGAGGATCTTGCCGCCTCGCCGACGCGCATCGACGTCGAGGGCCTCGACCTGTTCTATGGCGACCACCATGCGCTCAAGGACGTGAATATCAAGATCCGCGACAAGCAGATCACCTCGTTCATCGGGCCTTCGGGCTGTGGAAAGTCCACGTTGCTGCGCTGCTTTAACCGCATGAACGACGGCATCAAGGATTGCCGCATCGAGGGCAAGATTGCGCTCGATGGTCAAGATATCCTGGGCGATTGCGACATCTGCCGTTTGCGCCAGCGCGTGGGCATGGTGTTCCAACGCCCCAACCCATTTCCCATGAGCATCTACGACAACGTCGCCTACGGTCCTCGCGGTATGGGTGTGCGCGACCGCGCCGTGCTCGATGAGCTGGTCGAGGACTCCCTGCGTCGCGCTGCCCTGTGGGACGAGGTCAAGGACAAGCTCAAAGAGTCGGGCCTGGGTCTTTCGGGTGGACAGCAGCAGCGCCTGTGCATCGCCCGCGCACTTGCCGTGCAGCCCGACATTCTGCTGATGGACGAGCCGACCTCGGCACTCGACCCTGTGTCGACGTTGGTGGTGGAGCAGCTGGCCTGCGAGCTCAAGGAGACCTGCACGCTGGTGGTCGTGACGCACAATATGCAGCAGGCGGCGCGTATCTCCGATTCGGTCGCATTCTTTTTGCTGGGTGAGCTGGTGGAGCACGCGCCCACCGCGCAACTCTTCAAGAATCCGACCGATCCGCGCACGGCGGATTATTTGACGGGGCGTTTTGGCTGATACCATCTAGTAAAGGTACCTTTAGGGTTAAGATGCGGTCATGCCGGCCGCAAAGGGGTTCAACATGATCTATTACGTCGAGGACGATGACAACATCAGGGATTTGACGGTCTATGCGCTGCGCAAGCAGGGGATTGAGGCCGAAGGCTTTTCGTGCGACGGTGAGTTTAAGGCTGCCGTGGCGCGACGGGTACCCGATGCCGTCCTGCTCGACATCATGCTGCCCGATACCGATGGCTTGGCGATTATGCGTCGACTGCGTGCCGATCGCCTGACGGCGACGGTGCCCATCATGATGCTTACCGCCAAGGATACCGAGCTCGACAAGGTGATGGCGCTCGATGGCGGTGCCGACGATTACCTGACTAAACCCTTCTCGCTCATGGAGCTTGCGAGCCGCTGCCGCGCACTGCTGCGTCGCGGCGGCATGGTCAAACAGGCAAGCGATGTGCTCAGCGTGGGCGACATCGTGCTCTCGCCCAGCCATCGTGAGGTGACTGTTGCCGGCGAGTCGCTTAAGCTCACCCTACGCGAGTTCGACCTGCTCGAGTACCTCATGCGCAAGCCCGGCGTGGTCTTTACCCGCGAGTCGTTGCTGCAGAGCGTGTGGGGCTGGGACTTCGACGGCGGTTCGCGCACCGTTGACGTGCACGTGCAGACGCTTCGCCAAAAACTGGGCGAGCATGCCAGCGCCATCGAGACCGTGCGCGGCGTGGGCTACCGCTTGGCCGAGCCTTCTGCCGGTGATGGTGCCGAAGGTGACGACACCGCGGCCACCGCATCGGAGGAGTAACCCGTGGTCTTCGCCCCCCAGGGAAAACATACGCTGTCGCACCGCGTTTTTGTGACGATCTTTGTCTGCGCCATGGCGGTTATCGTGGCGTTTACGGTGCTGGGTGCGTTCTTTGTGCAAAACACCTTGGCGGATGCCACGAGTGCCAACCTGGCGCAAGAAACCGAGCTCATTGCTGCCGCCCTCGACGAGCAGCAGGAGCCCATCCCGTTCTTGCGTAGCCTCGATCGAGAGGACTTGCGCATCACGCTGATTAACAAGGATGGATCGGTTGCCTACGACAACGAGGCGTCGCCTTCCACACTGCCCAACCATGGCGATCGCCCCGAGGTCATCGAGGCCTTTGAGAGTGGTTCGGGTTCCGCGGAGCGCGCAAGCTCTACGCTCGACGAGATTATGCTGTATCGCGCCGTCGCCCTTGATAACGGCCAGGTTGTCCGCTTGGCGCAGGCCCAGCCTGGCGTTGCGGCGATTTTGCTGTCGATGGTGGCGCCGATGCTGCTTATCGCAGCAGCGGGTGCGGTACTCTCGTTTTTTATGGCGCGCCGCGAGTCCCGTGCCATCATCGCGCCGTTGCAAGAGGTGGATTTGGACCACCCACGCCGTAGCTATGAGCACGCCTATGCCGAGATGGTCCCCATGCTTGAGCGTATTGAGTCGCAGCGCCAGGAGCTCAAGCGCCAAATGGCGGTGCTAGCGGACAACGACCGTATGCGCCGTGAGTTCACGGCGAATATCACTCATGAGCTCAAGACGCCGCTTACGGCGATTTCGGGCTATGCCGAGCTCATCGCAAATGGCATGGTCGAGGGCGAGGACGACCTACGCAACTTTGGCGGTCGCATCTATCGTGAGGCGGGCCGCTTGGCAGCGCTTGTCAACGACATCCTTACGCTGTCTAACTTGGACGAGGCCGAACGTGCAACTGAAGGCGAGGCAGTGCCCATTGGGTCCACGGAGCCTATTGAGCTCTCGCGTGCGATCTACGCGGTTGAGCAGCGTCTTGAACAGGTTGCCCGTCAGGCGAATGTGACGATAAGTCATGAGACCAAGCCTGTGGTCATCGAAGGCGTGTCGCGCTTGGTCGACGAGCTCATCTATAATCTGGCAAGCAACGCCATCCGCTACAATCGGCCCGGCGGTACGGTTACGCTGCAGTGCGGCACCAACGACGAAGGCCATCCGTTCCTCGCTGTCGCCGACACGGGAATCGGTATCGCGCCTGAAGAACAGGGCAAGGTATTTGAGCGGTTCTATCGCGTGGACAAGAGTAGGTCCAAGGCGCGCGGCGGAACCGGCTTGGGGCTTGCCATTGTCAAGCATGCGGCCCTGTATCATCACGCCACGCTCGATCTGTCGAGCGAGTTGGGCGTGGGAACCACCATTACGGTGACGTTTCCCATACAGCAGGACGAGCCATTCGCATAGCGATACAACATAGATATTGATGTAGACGCCGCATTTGACTTTCAGGTGCGGCGTTGTTGTGCAATTTTACGATTGCTTCCGACATTTTTACAGGAGAGCCTGTTTCTTATGTATAGAGTTTGGTCTCGGTAAAAAGATGCGATAACATACGGACAGTTTTGTCAATCCGAACTGGGGAAATGAAAGGCAAGCTGCATGACCCTTCTCGAACTGTTCCAGCTGCTGAAGAAGCACCTCAAGCTGGTCATCACCCTTCCGGTGGTCTGCGCGATCGCCATGGGCATCGTGTCCTTCGTTGCGATGGACAACACCTATACCGCGACGACGAGCATGTACATTCTCGCCAAGACCGACGATAGCGGTCAGATGAGCTACAACGATCTCTCGGCGAGCCAGATGCTTTCCAACGATATCGCCACGCTGCTGGATAGCGATAGCGTTAAGAGCGGCGCCGCCAAAGAACTGGGCCTCACCGATCTGGATGACTACAAGGTGTCTGTTTCCTCCGAGACCACCACGCGTGTCATTACGCTTTCGGTTACCGGCACCGATGCCAAGGAGACGGCTGAGGTCGCAAAGGCCATTGCCAGCTCGGTGAGTACGGTCGCTCAGAACGTCGGCGCTGCCCAGAGCATCAACGTTATCGACGAGGCTAAGACCCCCGAAGCCCCCAGCGGCCCCAAGCGCACGCTGTATATTGCCGTCGCGTTCCTCGCCGGTATCTTTATCGCAGTTGCCTATGTCGTTTTGGCAGACATGCTCAATACCCGCATCCGCGGTGCCGAAGAGGCAGAAGAGCTCCTGGGTATTCCCGTTGTTGGCCGAATTCCGGCTATGAAAGGTGGTAAATAGGCATGGCTAAGGCAAAGAACACCGATAAGCTCGTTGTACAGAATGCCGCCAAGACCCTTCTGGCCAACATCCGCTTTGCGAGCGTGGATGACCCCATTCGCACCATCACCGTTACCTCCTCGATTCCCAACGAGGGCAAGTCTACGGTTTCCATTAACCTTGCTCAGGCAATCGCCACGAGCGGCAAGTCCGTGCTCCTGGTCGAGGCCGATATGCGCCGCAGGTCCCTTTCCGATATGCTCGGCGTTCGTTCGCGCGGCGGACTCTATGCGGTCCTTTCCGAGCAGATCTCCATTGACCAGGCAATTGTCGAGACGGGTCAGAAGAACTTCTACTTCCTCGATGCCGAGCCGCACATTCCCAATCCTGCCGACATCATCGTCTCCCATCGCTTTGCCAAGCTGGTAAAGGCACTGTCCGCCAAGTTCCAGTACGTCATCTTCGATGCTCCTCCGGTCGGCACCTTCATCGATGCTGCCGAGATTGCCAGTTTGACCGACGGTGCGCTGTTCGTGGTGCGCGAGGACTTTACCAAGCGCGAAGAGGCGCTCAACGCTATCGCCCAGCTTAAGAAGTCCGAGAAGGTCAAGCTCATCGGTACCGTTATGAACTACTGCGAGACCGAGACCAGCGAGTACTACTATTCTTACTACACCAAGGACGGTAAGAAGGTTAAGAAGGGCTCCGACGATCAGGGCACTTCCAAAAAGGGCATCTTCACCAACCGAGCAAACGTTTAGTTGATTGAGGCCGACCTATGCGTGACATTCATTGCCATATCTTGCCGGGTGTAGACGACGGCGCCGCCGATCTCGAAGAGAGCTTGGCGATGCTCGAGGCTGCCAAGCGGGCCGGTGTAACCAGAATCGTTTGCACTCCTCACTGCCGTGATCCCTATTTTGATTACGACAAGATGTGGGATGCCTTTGAGCTGCTGCGCGATAACGCTGACGGTTTTCCGCTTCAGATGGGCTTCGAGGTCAACCATCGAAAGCTCGTTGAGCTTGGTATCGATGCCGCGGATCACTTGCATTTCGATGGGACCAACGAGTTTCTGCTCGAGCTTTCGACGCATGCCGATGCGTATGCGTTTAGAGAATACGAGAACACGATTTACGATTTGCAGTGCCGTGGCTACCAGGTGATCATCGCTCATCCTGAGCGCTATCGTGCGGTTCAAAAGGATGTAAGCGTGGCGGAGCGCCTGGTCGATATGGGCTGCAAGCTGCAGGCTTCGGCGGACTTTATTGCCGGCGGTCGCTTTGGTCGCGAGAAAAAGCCGGCACAGCGCCTGTTCGATCAGAACCTGTACAGCTTCATCGCGAGCGATGCCCATAACGTGGGTCATTACGACTGCCTGGCGAAGGCTCGCGCGAAGTTTAGCGTGCGCGGAGCTCATTTTCGCTAAAATCTGTCCCTAACGTTCGCATTGAATGAAAGGGCAGGCATGGATATCCAACTTAAGACGGGTTGCTTTGATGACGCGGCGTTGGTGCGCCGCGTCGTTTTTATGGACGAGCAGGGCTACGAGAATGAGTTTGACGCTATCGACGAGGATTCGAACTGCATCCATGTGACGCTCTATGTAGACGGCGAGCTTGCCGGTTGCTCGCGCGTGTTTCCCGAAGAGCTTGAGCGCGCAGCTGACGCAGAGGCTCCGGTGTCGCCGGCGTGCGACTTGGACGAAGGCGTCGCGGCGGGGGAGACCTACATTATGGGGCGCGTGGCCGTGCTGCCGAGCATGCGCCGTCGCGGTTTGGCGAGCAAGATTGTCGAGGCCAGTGATACGTGCGCGCGTGATGCCGGCGCCAAGCTCATTAAGCTGCACGCGCAGGAATACGTGCTACCACTCTATGCCAAGGCGGGTTACACGCAGATTGCCCCGGTGGACTACGAAGACGAGGGCCAGCCCCATGTTTGGATGGCCAAGCGCGTAGATGGCAGATAGGGACGTTCCTTTCCTGCCGGCAGTTTGGGACACGCCTTGGCAATTGGCGCATCGGAGCGCTCTGACATACAGTTTTTCGATTCCGTATGTATATATGCGCGCTAATGGGTTATAAAATCTAAGTCTGGACATAGCAGGTCTGCGATGCGGCTCGGGCAACCGGGCCGTTTTTGCGGACGGGGGTAGCGCGAAAGGACTGCACATGCGTCAATTTAAGACCGAGAGCAAAAAACTGCTCGACCTCATGATCAACTCCATCTACACCAATAAGGAAATCTTCCTGCGCGAGCTTATCTCTAACGCGAGCGACGCCGTCGACAAGCTCAACTTTAAGAGCCTGCAGGACCCGAGCGTCAAGCTCGACCAGGGCGACCTGGCTATTCGCGTCTCTTTTGATAAAGACGCCCGCACCATTACCATCTCGGATAACGGCATTGGCATGACCGCCGAGGAGCTCGAGCGCAATCTGGGCACCATCGCCCATTCCGGCTCCGAGGAGTTTAAGACCGAGAACGCCGAGCAACAGGGCTCCGATGTCGACATCATCGGCCAGTTTGGCGTGGGCTTCTACTCTGCCTTTATGGTCGCCCGCCACGTAAAGGTTGTCAGCCGCGCCTATGGCGAGGACACCGCTCACGTGTGGGAGTCTGATGGTCTTGAGGGTTACACCATCGAAGACGGCGAGCGCGCCGAGCACGGCACCGATGTCATCCTGACGCTGCGCGAGAACGAGAAGCTCGACGCCGACGGCGAGGCCGAGACCTACGATCGCTTCCTGACCGAGTGGGGCCTCAAGAGCCTGATTCAGCAGTACAGCAACTATGTGCGCTACCCGATCCAGATGATGGTGTCCAAGAGCCGCCAGAAGCCCAAGCCCGAGGATGCTGGCGATGACTACACGCCCGAGTACGAGGACTACCAGGAGCTCGAGACCGTCAACTCAATGACACCGATCTGGAAAAAGCGCAGCTCCGATGTCGAGCAGAAGGACTACGACGAGTTCTACAAGTCCACGTTCCACGACTTTGACGATCCTGCACGCACCATCAGCTTCCATGCCGAGGGCACGCTCGAGTACGACGCCCTGCTGTTTGTGCCGGGCCGCGCGCCGTTCGATCTGTACAGCAAGGACTACGAGAAGGGCCTGGCGCTCTACAGCTCCAACGTGCTGATTATGGAGAAGTGCGACGACCTGCTGCCCGACTACTACAACTTTGTCCGCGGCGTCGTGGATTCTGCCGACGTGTCGCTCAACATCTCGCGTGAGACGCTGCAGCAGAACCGTCAGCTCAAGGCCATCGCCAAGCGCGTGGAGAAGAAGATTACCGCCGATCTTGAGGATATGCGCGACAACGACCGCGAGGCCTACGAGAAGTTCTTTGAGAACTTTGGCCGCGGCCTTAAGTACGGCATCTACTCGAGCTATGGCATGAAGGCCGATGAGCTCGCCGACCTGCTACTGTTCTGGTCTGCCAAGGAGCAGAAGATGATTACCCTGGCCGAGTATGCCAAGGGTATGCCCGAGGATCAGAAGGCCATCTACTACGCCGCCGGCGACTCGCGTGAGCGCTTGGCCAAGATGCCCGTGGTAAAGGGCGTGCTCGACCGCGGCTATGACGTGCTGTTGCTGACGCAGGATGTGGATGAGTTCACCTTCCAGGCTATGCGTGAGTACGTTGCCGCCGATATGCCTAAGATCTACGAGGATGACGCCGCCCGCGAGGCTGCCGAGAAGGCCGTTGCCGACGGTGCCGAGCCCGAGGTCGAGGATCGTCATCTGGAGCTCAAGAACGTTGCGACTGGCGATCTTGATCTGGCGACCGAGGACGAGAAGAAAGAGGCCGAGGACGCCACCAAGGAAAACGAGGACCTCTTTAGCGCTATGAAGGAGGCGCTCGGCGATAAGGTCGAGAAGGTCGCCGTCTCTGCGCGCCTGACCGATGCTCCCGCGTGCATCACCACCGAGGGCCCGCTTTCGCTCGAGATGGAGAAGGTGCTCCAGAAGGGACCCGAGGGCGCGCCCGACGGTATGCCCAAGAGCCAGCGCGTGCTCGAGCTCAACGCCAAGCACCCGGTCTTTGACAAGCTTGTCGCTGCCCAGAAGGCAGGCGACGCCGACAAGATCAAGCAGTACTCCGGCCTGCTCTACGATCAGGCCCTGCTGGTCGAGGGCATCCTCCCCGAGGACCCCGTTGCCTTCGCGGCGGCTGTTTGCAACTTGATGTAGTTAGGTAGTTACGCGGTTTTACCAAACCGCGTAACGGCTCGACGCTGCCCTCAGTTCCGCCGTTCTAACGAACGGCGGACCAGTCGACGCTGCGCGGGCGCCAGAGCGACAACTTGTCATTCAAAGAGGACGGCATGACCAGAAGGTCTATGCCGTCCTCTTTTCATGCCAATTTGTTCGCTCTGGCGCCCGCTCGCTGGCATTGCTAAAACATCGATGTTACCGTGGTCCAAACTAGTCGTTGGGGGCGTTCTTGTTTGACCAGTCGTTTAAGAACGTCCCCGATGACTATTTGAATTGCTAATTTGTGCGGGTTGTGGTTTTGTGACCTGCTGAAATTAAAGATACTGTACAACTGTACGTTAATTCGTCTTCGTAGTATATTGCTACCCGCAAAACTCAATACCATTGTGCTCTGAGACGCTAAAGCGCTTACGTACAATGGTTATCGATAGTACGATTCGATTCAACGACAGGATGGATGGTCCAAGCGTGAGTCTCGGCAGCAAACTATCCAATGCAAAGGTCTCCTTTGCGATCTTTAAGCGTGACATCAAGCGATTGCTCGTGAACCCCGTCGCCTTGGTGGTTACCCTTGGCGTGTGTGTTATTCCCTCGCTGTATGCCTGGTACAACATCGTGGCAAACTGGGATCCGTATGGAAACACCCAGGGCATCAAGATTGCTATCGCCAACAACGACCAGGGCACTCAGAACGACCTGGTGGGCGAGCTCAACGCGGGCGACCAGGTCGTCGATCAGCTCAAGGAGAACGATCAGTTGGGCTGGACCTTCGTCGATTCGTCGGCCGATGCCAAAGAGGGCGTCGAGAGCGGGGAGTACTATGCGGCCATCGTGATTCCCAAGAACTTCTCGGATAACCTGGTTTCGATGCTCGACGGCAACTACCATCAGCCCAAGCTTACGTACTACGTCAATGAGAAGAAGAGCGCTATTGCGCCCAAGGTTACCGACACCGGTGCAAACACCATCGAGGAGCAGATCAACTCGGAATTTGCCTCCACGGTGGGCGAGACCGTTGCCAGTATTGCCAAGGATGCCGGAGTCGATTTAAAGGACAAGGCAACCCAGACTCAGGATTCGTTGGCCGGTTCGGTATCAGAGGCTTCCGATACGTTGGGCGAAGTGCGTGATTCGATTGGCGACATGAATGCCGCCATCGATAAGACGAGTGGTTCCATTGCCTCGGCAGATGCGGCACTTGCCGGTCTGCAGGGTCAGGCGCCGTCGCTGACGCAGGCGATCTCCCAGGGCAACGACCTGCTGGGCGAGGCTCGCGCCACGGCGGGCAACTCTGTCGCCTCGCTCTCCAAGGCGCTCTCGGAAGGCAGCCTTGCGCTCACCAAGACGTCAGCCTCCGCGAACGCTGCGATTGGCAAGCTGACGGGCACGGTCACATCTACGACTACCCGTATCGACAACTCGCTTGAGTCTCTCCAAGCGACGATTGACCACAATAAGGCCGTTATCGGGCACTTGGAAATTCTCGTCAATGACACGTCGACAGGTTCCAAGGAAATTGACGCGCGCATTGTATCGACCATCGATTTGCTCCGCGAGCAGAATGAAAAGCTTCAGAGCATCAAGGACGGTCTGTCTGCGCAGTCGAGCGCCATGGCGAATGACGCCGCGACTGTCTCGGGCGCCAGCGACGCTATCAATAACGCAATTCAGACCGGTGCGACCAACCTTGGCCAGGCCCAGACGGACCTGGGTCAAAACGCGCTGCCGAAGGCCTCGAGCGCGCTCGATTCCTTTGCCGCCGTCTCGGGTGATCTGACGGGCATCGTGTCTGGCCTTACGCCTACTATTGCAAGTGCGCGTGGTACACTTTCGCAACTCAACGCTACGCTCGGTCAGGCCAAGACCACGCTGTCCCAGACCGATGCCTCGCTTGCCAAGGTCCAGGACAAGCTCGCAACCGCCGCCAACGACATCGCGGCGCTGCAGACCTCCGAGTCTATGGGCGAGCTGTCTGATCTGACGGGCGTCGATGTCAATGACGTTGCAGACTTCATGGCATCTCCGGTCGAGCTGACCTCAAAGTCAATATATCCGGTCAAGAGCTTCGGCTCGGGCATTGCTCCTTTCTACACCAATCTGGCGCTGTGGGTGGGCGGTTACGTGCTCATCGCCATCTACAAGCTCGAGGTCGATCGCGAGGGCATTGGCAGCTTTACGGCGCGTCAGGGCTACTTCGGCCGTTGGATGCTCCTGGTGATCTTGGGCGCGCTCCAGGCCATCATCGTGACGGTGGGCGATCTGGTGATTGGCGTACAGTGCATCAACCCGCTGCTGTTCGTGCTGGGTGGCATCGCCATCTCGTTTACGTACGTCAACATCATCTATGCGCTGTCCACCACGTTTAAGCATATCGGCAAGGCGATTGGCGTCATTCTTGTCATCGTGCAGATCCCGGGTTCGTCGGGCATGTATCCCATCGAGATGATGCCCGGCTTCTTCCAATGGCTGCATCCGCTGCTGCCCTTTACCTACGGCATCAATCTGCTGCGCGAGACGGTCGGCGGCATGTATTCGTTCAACTACCTGTTCAACCTGTGCATCCTGGGCGTGTTCCTTGCCATCGCACTCTTTATTGGCTTGCAGCTGCGTCCGCTGCTGCTCAACCTCAACCTGCTCTTTGACAAGCAGCTTTCCACGACGGGCCTCATGATCTGCGAGTCCAACGACCTGCCGCGCCAGCGCTATTCGCTGCGCACGGCCATGCGCGTCATGCTCGATTCGGATTCGTACCGTCGCGAGCTGCTCGATCATGCCGTGGCGTTTGAGCATCGCTACCCGTACTACATCAAGGGCGGTTTTGCCGCCGTGGTAGGCGTGCAGGTTCTGCTCTTTGTGCTTTCGACGGTGCTCGATATCGACAATAACGGCAAGATCATCCTGCTCGTTATCTGGATCATTTCGGTTATCGCCATCTGCGGCTGGCTCATCAACATCGAATACATCCGTGCGAGCCTCAATACCCAGATGCGTATCTCGGCGCTTTCGGACGAGGACCTTCGCCGCGAGATGCGCGAGCACACGGCTGCCATCCCTGCCGCCCGTCGCATGTTTGGTCTCAACGCCAGCGAGCGTGGCGCCAAGGGAGGCGAACAGCCTACGAGCCGTCTGTCGCATATCGGTGCGCATCGTAAGGCTCAAGATGCCGACGGCGCTGACAACGTAAACGGAAACGACGGGGACACCACCTCGCTTGGCAAGCACTCTAAAGGAGGTGAGGCATAAATGAAAAACATCCTGCACCTGTTTAAGCGCGATGTCCAAAACGTGTCTCGCTCCGTGATCGGCATGGTCGTCGTGATGGGCCTGATCATCGTGCCATGTCTCTATGCATGGTTTAACATCGCCGGAAGCTGGGATCCGTACGGCAACACCGGCAACCTTAAGATCGCCGTGGTCAACACTGATGAGGGTTACGAGAGCGATCTGATTCCCGTCGAGGTCAACGTGGGCGAAAACGTAACCGCCACCCTGCGCGGCAACGAGAACTTCGACTGGGTTGTGCTCAACGATCGCGATAAGGCCATCGATGGCGTCAAGTCGGGCGCGTACTACGCTGCCGTCGTTATCCCTAAAACGTTTAGCGCCGACATGATGACGCTTTTCTCGACCGAGGTGAAGCACGCCGATATCGAGTTCTACGAGAACCAGAAGGCTAACGCCATCGCACAGATCGTGACTGAAAAGGGCTCGAGCGCCGTCCAGAGTCAGGTCAACGAGACCTTTACCAAGACCATCACGACCATCGGCCTTAAGACCGTGTCCAGCCTGCTCGACTATATGAGTACCGACCAGGTGAGCAACTTTATCGCCAATCTGTCCTCGACGCTGGGCGATTCGGTCGAGGACCTGCAGGACGTTCAGGCGAGTGCGACGTCGCTCGCGGGCATTTTGAGCTCCACGTCCGATTCACTGACATCGGCGGGCGGCATGCTCAAGCAGACGGGCACCGTTGATGAGTCGACGAAGCAGCTGATGGAGCACGCCAAGAGCGGCATCAATGATTCCAAGGAAGCGCTCAAGGCCGCCAACGATGCCGTTGACGCGGCGATTGACGGAAGCGCGGGCTCGTTCGACAACGTGTCCGCCGAGCTTGCGAAGGCATTCGATGCCGCGAATCAGCATGTTTACCTTACGGTGTCTCAGCTCAACGAAGCCGCAGCGGCGCTCAATACGCGTGCTGACGATATCGATGCGATGGCCGATCAGCTCCGCAACCTTGCCGACCAGGTGAGTGATGACAAGCTCAAAGACGGTCTCGAGTCCGCTGCGACGTCGCTGGGCAGAATTGCCGTGGAGTACCGCAACAATGCGAAGGACCTGACGGCGACCGCAAAGTCCCTTTCGGACGGCATGGCGGAGGTCAACAACTCGCGTGCCGAGGTCGACCAGGCCATCGCCGATGCCAAGGCGGGTATCTCGGGAGCCAAGTCCGACTACGATTCCACGTTCTCGATTAAGGCCAAGGAGCTCAAGAAGACCATTTCGGGCGTTCTGGATTCCCTGAACGGTATCTCGGGTGACTTGGATAGCGCTGTGAGCGGTCTGACCGACGCCTCTGGCTCGCTCGCAAAGGGCCTCTCCAAGGCTGCGACGCTGGTCAACAAGGCTTCTGATCAGTTGGGCGAGGCGTCGGACAAGATCAGCGCTTTTAAGGACGAGCTTGATAGCGCTCTGATGTCGGGTGACCTGGCCATGATTAAGACAATGATTGGCAACGACCCCGAGGGCCTCGCCGTGTCGCTTTCCGGCCCCGTCGCGCTCGACCGCAAACCGGTCTATCCGATCCGCAACTACGGTTCGGCCATGGCACCGTTCTACACGATTCTGTCGCTGTGGGTGGGCTCGATTGTACTGGCGGCCATGATGAAGGTCTCGGTTGACGATGAGCTCATCAACGAGCTGATCCCCGTGCGCCTGCACGAGATCTACCTGGGCCGCTACCTGTTCTTTGGAGGTCTGGCCCTGCTGCAGGCGACACTCGTGTGCGCGGGCGACATCCTGTTCTTTGGCATTCAGTGCGACAACCCGCTGCAATTTGTGCTGGCGGGTTGGGTCGCGAGTCTCGTGTTCTCCAATATCGTCTACACGCTTACGGTTTCGTTTGGCGATATCGGCAAGGCGCTCGCCGTCGTGCTGTTGGTTATGCAGGTCGGCGGTTCGGGCGGTACGTTCCCCATCGAGATGACCGGCCCTGTGTTCCAGGCGATCTATCCGTTCCTGCCGTTCACCCACGGCATCAACGCCATGCATGCCGCCATGGCTGGCGCCTACCATATGGAGTACTGGATTGAGCTAGGCATTCTGGCGAGCTATCTGATTCCATCGCTGGCACTGGGCGTCGTCTTCCGCCGCCCGGTCATCAAAGCCAACGACTGGATCATCGAAAAGCTGGAATCAACAAAGCTAATTTAGTTACGCGGTTTTACCAAACCGCGTAACGGCTCGACGCTGCAAACGTCCCTAAGCGGCAATCTGACGTTCAATTTCAAGGGCGCGACCAGAAGGTCAGCGCCCTTTCATTTCACGTCACCTTGTTCGCTTAGGGGCGTTTTCGCTGACGTTGCCGGAACATCGAGGTTTTCTGTACCGACGCTTTAGCGTAGTGAATTGCGTGGGTTGCTTGGTTGTTGCTACAGTAGCGGGGCGTACCGGGGGTCCGGTGCGCCCCGTTTTATTTGACCATGAGGCGGCACGCGGCCATGCACGTGCGGACACCACGCCCAGACTGAGCGCGAGGATGCCCTATGGCTCAGAATGCCGTTGATGAAATCGAAAACATGCCCGATAGCCCTGTAGCGCGCGAAGACCTGGGTGCCGGCGGCACCTCCCGCGGCGCCGGCGCGCGTTCTCCGTTCTTCTGGAAGGTCTTGCTGCTTTCGGTGGCGGTCATCTGGGGCTATTCCTTTACCACCATGAAAGATGCGCTCGATACCATTCCGGTGTTCGAGCTGGTCTACGTTCGCTTTCTCCCGGCATCACTGGTTATGTTTGCTATTTTCCATAAGCGCATCATCGCTCATTTCAATGCCCGCAACCTGATCGTCGGGCTGGGCATGGGTGCGCTCATGTGGGGAGCATACGGACTGCAAACGATTGGCCTGGCGCAGACCACGGCAGGCAAGAGTGCATTTTTGACGGGCACGTACTGTATCCTTGTGCCGTTTGCCAGCTATGTCCTGAGCGGCGAAAGGCTCACCCGCTATAACCTGGGTGCGGCACTGCTGTGCCTGGCGGGCATTGGCCTGGTGGCACTCGATAGCGTCGAGTTCAATGCTGGAGATGTCATCACGCTGGGCGGCGCGGTCTTCTTTGCTATCCAGATGGCAGTGACCGCCAAGTATGGCCGCAAGATGGACATCAACGTCATCACGTTTTGGATGTTTGTGGGCAATGGCGTTTTGAGCTTAATCACGTCGCTGCTATTCGAGACTCAGGCGCCTCTGTCCGTGTGGACGCCGAGCTTTGTCGGCGTGGCGGCCTTTCTCTCGGTGGGCTGTACGTGCGTGGCACTGCTCGTCCAAAACGTTGGATTGGCGCACGTCCCGGCCTCGACGGGCTCGCTGCTCCTTTCGATGGAGTCCCCCTCGGGCGTGCTGTTCTCGGTGCTGCTGATGGGGGAGGCGCTCACCTCGCGTCTGCTTGCCGGCTTCGTCCTCATCTTCTTGTCGATTATCTTGAGCGAGACACATTTCGATTTTTTGCGCCGAAATAATTGCGCGCAATTGTAAACAACTTGTTGCGCCGCCCTCCTGGGGCGGCGTTTTTTATGTAACGCCCTTACAGTTATGCCTTGCACTTTAGACCATCAAAGTGTTTGCTGCACAAATAATACTGGAGGGCATCTATGGCACCAGCTCAGTCCGATTTTCAACCGCAACCAGCGCCCAAGGCCACCCAGGCAGCGCAAGCCGCTATCGGTGATGGTCTTGTTGCCGAGGCTCAAGCTTTTGCCGACAAGCTTGCTGCGTGGCGCCACGACCTGCACCAGACGCCCGAGTTGGGTAATCGACTTCCGCAAACCTCTGCGTATATCCAGGCACGTCTGACCGAGATGGGCATCCCGTTTGCCACGCTCGTCGACGGCTCCTGTGTTGTGGGTCTCATCGGCGCCGGTGCGGCCGTGGCGGCCCAGGGCAACGGTACGTGTACAGACGATCAGGCCGGCACGGTCATCATGCTGCGCGGTGACATGGATGCCCTTCCCGTCGCGGAAGAGTCGGGCGAGCCTTTTGCCTCTGTCAACGGCTGCATGCATGCTTGCGGCCACGATATGCATGCGACGGCCCTGCTTGGTGCCGCCCGCCTGCTCAAGGCCCGCGAGGCCGAGCTTGTCGACGCCAATGCCACCGTCAAACTGCTATTCCAGCCGGGTGAGGAGACCTTTGAGGGTGCCCGCGCTGCCATCGCCGATGGCCTGCTGCAGAACCCGCGCCCCCAGGCTGCCTTTGCCATGCACGTCAACAGCCAATCGCCGCTCGGCCTGGTGCTCTATGGGAGCCCGGCGCTTTCGGGCGTGTACGGTTTCCGCATCACGCTGCAGGGCAAGGGCGGCCATGGCTCGAGCCCCGAGATCTGCATCGACCCCATCACGGCCGGCGTCCATGTGCACCTGGCGCTCCAGGAGCTTATCTCCCGCGAGGTGCCAGCGGCCAAGGAAGTCGCACTTACCGTTGGTAAGTTCGCTGGCGGCTTGGCGGCCAACGTCATCCCCGACACCTGTGTGCTCGAGGGAACGCTGCGCGGCTTCGATGTCGAGCTCATGACTCATCTCAAGGAGCGTATCGCGGAGGTCGTCAACGGCGTTGCCGCAACATATCGTACGCCGGCAACCATCGAGACGCTCTCGGACGTTCCGCCGCTCGTGCTCGACAGCGATATGACCCAGGCCTCGCTTGGTTACGTGGGCGCGGTGCTGCCCAAGGCTGCCTTCCTGCCGCTATTCCACGCCATGGCGAGCGAGGACTTCGCGCTTATCTCGAGCGAGATTCCGAGTGCGTACTTTACCGTGGGCGCGGCCGTAACCGACACGGACGAACACTTTGCCCAGCACCATCCCAAGGCACGTTTTAACGATGCCGAGCTGCCGCTCGGTGCCGCGGCCTATACCGCCGTCGCTTTGGGCTATATCGCCGACCACCGGTAGCACCCAACCTTGCCTTTCAAGCCTGCGGGCATGGCCGACCTGGGTAAGGTCACGGGCACCATCACCTCGCTTGAGATGGTCGGCGGCACCGTAGGCGCCATTGTCTCGGGTGTGTTGTTCGATGTCACGGGCTCCTTTGCGAGCACCTGGATTGTGTGCCTGGCGTGCTCCGTGGTCATGCTCGTGTTCCTGCTGGCATCCGAGCCCATCGCCGCCAAGCTGCGCGCAAGCGTGGCGGGGGAGTAGCGGGTCGCCGCCTATTCCTGTTTGCCTGTTCTGCCCGTGGCTGCCCTGGAAGCCGAATGGATGCTCGTACCGTCATTCGGTTTCCAGGGCAGCCACGGGCCTACGAAATGATCTCTTTTCCTCCGTCCCCAAGGGATCACGTAATCCGAAGGGGACGGAGGAAAAGGGATCACAAACCGCGGCGGCGTGTCTGGCCGAACGAGTCCCCATACCCTCGTTCGGTCAGACACGCCGCCGCGTTGCTGCTTTGTGCCGTATAATGTCCACTACCTATGACGCGATACAAAAGAAAGGTGTTTGCCCATGCAGGCACAGAAGGCGGAGGGAACCCGCGACCTTATCGGCGCTGAGATGCGCGCCTGGCAAAAGATGCAGCAGATTGCTGCCGGCGTGTTCGAGCCGTTTGGCTTTAAGCCCATCGAGACGCCCGCCATCGAGCAGGTGGACGTGTTTGTCCACGGCATCGGCCAGTCGACCGACGTCGTGCGCAAGGAGATGTTCCGCGTGTTTAGCGGCGCCAACCTGGAGCGCGTCTTTACCGAGGGCACCGATACTAAGCTCAAGCCCAAGCAGCGCCTGGCGCTTCGTCCCGAGGGCACGGCTGGCGTGGTGCGCGCCGTCGTGGAGAACAACTTGGTGCCCCAGGGCTCCACGCCGTTTAAGGCTTACTACGCCGAGGCCATGTTCCGTGGCGAGCGTCCCCAGAAGGGCCGCTTGCGCCAGTTCCATCAGGTGGGCATCGAGTGGCTCGGCGCTCCCGATCCGGCGGCAGACGCCGAGTGCATCATCATGCTCATGGAGTTTTACAAGCGCCTGGGCTTCGATCTTTCCAAGCTCCGTCTGCTCATTAACTCGATGGGCGACGCTCAGTGCCGTCCGGCTTACCGCGAGCAGGTCAAGCAGTTTATCCTCGATCACGCTGACGAGATGTGTGACGAGTGCCGCGAGCGCGCCGAGCTCAACCCGCTGCGTGCCTTCGACTGCAAGAACGACCACTGCCGCGAGATCATGGCCGACGCGCCGCTGATGGGCGACAACCTGTGCGACGAGTGCCGCGAGCACTACGAGCAGGTCAAGCGCTATCTGGATGCCGCCGGTATCGAGTATGTCGAAGATCCCACACTGGTGCGTGGTCTGGACTACTACACCCGTACCGTCTTTGAGGTCGAGGCTCCCGGCGCCGGTGTCGGCTCCATTGGTGGCGGCGGTCGCTATGACGGTCTGGTCGAGCTCGAGGGTGGCAAGCCCACGGCGGGCGTCGGCTTCGCTGTCGGTTTTGAGCGCGCCCTGCTGGCCCTGCAGGCCTTTGGTAACGACTTGGGTGCCGAGGAGGCCCCGTGCGTCTACGTCGCCAACGCCGGCAAGGAGCTGCGCCAGAACGTCTTTGCCATCACGCAGGAGCTTCGCGCCGCTGGCATCGTGACCGAGGCCGACTACCAGGGTCGTTCGCTCAAAGCTCAGTTTAAGCAGGCCGACAAGGTTGGCGCCAAGCTCATTTTGGTCCTGGGTGGCGACGAGCTTGCCGCCGGCAAGGTCAAGGTGCGCGACATGGAGAGCCATGAAGAGGTCCTTGCCGATCTGGCCAACGTCGTCGAGGCGGTTCGCGAGCGCCTGTAGCGCATCATTTTGAGCTGCGGGTCCGCTTGAGTGTCTCGTCCATTGCGAGCGATTGTTACGGGGGTGTTTCGCATTTATGCGGAATGCCCCCGTTTGTGTATGCCGTCCACCGAGAAATACGACCATTTAGAGCAAAAACCCTTGCAATGCAGAAAATACTTTTGTGTGGTAAAGCGCAATCAGTGTCGAAAGTATTTCGCAAGCGCCTATAATGAATACCGCATGTTACGTGCATAGAAGGAGGAATGGGAGGAAACGTGGCTGAGAACCTAAGCAACCAGTCTGTACCCGAAGCCGCGGCGCGCGTCGCTGCCGTGGTCAACCGCCTCGTTAACCGAATCGGCTCGAATGCCGAATCCAAGGAGCGTCTCGCTGAGATCGAGATCCCCGAGGAGCTGCGCGACAATCTGGCGCTGTTCTTGCGCCTGGAGCGCCGTGTGCTTAGCGAGTATGATCCCGAGATCGCGGACCTGTTCGACAAGATTTTGACAGCCGAGATTGTGGCCAACGCCGGAAACCCCGGCACCCGTGCTGCCGACGAGTCCGTCGACGAGCAGGGCGTGCCCACTGCCGACGAGCCCACCGCCGTGGCGTTTCGCGAGGTCGTTGATCTGATCGACAGTCTGCCGCTCGATAAGCAGCAGGTTATCGTCCGCGCCTTTACGAGCTTCTTCCATCTGGCAAACCTGTCGGAGGAGAACTACCGCGTGGCGCAGCTGCGCGAGCGCGAGGCCGGCGCATCGACCGATACCGAGGTCGATCCCGCCAACGAGCTCACCGTCGCCTATCACCAGTTGGTAAACGAGATGGGTGTCGAGGGCGCCAACGAGCTGCTCGACAAGCTGGAGTTCCACCCTGTCTTTACCGCACATCCCACCGAGGCCCGTCGTAAGGCCGTCGAGGGCAAGATTCGCCGTATTTCCAACCTGCTGGAGGAGCGTCCGCGCCTGGGCGGCTCCGACCTAGTGGAGAACGAGCGCCATATGCTGCAGGAAATCGACGCCCTGGTGCGTACGAGCCCCATCGCGCTCAAGAAGCCCACGCCGGTCGAGGAAGCCGATACCATCATCGACATCTTCGATAACACGCTGTTCGACGTCATCCCCGTTATCTATCGTCGTTTTGACGACTGGGTGCTGGGCGACAAGGCGGGTACCGTGCCGCCGCTGTGCCCGGCGTTCTTCCATCCCGGCAGCTGGATCGGTTCCGACCGCGACGGTAACCCCAACGTCACCGCCAAGGTGAGCCGTGAGGTCGCCGCCAAGTACTTCACCCACATGGTGCTCAAGCTCGAGGACAAGTGCCGCCGCATCGGCCGCAACCTCACGCTCGAGGCCACCTACAGCAAGCCGTCTGCCGAGCTCATCAACCTGTGGAACCATCAGGTCGAGATGAGCACCCAGTACACCGCACGCGCCGAGTTGATCTCCGAGCACGAGCCGCATCGCGCCGTCATGCTCGTCATGGCAGATCGTCTGAACGCCACCGTTCGTCGCATCACCGACACCATGTATCACAGCGCCGATGAGTTCCTGGATGACCTGCGTGTCGTTCAGCGCTCCCTGGCCGCCTGCGGTGCCGTCCGTGCTGCCTACGGCCCGGTCCAGACCATCATCTGGCAGGTCGAGTCCTTCGGCTTCCATATGGTCGAGATGGAGTTCCGTCAGCACTCCGTGGTGCATGCCCGCGCCCTCAAGGATATCCACGAGAACGGTATCCATGGCGACCTGCAGCCCATGACGCGCGAGGTCATCGATACCTTCCGTGCCATCGGTTCCATCCAAAAGCGCTACGGCAAGAAGATGGCGCACCGCTACATCATCTCGTTCACCAAGAGCGCCCAGCATGTGGCCGACGTCTTTGAGCTTGCCCACCTGTCCTTTGCACACGAGGAGGATGTCCCCGAGCTCGACGTGATCCCGCTGTTTGAGCAGCTCGAGGACCTCGAGGGCTGCGTCGACGTGCTCGACCAGATGCTTACGCTGCCCGTGGTGCAGAAGCGCCTTGCCCAGACCAACCGACGCATGGAGGTCATGCTGGGCTATTCCGACTCCTCCAAGGATGCCGGTCCTACCACGGCCATGCTCGCGCTGCACTCCGCGCAGGAGCGCATTGCCAAGTGGGCCGAGAAGAACGATATCGACCTGGTGCTCATGCACGGTCGCGGCGGTGCCGTGGGCCGTGGCGGCGGTCCGGCCAACAAGGCCGTGCTGGCGCAGCCCAAGGGTTCGGTCAACTGCTTCTTTAAGCTCACCGAGCAGGGCGAGGTCATCTTTGCCCGTTACGGCAACCGCACGCTGGCTCAGCGCCATGTTGAGTCCGTTGCCGCCGCAACGCTTTTGCAGTCGGCTCCGAGCGTCGAGAAGACCAACACCGAGACCACGCAGAAGTTCTGGGATATGGCCGAGAAGCTCAACGCCGTAAGCCACGAGCGCTATCTGGACCTGCTGAACACCGAGGACTTTACACCGTGGTTCTCGACCGTGACGCCGCTGACCGAGGTCGGTCTGCTGCCGATTGGCTCGCGCCCGGCCAAGCGCGGTTTGGGTGCCAAGTCGCTCGACGACCTGCGTACCATTCCGTGGATCTTCAGCTGGAGCCAGGCGCGCATTAACCTGGCCGCTTGGTACGGCCTGGGCACCGCCTGCGAGCAGTTTGGCGACCTTGACCAGCTCAAGGCTGCCTACCAGGAGTGGCCGTTCTTCCGCACCTTTATCGACAACATCGAGATGTCGATCGCCAAGACCGACCAGCGCATCGCCAAGATGTACCTGCACCTAGGCGATCGCCAGGATTTGTCCGAGAAGGTCTTCACCGAGATGCAGCTCACGCGTAAGTGGGTTCTTGCCATCGTCGGTGACGAATGGCCGCTGCAGCGCCGCCGTGTGCTCGGCTGCGCCGTCCGTGTGCGTAATCCCTACGTCGACGCCCTGTCCATCGCCCAGGTCCGCGCCCTTCGCGAGGTGCGTATGAACCAGGACGAGATGGCCGAGGAGAAGAAGGCCGAGTACATGAGCCTGATTCTTTCGACTGTGACCGGCGTCTCGGCAGGTCTCCAGAACACGGGGTAATCGATAGCCCTGTAGTCGTCCGGGCCCGCCGTATGTTTACTTCCCGGCGCGTCCTCGGACATGCAAGAAGCCCTCGCTGCGCACTTCGTGCGGCGAGGGCTTCTTGCGTCCTGCGGAGTGCGCCGGGAAGTAAACATACGGCGGGCCCTGCGATGTCCGGTCTTCGGCGGATTACTGGCTGGGGGGAAGGATGGTGCGCTTCGCGTCTTATCGATCGGGATTGAGATGCATGTGGCGCTTCTTGACTTACGACTGTAGCGGCCGCGGTCCCGTTTGGGATCGCGGTTGTTTTGTTGTGGGTCAAATATGAACGTTGTGTTAATGAGTCGGTGGACGGTGGTGTTTTTCGGTGAGCGGCGTATCCTTCCAACGGTTTATCTAGTGTGTCAGTTGAAAGGAAGAGGGCGCTCATCATTGTTTGAATGTGAACTGCCGTTTGACCACAAGACGTTGCATCTGGAGCTCGAGGATAAGAACTTCGCGGGTGTGATGGAAGGTCATCAAAACGAGTTTAAGACTACAAAATCTCAGGAAGAGCTGGTAGAGGAGTCGCTTGCCAACCCTTATGGCTCGCCTTCGCTCGAGGAGCTTTGTGCTGGCAAGAAGGATATCGTCATCATTAGCTCCGACCATACGCGTCCCGTTCCCTCGCGTGTGACGATGCCTATTCTGCTGCATCACATCCACGCTGCCGCTCCCGAGGCACGTGTGCGCATCCTGGTCGCGACCGGCATGCATCGACCCTCGACGCACGAGGAACTCGTTAACAAGTACGGCGAGGAGATCGTCGCTAACGAGGAGATCGTCATGCATGTCGCGACCGACGACAGCATGATGAAAAAGATCGGTACCCTGCCTTCTGGTGGCGAGTGCATCATCAACAAGATTGCTGCCGATTGCGATCTGCTGCTTGCCGAGGGCTTCATTGAGCCGCATTTCTTTGCCGGTTTCTCTGGTAGCCGCAAGTCCGTCCTGCCTGGCATCGCCAGCTACAAGACCATCATGTACAACCACAACGGCCAGTTTGTGAACGATTCCCACTCGCGTGCCGGCAACCTGTGCCACAACCACGTGAGCGAGGACATGTTCGCCGCCGCCGAGATGGCTCACCTTGCCTTTGTGCTCAACGTGGTGCTCAACGGCAAGCACGAGGTCATCGGCTCCTTTGCCGGCGACATCCACAAGGCGCACGAGGCTGGCTGTGAGTTCGTGAAGAGCCTTGCCGGCGTTGAGCCCGTTGAGTGCGAGATTGCCATCACCACCAACGGCGGCTACCCGCTCGATCAGAACATCTATCAGGCCGTGAAGGGCATGTGCGCTGCCGAGGCCACGCTTCCCGAGGGCGGCGTGATCATCGACGTCGCCGGTTGTGCCGACGGTCACGGTGGCGAGGGCTTCTATCACAACATCGCCGACAACGATCCGGCGGAGTTTGAGCGCGCCTGCATCGATCGTCCCAAGGACGAGACCCTGCCCGATCAGTGGACGAGCCAGATCTTTGCCCGCATCCTGGCGCATCACCCCGTGATCATGGTCACCGACCTGTGCGATCACCAGATGCTCAAGGATATGCACATGACGCCGGTCAACACTATCGAGGAGGCGCTCAAGCTCGCCTTTGAGATGAAGGGTGCCGATGCCAAGGTTGCCGTTATTCCCGATGGCCTGGGCGTTGTCGTCGCGCAGCACTAGCACGCGGCCTAAACGAATCGTTTTTAACTGACAAGAAAGATAAGGTTTTATGCTTACCAAACTCCTCTGCGAATTCGGCGCAACTGCCCTCATGATCATCTTTGGCGTGGGCGTGCACTGCGATACCGTGCTCAAGGGCACCAAGTATCAGGGCTCCGGCCACATGTTTGCCATCACCACCTGGTCTTTTGGCATCTCGGTCTGCCTGTTTGTCTTTGGCGGCGCCGTGTGCATGAACCCGGCTATGGTGCTTGCCCAGTGCATCGTCGGTCTGGTGCCGTGGAGCAGCTGCATCCCCTTCATGATTGCCGATATGCTCGGCGGCTTTGTGGGCGCCGTAATCGCTTGGCTTATGTATGCCGATGAGTTCAAGGCTTCCGAGGGCGTCGTCGACCCCATTGCCCAGCGCAACATCTTCTCGACCAACCCCACCACCGAGGGCACGAACTATGCCCGCAACTTCTTCTGCGAGGCCATCTGCACCTTCGTGTTCATCAGCGCCATCCTTGCCGCTGCTAGCCGCGCTGGCGAGAACGTTCTGATGCTCGCCATCTGCGTTGGCCTGATCGTTTGGGCCGTTGGCATGGGCATGGGCGGCATCACCGGCTTCGCCATGAACCAGGCTCGTGACCTTGGTCCTCGCATGGCCTATCAGGTGCTGCCGATCAAGAACAAGGCTGACAACAACTGGAAGTACGGCCTGCTTGTTCCTGGCATCGCTCCGTTTGTCGGTGCTATTGTGGCCGCGCTGTTTGTGCATGGTTTCTTGGGCATGTTCTAGTCAAAGGACGGCTCTATAAGGTCCGGGCTCGGTAGGGGTTAACTTTCCAACGCGTCCTCGGACATGCAAAAAGGCTCGCTGCGCACTTCGTGCGGCGAGCCTTTTTGCGTCCTGCGGAGTGCGTTGGAAAGTTAACCCCTACCGAGCCCTGGGCATTCTTGGCTGTGTTCGAACAAGCAACCCAACATATATATCTGAATTTGGATGTGGTGGGCGCTTGGCTGTTGGGTGCTTTGAAATGCAAGCGGTACTTTGGGAAGGGGCGACGCCTTGGGATGGGATGGGGCGTTTAGTTGAAGAGGGGTTTTATGGCTGAGAGGTAGTCTTTGGCTACGTCGGCTTTGGCTGCTTGGAAGTTGTGCCAGGCCCACCATTGGACCATTCCTACGAAGCTTGAGGCTATGTGGTGTAGTAAGAAGCTGCGGTCCATGGTGGCGGCGGGGCCTGCGGGGTCGACGGGGACGGTTTCGGCTGCGCGCGACATGATGGTCTTGCGGAGGCAGTCGGCGAAGACGCGTGAGCCGGCGCCGGCTACGAGGGCTCGAACGCCCTGACGGCGTTCCCAGAGGTTGTTGAGGATATGCTCGACTTGCACGAGTGGGTCGTCGAGCGGCGTACCATCGTCGTCGAGGGCGTGGGTGCAGATGTCGCTCACGAGCTCGGACAGTAGGTCGTCTTTGCTCTTAAAGAGGCCGTAGAATGTCGCGCGGCCTACGTGGGCGCGCGCGATGATGTCGCCGACGGTGATCTTGCCGTAGTCCTCTTCGCGCAGCAGCTCGGAGAACGCCGAAACGATGGCAGCGCGGCTTTTTGCCTTGCGGGCATCCATGGCTATGCGTCCGCGTGAACGAGCAGGCAGCGGAGCGTACCGGAGCAACCCTCGTAGGGGCGCTTGCCAGCGCCGTAGCCGACGGCTTCGATGCGGTAGCGTGAGGGCAGTTGGTCGGACGTACGCAGCGCGGTGACGATGGCGGCGCCCGTGGGCGTCACGAGCTCGCCGGCGACCGGTGCAGGCGTGAGGGCGATATTGCCCGCCTGGCACAGGTTGACGACAGCGGGGACGGGAATGGGCATGAGGCCGTGGGCACAGTGGATGGTGCCGTGGCCCTCGGAGAGCGACTCGACGACAATATCCTCGATGCCCAGGTCATCGAGGCAGATGGCGACAGAGCAGACGTCGACGATGGAATCGACGGCGCCTACCTCGTGGAACATGACGGTCTCGGGCGTTTTGCCGTGGGCCTTTGCCTCGGCGGCGGCGAGCGCGGTAAAGATGGCGAGCGCACGACGCTTGGTGCCATCGCTTAGCTGCGAGCCGTCGATGATAGCGGTGACGTCCGCCAAAGAACGGTGGTGATGGTGGTGGGCGTGATGGTGACCCTCGTGGCCATGGCCGTGGGTCTCATGATCATGCTCATGGCAGTGCTCATGCTCGTCATGGTCATGATGGTGGTGCTCGTGCTCGTGCGTGTGCTCGGCAGCTGCTTCGTTGCCGTAGAGCCATGCCATGTCGTGGTCGTGGTTCTCGAGCTCTTCTGCCAGCTGAACGTCGAAATCGCAGGCGTCGATGCCATGCTTGTTTACGCGCGTCACGGAGATCGAAAAGCCGTCGACCGGCAGCGTGGCGAGCTGTTCGCGCAGGTGCTCCTCGCTGGCGCCCAGGTCGAGCAGGGCCGCGACGGTCATATCGCCGCTGATGCCCGAGGTGCCGTCGATGATAAGCGTATGCTGATGGTTGGACATGGAATGCTCCTTAACGGGCGCGGGATGTACCGGCGCTCAGATGATTGATAAGACTTGCCTGGTAGGCGGCACCAAAGCCGTTGTCGATATTGACGACCGAAACGCCACTGGCACAGGAGTTGAGCATGGCGAGCAGCGCGGCTACGCCACCAAAGCTCGCGCCGTAGCCCACGCTGGTGGGAACGGCAATGACCGGACAGCTCACCAGACCGCCGATAACGCTCGCCAGGGCGCCTTCCATGCCGGCGATGGCGATGACCACCTGCGCCTGGGCAAGTTCCTCGGCGTGAGCGAGCAGGCGGTGCAGGCCGGCGACACCCACGTCGTAGAGGCGGTCGACCTCGTTGCCGTAGAACTCGGCCGTCAGTGCCGCCTCTTCGGCGACGGGCAGGTCGCTCGTGCCGGCGCAGGCGACGACAACGCGTCCGTTACCGGTGGGGGAGGGCTTGCCACCCACCAGGGCGAGCTGGGCGTTCGGGGCATATCCCAGGTCGATGTCGTTGCCGAGAAGCTCCGAGGTACGGGCTGCTTTTTCGCTGTCCAGGCGCGTGACCAGGATGCGCTCCTGACCGGCATCGCGCAGCGCTTCGATAATGGCGGCAATTTGCTCGGCGGTTTTACCGGCGCCGTAGACAACCTCGCCGGCTCCCTGGCGCACCCCGCGCGAAAGATCGAGCTGCGCAAAACCCAGATCGGCGGTTGGCGCCGTCTGGAGGCGCGTGAGGGCGACTGCCGGGGTGACTACTCCGCCGGCAACATCGCTCAGCAATTGCTCAAGATCTCGCTTATCCATATATGTTCCCTTCGACGGCGCAAAGTCTAGCACTCAAAGGGTATGTTTCCGAACACTAAGACAAAATTGTTCGGAAACTATAGGACAGACTGATTCTCTTGTTAGAAGGATCGACTAGTCGCGCAGGATGATGTCCATGGCGAGCATCAGGTTGCGCTCATCGATGGCAAACGGGGCGGCTTCGCGCGTTTTGGGCTTGGCGCAAAACGCGATGCCCGTGCCCGCGGCCTGAATCATGGGGATGTCGTTGGCGCCGTCACCGATCGCGACGGTGTGGGCCATGTCGACACCGCACTCAACCGCCCAATCCAGCAGCTGGATGAGCTTGGATTCCTTGGTCACGATGTCTGCCGCCAGCTTACCCGTGAGCTTGCCGTCCACGACTTCCAGGCGGTTGGCCAGGCAAAAATCGATGCCCGCGGCGGCCACGATCTTATCGGCGACCTCGTGAAAGCCGCCGCTTACCACGCCGACCTTCCAGCCCTTGCTGTGCGCTGAGCGCACAAGCTCCAGCGCGCCAGGAGTAAACGTCACGCGCTCAAAGGTACGCTCGAACACACTCTCGTCCAAGCCGGCAAGCAGCCCCACGCGCTCCTCGAGCGCCTGCTTAAAGTCCAGTTCGCCGCGCATGGCGCGCTCAGTGATCTTCGCCACTTGCTCGCCTACGCCGGCCTCCTCGCCCAACAGGTCGATGACCTCCTGGTTGATGAGCGTGGAGTCGATATCCATAACAATGAGCCGTGCAGTCATGACGGGCCTTTCCAAGTGCTGTTTTATTGGGGCATATTGTCGCACGTGACGCGTGCAGACGGGTGCCGCGACGCATCAATTGTTTCGTCTCCGTCAAGTCTTTGGGCAGGAGCCACTTTTCCGCGGCACATCGACACAGGTGCGATAAGATAGAACGCCATGTCTGGCTGCGCGGTTTACGCAGGCTGGGCAAATCTGTACGACGCCGCCCGGAACGACACGGGGCGGCACAGATCCATAAAGGAGGATCACTGGTATGAGCCAGACCCGTCCCATCGATGAGCATTCCATGCGCACCCGTACCTGCGGCGAGCTTCGCTTCGAGAACGTGGGCGAAGAGGTCACCCTCACCGGTTGGGTGAGTCGTCGCCGCGACCACGGCGGCCTTATCTTCTGCGACCTTCGTGACCGCGAGGGCATCACGCAGCTCACCTTCGACCCCGAGCACTCCGACGGCGATGCCTTTAAGATCGCCGAGACCATGCGTCCCGAGTGGCCCATCAAGATCCACGGCGTCGTGCGCGCTCGTGGTGAGGAGACCACCAACACCAAGCTCGCGACCGGCGAGATCGAGGTCCTGACCGACCACGCCGAGGTGCTCAACACGTCCGTCACCCCGCCGTTCCAGATCGAGGACGGCATCGAGACGAGCGAGGACACCCGCCTGCGCTATCGCTATCTGGACCTCCGTCGTCCCGAGATGATGGCCAACCTCAAGCTGCGCTCCGACTTTACCTTTGCCATTCGGGAGGCGCTGCACAACCGTGAGTTCATGGAGGTCGAGACGCCCTCCCTGTTCAAGTCCACGCCCGAGGGCGCTCGCGACTTCATCGTTCCCAGCCGTATTCAGCCGGGTAACTTCTACGCCCTGCCGCAGTCCCCGCAGCTCCTGAAGCAGCTGCTCATGGTCGGTGGCGTCGAGCGCTACTACCAGGTTGCCAAGTGCTTCCGCGACGAGGACCTGCGTGCCGACCGTCAGCCCGAGTTCACCCAGGTCGATATCGAGATGTCCTTCGTGGACCAGAACGACGTCATGAGCGCGCTCGAGGAGGTCCTGGCCGACGCCTTCGGCCGCATGGGCGTCGAGATGCCTACGCCGCTGCGTCGTATGGACTACTGGGAGGCCATGGACACCTATGGCTCCGACAAGCCCGATACCCGCTATGGCATGCACCTGGTCGACCTGACCGACATCTTCGCCAACTCCAAGTTCAAGGTCTTTGCGACTGCCGCAAACGAGGAGGGCTCTGTCGTCAAGGCCATCAACGCCAAGGGCGCCGGTGCCTGGGCACGTGCCAAGATCGATAAGCTTGCCGGCGTGGCCTCCACGTTTGGCGCCAAGGGCCTGGCCTGGATTGCTTTCCGCGAGGACGGCTCTATCAACAGCCCCATCGTCAAGTTCTTCTCGGACGAGGAGATGGCGGCTCTGCGCGAGCGCATGGATGTCGAGCCCGGCGACCTTGTGATGTTCGCCGCCGGCCCGCGCTTGCTCTCCGACGAGATCCTGGGCGGCATGCGTTCGCACATGGCCAATGCGCTCGAGATCAAGCGCGAGGGCCACGACTTCCTGTGGGTCGTCAACTTCCCGCTGTTCCACTGGGACGCGGATCGCAAGGCCTATGCTGCCGAGCACCAGCCCTTTACCCTGCCGACCGAGACCGACATCGCCAAGATCGAGGCCGACCCGTTGGCAGCCGGTTCTTGCACCTACGACTTTGTCATGGACGGCTTTGAGGCCGGCGGCGGCGGTATGCGTATCCACAACGCCGAGATGCAGATGTCCATGCTCAAGCTCCTGGGCTTTACCGAGGAGCGTGCCGAGTCTCAGTTCGGCTTCCTCATGGAGGCCCTCAAGTTTGGTGCGCCCCCGATGGGCGGTTTCGCTCTGGGCCTGGACCGCGTGTGCATGCTGCTCACCGGTTCCGACTCCATCCGCGACGTCATGGCGTTCCCCAAGACGGCCAGCGGCTCCGACCTTATGTCGGGCGCTCCGAGTGCCGTTAGCGGCGCCCAGCTCAAGGACGTCAGTCTGCGCCTGATGTAGGCGAGCGGCTACATCTTGCTTGCAACGAGGGAAGGACGTGTGTCTTCCCTCGTTTTTTATACGCCGAGGTTGCGAGGGTATAGGTTGACTGGGTGTCGCGGAAACTACGTCCCAGAATTTGCGTCCAAAACGGGTCGCAGTTTCCCAAACAGGCCCCTTTGGGAAACTGCGTCCCAGAATCCAGCCAAATAACGGGTCGCACTTTCCGGTTGAGCCTTCTGGCGGGCTTCAACAAGCATCTAACGCTACAATAACTACCACATGGCTGGGTTTGCCAGCCGAATGTACGATGTCGTGGGAGGGGACATGGTCGAGTTTACAAAGACGATTAAAGATCCGTTGGGATTGCATGCCCGCCCGGTTGCGCTGCTCTATGACATCATTGCCAAGCATCGTTGCGACGTGTCAGTCAGTATCGGCGATCGCCACACGGATGGCCGCGATGTCATGGGACTCATGGCTCTCTACGGCGAGTGCGGCGAGGACATCATCTTCCGCGTTTCGGGCGTAGACGAGGCTTCCTGCGTTACGTCGATCAGAAATCTCTCGCTCTAAGCGCATCAATGTGACAAGGGGACAGTCCCCTTTGTTGCATAAATTGGTATGACAAGGCACCGCAAAGAGATGGTCTTTGTGGTGCTTCTTTTGTTTCGTATAGGAAACTTTTTCGAAAAACTGAACAGGACCCTTTCCAAAAAGTTAACCACGTGCTAGTTTACTAAAGCGAACATAGACGTGGTTAACTTTTATCGCGTCGATGTTGAGGACGAACTGACGTTAGGAGCCACTCATGTCTTGCGGACCGCAGATGCCGGCCATGCCGCTTTCGATGGTAAAAGCGGGCGAAACCGTGCGCGTGTCGCGTGTAAAGGGCAATGAGGACATGAAGCACCACCTCAAGGACCTCGGCTTTGTCGAGGGCAACGAAATCCACGTGGTGAGCTCGAGTGGCGCCAATATCATCGTCACGGTGCTGGGCGCGCGCTTTGGCATCGATTCCAAGGTTGCCATGCACATCATGACCGTCGGTTAGTCAGCAGCATTTCATAAAAACCGAAAGGGGGACAAGAGGATGAAGACGTTAGGTGACGTTAAAGTGGGCGAGAGCTCTACCATCGTCAAGCTTCACGGTGAGGGTGCGCTTCGTCGCCACCTTATGGACCTGGGGCTCATCAAGGGCACTTCGTTCAAGGTCGTGAAGGTTGCGCCGCTCGGTGATCCGGTCGAGATCAACGTGCGCGGCTACGAGCTTTCCATCCGCAAGGAGGAGGCTGCCGTCGTCGAGGTTCAGTAAGGACTCGCGGCGCATATTTCTGCAGATAAAGTTAGGTTTTTCTAACTTAATGCAGCACTTTGAAGCACATTATCCAGCCCGTGCGGAGAAAGCAGCGCGGGCACATAAGGAAGAAGGATTGAATGGCGGATTCTCAGATCCATGTCGCACTGGCGGGTAACCCCAACTGCGGCAAGACCACGCTTTTCAACCTGATCACCGGCGCCAACGGCTACGTTGGCAACTGGCCCGGCGTCACGGTTGAGAAAAAGGAAGCCAAGCTCCTAAGCGACAAGAACGTTACCATCACGGACCTCCCCGGCATCTACTCGCTTTCCCCCTACAGCCCCGAGGAGCAATGCTCGCGCGATTACCTCATGAGCGGCGAGCCCGATGTTGTCGTCCAGGTTGTCGATGCCACCAACCTCGAGCGTAACCTGTATCTGGCGCTTCAGGTTATCGAGACCGGCCTGCCCGTGGTCGTTGCCCTCAACATGGCTGACCTGGTCGAGAAGAACGGCGACAAGATCGACACGGACAAGCTCTCCAAAAAGCTCGGCTGCCCGGTTATGATGATCTCGGCCCTTAAGAACAAGGGTATCAAGGAGCTGTTCGAGCAGGTCAAGAAGTCCGCTGCTTCCAAGGGCCAGGTGCCGGAGCACAAGTTTGATTCCTCCATCGAGGACGTTCTGGACCACATCGAAAACAACCTTCCGGCGAGCGTTCCCGCCAACAAGCGCCGCTATTACGCCGTCAAGCTGTTTGAGCGCGACGCGGACGCCTGCAAGCTCATCAACCTCACTAAGGAGAAGGCCGCTCGCGTGGAGCAGCTAGTCGCCCAGTGCGAGCAGGATTGCGATGACGACGCCGAGTCCATCATCACCGGCGAGCGCTATGGCGTCATCGCGCACATTATCGACGAGTGCCTCACTAAGGCTCCGGCCAAGATGAGCACCTCCGAGAAGATCGACCGCGTGGTTACCAACCGTATCTTGGGCCTGCCGATCTTTGTGGTCATCATGTTCTGCGTGTACTACATCGCCGTTTCCACCCTGGGCGGCACGGTGACCGACTTCACCAACGACCAGCTCTTCGGTACCGACGGTTGGTACGTGCTCGGTCAGGGCCGCGACGCCTACGACGCGGCCGTCGAGGCTGCGGGCGACGATGCCGACTCGGTTGACCCGGCGCAGTACGGCCCCTATGTCCCGGGTATCACCACCGTGGTGCACGACGCCCTTGTGGCGGGCGGCACCGAGGACGGTGGCCTGGTCGATTCGCTGGTCTGCGACGGCATCGTCGGCGGTTTGGGTGCCATCTTTGGCTTTGTGCCGCAGATGTTCCTGCTGTTCGTGATGCTGTCTTTCTTGGAGGACTGCGGCTATATGGCCCGCGTCGCCTTTATCATGGACCGCGTGTTCCGCCGCTTTGGCCTGTCCGGTAAGTCCTTTATCCCCATGCTTGTGTCCTCGGGCTGCGGTGTCCCCGGCGTCATGGCTACCAAGACCATCGAGAACGAGAAGGACCGCCGTATGACGGTCATGACCACCACGTTTATTCCCTGCGGCGCTAAGCTGCCGATCATCGCCCTGCTCATGGGCTCCATCATCGGCGATTCTTCCACCACCGCCGCGTGGATCAGCCCGCTCTTCTACTTCCTGGGCGTCTTTGCCGTCATCGCCTCGGGCCTCATGCTCAAGAAGACCAAGCTCTTCGCCGGTCGCCCGACGCCGTTTGTTATGGAGCTTCCTGCCTACCACTTCCCGGCGATTCGCTCTTGGGCGCTGCACGTGTGGGAGCGCTGCTGGGCCTTTATCAAGAAGGCCGGCACGGTCATCTTCGCGTCCACCGTCGTGGTTTGGTTCCTCTCCAACTTTGGTAGCTATAACGGTTCCTTTGGCTTCCTGCCTGCGATGGACGGCATCCCTGAGGAGTTTATGGACTACTCCGTCCTCGCCATGCTCGGCAACCTGGTTGCCTGGATCTTCGCCCCGCTCGGCTTTAGCACCTGGCAGGCAACCGCGCTGACTGTCTCTGGCCTTGTCGCTAAGGAGAACGTCGTCGCCACCGCCGGCTCGCTGCTGTCTGTCGCTGACGCCGCCGAGACCGACCCGAGCCTGTGGACCGCATTTGCCGGTATGTTCCCGACCATGGGCGCTTGCGTGGCCTTCGGCGCCTTCAACCTGCTGTGCGCCCCCTGCTTCGCCGCTATGGGTACCATCCGCAACCAGATGGACTCCGGCAAGTGGACCGCGATTGCCATCGGCTACGAGTGCGCTTTCGCTTGGGTGATCGGCCTGTTCATCAACCAGTTCTACAACCTGTTCGTTCTTGGACAGTTTGGTATCTGGACGGTTGTGGCCATTGTTCTGCTGGTTGCGATGCTCTTCCAGATCTTCCGTCCCATGCCCAAGCATGCATGGACCGACGAGGACGAGACCAACACTGCTTCCGCCGCAGTTTCCGCTTAATTCTGAATAAGGATTAGCCCCTTTTCACGAGCCCGGGTGTCCCAGCGACACTCGGGCTTTTTGGTGGGGGAGATGTGGCGTTTCCGCAGATAAAACCGAACAAAATAAACCTGTCCCTTTTTGTAGGTGGAGAATGGGGTAAAGTAAGTGGTGGTTAACTAGAGGAGGCTTGCTATGGCACCTATCGATATTGTTGTACTGGCTGTTATCGGCATTGCGTTTGTCGCCGTGTGCGTGCGCATCTACCGCAAGGGTACCTGCGCCGACTGCGCTCAGGGTGGCGTTTGCACCGGGCATTGCTCCAACAAAAAGACCTGCGCCGCGCTTAAGGGCGTAGACAAAATCGCCGAAGACTTGGGCCGCGGTATTCATTAGTCGACCGGCGTTTGGGCATGTTTGACTACGGATACGGCAGTTGCTGATACGATAGGTACGTTAGCAACTGCCGCCGAGCGGCTCAAACGAAAGGAAGCCTGTATGGAGTCCTCCGCCTATCCGATGCTCTTTAGCCCGATCAAGGTCGGTACGACCGAGGTCAAGAACCGCGTCTTTATGCCGCCGGTGTCCACCAACCTGGCCGATCATGGCTATGTGACCGACGACTTGGTCGATCATTACCGTGCCCGTGCCAAGGGCGGCGTAGGCCTGATCATCACCGAGGTCGTGACGGTCGAGCCCACCTATACCTATCTGCCGGGTGACATGTGCTGTTACGATGACACGTTTATCCCTGGCTGGGAAAAGCTCGCCGCGGCCGTCCACGAGTATGGCTGCAAGATCATGCCGCAGCTCTTCCACCCCGCCTACATGGCCTTTAACATTCCGGGCACGCCGCGCCTGATCGCTCCGTCCTTTGTGGGCCCGTCCTATGCCCGCGAGGCGCCGCGCCCCATTACGGTCGATGAGATTCACGAGCTTACGCATCAGTTTGGCGACGCTGCCGTGCGTATGCAGAAGGCTGGCGTCGATGGCGTTGAAGTCCATGCGGCGCACGCCCACGGCATGCTCGGCGGCTTTTTGACTCCGCTCTACAACAAGCGTACCGACGAGTACGGCGGCTCGCTCGACGCCCGCATGCGCTTCCTGCTCGAGGTCATCGCCGAGATTCGCGAGCGCTGCGGTAAGGACTTTATCATCGACGTCCGCATCTCGGGCGATGAGTACACCGATGGCGGCCTGACCCTCAACGACATGATCTACGTCTCGCGTCGCCTGGAGAAGGCCGGCGTCGACATGATTCACGTGTCGGGCGGCACCACCATCAAGCGCGGCTCTGCGATTCCCGCTGCCGGCACGCAGCAGGCCTCGCACGCCGCTTGCTCGCGTGAGATTAAGAAGCACGTGAACATTCCCGTCGCCACCGTCGGCCGCATTAACGAGGCATGGATTGCCGAGGAGCTGATCGAGGACGGCGCTGCCGACATCTGCATGATGGGCCGCGCCAATCTGTGCGATGCCGAGTTCTGCAACAAGGCTGCTGCCGGCAACGCCGACGAGATCCGTCCCTGCATCGGCTGCCTGCGCTGCCTGAACGGCATCATGTTTGGCAAGCGCATCTCCTGCACCGTCAACCCGGACGTGGAGCGCGACGAGGCCGGCTACGAGCTTGCCGCCGAGGCCAAGAACGTGCTCGTTGTGGGCGCTGGTCCTGCGGGCATGGAGGCAGCCTACATTGCCGCCAAGCGCGGTCACAACGTGGTGCTCGTGGACAAGCAGGACGAGCCGGGCGGCGAGATGCGCATCGCAGCCGTTCCGCCGGCAAAGCAGGAGCTCACCCGCGTGATCAAGTATCAGTACCGTCGTCTGGCCGAGGCCGGCGTGAAGTGCGTATTTGGCACCGAACTTACTGCCGAGGATATTCAGCGTGACTACGCCGGTTACGAGGTTGTCCTGGCCTATGGTGCCGAGCCCATCGCTCCGGCCTTCATGCAGGGCTTTAAGCAGGTTATGACGGCTGACGACCTGCTGGGTGGCAAGGCTTTCCCGGGCAAGAAGATCGTCATCGTGGGCGGCGGCACCGTTGGCTGCGAGACGGCCGATTACCTGGCCCCGTTGGTCAACGACCTGTCGCCGGCCAACCGCGATGTCACCGTTATCGAGATGACCAAGACGCTCGCCGCTAACGAGGGCGGCGCCGGCCGCGCGGTGCTCATCACGCGCATGCTCTCCAAGGGCGTTCACGTGCTGACCGAGGCCAAGGTGACCGAGATCACCGAGGATACCATCAGCTACGAAAAGGACGGCGAGGTCCACACCATCACCGGTGCCGATACGTTGGTGCTTGCCATGGGCTATCGTCCCAATACCAAGCTGGCCGACGACCTGGCTGCAGCCGGTGTTGCCACCCACGTGCTGGGCGATGCCAACAAGTGCGGCAACATCCGCGACGCCATCGGCGATGGCTACAAGGTCGCCTGCGAGCTCTAATCAACCCCTTTGCGCCAATCGATTGCAAAAAGCGGCGGCTGCCCTGTGTGTTGGGCGGCCGCCGCTTGCGTTTTGCCAAAGAAAGATTATTGTCGGGCCCTAAATGCCTTTTGCTTCTGCTCCCTCCGCAATCATGTTGCGGTTATACACCAGGTGCAGATACATCGCATCGTGAGCGGCGGTGGGGCTGTGCGCCTCGATGGCGTCGGCCACACCGCGGTACGTGCGGATGGTCTCCTCGACGAGCTTTTTGCCGGTCACGTCGATAAAGAGGGGGACGGATGCCTTGAGCACGCCCATCAGGCGGGGAACGACGAGGTTTCCGCCATCCAGGGTGGCTACATGGAGTAGCGCCCATGCGCATCAAATATCTCCTCTCATAGATGCGCGGCACAAAGAGCCCCGAGCTCACACGAGCTCGGGGCCTTTTTCGTCTGGATTGGGGACGCATAGCCGGACGAAAACAATTTGCGTCTGGTAATAAGCGTACGAAAGCGCAATTTACGTCTTAATTTCGGACGCAAATCAAGACGAAAACCGTTTACGTCTGCTTTAAATCCGTACGAAAACGGTTTTCGTCTTGCAGGGCAGTTGTCGTTTCTACAGTTCAACTTCCAGTTCGGCTTTGTGCTCGTAGAGGTAGTCGCGCATGTAGGGGATGGCAAATGAGACCTTGCCGTACGAGGGAGCCTCGATAGTCGATTCTCTTAACAGGCGGCTGCGGACGGAACTCACCTGTTGAGGCGTTTTGTTTAGGGCATCGGCAACCATGCTGGTCGAGCTCGTCTGCCCCAAAGACGCCATGCTCAGCAGATAAGCGATGCACGTGGGCGGAATGCGCTGCAGCGCGGGCTCAATCACCATGGCGCAGAAGCGTTCGCGTGCCGTTGCAATGCCGCGCTCGGCTTCTTCTTCTCCAATAATCGCTGTATGCGCGCGTCTCGCCAACTGCCATGCGTAGTATCCAACGAGTTGGATCATGAAAGGATAGCCTTGCGTTGCCTCGGCAAGTTGGCCGGCAATACCTGGCTGCAACTCCACGCCAGACGCTTCAATGGTTTCCTCGAGGGAATACAACACTTCGGTTACTGCCACAGCCTTCAGGTCAAAGGGGAGGGCGCGGCGCAAAAACGCAAGTGTCTTTCCGTTGATGATGCTTTCAATCATCGAAGGCAGACCCGCAAAAACAAAGGCGATATCAAGGTCTTCGCCGATAACCTGCTGAATCGCAATGGAGAGCGTTCGGACCTCATCGAGCTCTGCGTCTTGAACCTCGTCGAGAGTGATGAGCAGGCCATTTCCATTCTTGGATATTGTCTGTCTCATGGCGTCGCGTAGCGATGGGCCGATTCGTTCAATATCTATGCTGCCGATGGATATGCCAGCTACGGTGGGCTCAAATCTGGCGTGTTTGGCCTGGAATTTGGGCTGCAGCTGTTCGAGAATGCGCTGGCAAAGTCCCTCGGTTGCGACCTCTTTTATGACCGTCCAGCCACGGCTTTGCGCCAAACGTGAGCACTCGTCAAGGAGGACCGTCTTGCCCGTTCCACGGACGCCAGCTATGCGCATTAGGCGCCCCGGGGCACCAGGCCCGTTGGCGAGGCCTTCACTGAATTCTTCGAGTACATCTTCGCGGCCGATAATCGTGGGAGGTGTTTTACCTGCTGTGGGCTTAAAAGGGTTTGTTTGCATGTGAGCCACCTTTGCTCAAGATATAGCAAGATATAGCAAAGTATAGCAAGATATAGCAAAGTAAGCGCTACTCGCGGGTTTTGCGGTGGTGCTATTTTCCAAATGCCGCGCGGATAAAGCGTTGGGCGAACAGCTTGTTGGCAACTCACGAGGGCTCGGGGTGCCAATTTGGGGTGCAGTAGTGCTGCGCCACGAAAAGGGCCTATCTACTACGTTTAAGCCGCAGGGGTCAACCATAGTCGACTTTTTCGAAAATCGACAAGCTGTCTACCTGCGGTTTTGTTTTCACGGTTTTCGGTATGGCCGAGGCTATCCGTGTTAACGTAGTAGATGGGCCACTTTTGTGGTAAGGGGGCCGATCTGCAGGCCAGGGCAGCTAAAAGAGTCCCGTCCCAAAAAGACTGATTGGGAGCTGGGACGTGTCGATGCGATAGTATTACGTGGTGATATTCGACAAACCGTGGGCTTCATCCGAGGGCTTTATGGAACAACACCAGCATTATCAGAGCCTGCAAGATCAGGCATACAACGCACTGCGCTCCAAGATCATCTATGCCGAACTCAGGCCCGGCACGCGCCTTTCGGCGATTGGTCTGGAAAAGGAGACGGGGATCGGGCGTACGCCCATTCGCGAGTCTTTTGTGCGCCTGCGTGAGCAGGAGCTGGTGGAAACGCGTCCCAAAAGCGGCACCTACGTCTCTAAGATCAGCATGGAACGCGCCGAAAACGCCTGCTTTTTGCGCGAGAAGCTCGAGAGAAGCGTGCTCATTAAATGTTGTTCGGCTGCTACGCCCGAGCAAAAGCAGCGGCTTGAGCAGATTCTTGCCGAGTCCGAGTCGCTCGACCATAGCGAAACGCGTCGCTTTTTCGACTTGGATAACCTGTTTCATGAGACGTGTTTTGTGATTGCCGACCGCCATATGTTGTGGGATTGGATGAAGAGCGTCAATACGCATTTTGAGCGTTACAACTGGTTGCGTATGGTGTCGCAGGATCTGGATTGGGAGCCGATCCGTCGGCAGCATCGCCGGATTCTCGAGGCCATTAAGAGGGGCGATACCGACGCGGCGAGCTATCTGGCAGAGACGCACTTGCACCTGATGCCCGAGGAGCAAGGCCCGGTTATTGCCCTGCATCCCGACTATTTTGAGCTGCCTAAAGACTCGTCTATCTAGCCCATCATCGCATCTGCTCGAGACGCAAAAACGATGCTGCTCATCTGCAGCGTTTTGCAACCGAGATTTTTAAAAAAAATGCCTAAAATGGCTCAGACTGCCGACATTGGGAAACGGGGTGCGCTATGGCGCAGATGAGAATCAAGGACATTGCCGCCGAGGCGGGTGTGAGTCCAGCCACGGTCTCGCGCTATCTCAATAACCGCCCCGGGCAGATGACCGAGGAAACCCGTGCTCGCATCGCCGCGGTTATCGAGCGCACCGGCTATCGCCCACGTGCCGCCGCGCGCAATCTGCGCAGCTCGCGTACCAACCTCATCGGCGTGATTCTGGCTGACATCGCCAACCCGTTCTCGAGCGCCATGCTCGAAGGGCTTTCCGCCAGCGCCGCCGCGCGCGGCTGCTCGCTTATGACGGCCATTAGCGGCAACGACCCCGCTAAGGAGGCCGAGTCGCTCGCCAGACTTATCGATGCCGGCGTGGACGGTCTGGTCGTCAACACCTGCGGAGGCAATGACGAGGCGATCGCCGCGGCAGCGGGACGTCTGCCCGTCGTGCTGCTCGACCGCGACGTTGCCGACGGCGGTGTTGACCTGGTGACATCTAACAACCGTGAGCTGGTCGCCGGCTTGGTAGACGCCTTGGCAGCTGCGGGCAGCGAGCGTCTGTGCCTGCTCACCGAGGCAAGCGACGATAGCCCCGTGCGTCGAGAGCGCGCCGAGGCCTTTGCCGACGAGCTTTCGCGCCGCGGCCTTGCGGGCGAGGTCGTCACCCTGGCCGATGGCGGTGCCACGGGCGTTGGTCGCTTGGACGAGACCATCCGCGGCTATGCAGGCAAAAAGCTCGGCCTCATTGCCGTCAACGGCCTGGTTTTCCTGCGTCTGACCGAGGCACTGGCGCAGCTTGGTCCCTCGCTGCCGGCGGGTCTCAAGATCGCAACGTTTGACGATTACCCCTGGAATCACGTGCTCTTTGGCGGCGTGACCACGGCCGCGCAAGACACCCTTACCATCGCCGAGCGCGTGGTCGAGCGCCTGTCCGAGCGCATCGACGTTGTTACCACTACTGTGGGCGAGGCCGCAAAGCTGGCGCCCAAACGCATCGAGATCCCCGGCCACATCGAACACCGCGCATCGACCTCGCGCTAACCGCTCGTTCGCAACGGCCTGTTCGCGCACGTTTTTTGAGCGCTTGATACGCTTTAACCCTGCGGAAACATTTTTCTGCGATAGTATCTGCGATATAGACCAGTCGAAACCCGCCCGAAAGAAAGGGGAGCGACATGAACCAGCAGAACATCGATTACGTACTTCGCTCCGTAGAGCAGCGTGACATCCGCTTTGTGCGTCTGTGGTTTGTCGACATTCTCGGCCGCCTCAAGAACTTTGCCATTAGCCCCGAGGACCTCGAGGTCGCTTTTGAGGAGGGTATTGGCTTTGACGGCTCCGCCATCGAGGGCTTTGCTACGCCCGAGGAAGCCGACATGCTCGCATTCCCCGATGCTTCGACCTTCCAGATTCTGCCGTGGCGCCCGAGCCACAACGGCGTCGCCCGCGTGTTCTGCGACGTGTGCACCCCCGACCGCAAGCCCTTCGCCGGCGATCCGCGCGATGCGTTGCGCCGCATGTTCCGCAAGGCCGAGAAGGCTGGCTACCTGCTCAACGTGGGCGCCGAGCTGGAGTATTACTACTTCCCCGACGAGCACACGCCCGAGCCGCTCGACAACGTGGGCTACTTCGATCTTTCGGTGAGCGATGCCGCCCGCGACCTGCGCCGCAACACGGTTCTCACGCTCGAGAAGATGTCCGTGCCCGTGGAGTACACCTTCCACGCTGCCGGCCGCTCGCAGCACGGCATGAGCCTGCGCCACGCCGAGGCCCTGAGCATGTCCGACGCCATCACCACGGCCAAACTAATCATTAAGCAGCAGGCCTACGAGAGCGGTTGCCACGCCTCCTTTATGCCCAAGCCGTTGGCGGGCGAGGACGGCAGCGCTATGTTCCTGTGCCAGTCGCTATTCGACCACGACGGCAACAACGTCTTTTGGGGCGAGGACGACGAGAAGTACCACCTCTCCGATATCGCCAAGCACTACATGGCCGGCATCCTGGCGCATGCCCGCGAGATTAGCGCCATCACCAACCCCACGGTCAACTCGTACAAGCGCATCACCACGGGCGGCGACTCCGTGCCGCAGTACGCCACGTGGGGCCTGCGCAACCGCGCGAGCATGGTCCGCATTCCGGTCTACAAGCCCGGCAAGCAGCTGTCCACGCGCATCGAGCTTCGTAGCCCCGACCCCATGGCCAACCCGTACCTGGTCAACGCCGTCACGCTGGCGGCTGGTCTGGACGGCATCGAGCGCAAGCTGGAACTCCCGCCCGAGGCAACGGCCGAGACGCTCAAGCTTACCGACCGTCAGATGCTCGAGGCCGGCTACACGCCGCTGCCGCGCTCGCTCAAAGAGGCGCTCGACGTGTTTGAGGACTCGCAGTTTATGAAGGATGCCCTCGGCGAGCACATCCACAGCTTCTTCCTCAAAAAGAAGCGCGACGAGTGGCATAAGTTCGAGTCTACGATCACCGAGTGGGAGATTAAGCACTACCTGGCGAACTCCTAATCGCGCTGGCTTGTTTCAGTACGATTGAGCTCATTTTTTTGGAGGCCGATATGTCCGAAAAGAGTGCCCTGTTCATGGCGCGCACGACGCGCTTCCACGAGTTTGCCCGCAGCTTGACGACCACCCTGGGTGTCGAGGTGAGCCTGGCCACCCCCGATTCGCCGACTGCGGCGCACGACTTTGACCTGCTGATCCTCGATTCCGATGGAATCCGCAGCGACCGCATCGATCAGATTGCCAAGTGGCTTGACGACCGCGGCGGCGTCCCCATGCTGGTGATCGTCGACGACGAGGCGCTCGGTACCTTGCGCCTGCCCAATCACGCGCATGCCGACTTTGTATGCCCCACGGCGACACCCAACGAGCTCAAGGCTCGCGCGCAGCGCCTGATGGGCGAGGAGGAGACCGTCACCGCCGACGATGTACTCAACATCGATAACCTCGAGATTAACCTGGCTACCTACCAGGTAACGCTCGATGGCGAGCCCATCGACCTGACGCTGATGGAGTACTCGCTGCTGAGCTTTTTGGCGACGCATCCCAACCGCGCCTACAGCCGCGAAGTGCTGCTGCACCGCGTGTGGGGCTTTGAGTACTGCGGCGGCACGCGCACCGTCGACGTGCACATCCGACGCATCCGCTCCAAGGTGGGCCCGCAGATTGCGGCACATATCACCACCGTCCGCGGCGTGGGCTATCTGTTTAAGGACTAGCTTTCCACCACAAAGGGGACAGGCACCTTTGTGGTGGTTTTGACGCGGGTGCGGGTTCCTCTCGAATCTGCAGCAGAACTTAAGCCTTCCTAAAAGATTGCGTTCTCATACACTTGTGCCCGCATATTGGGGTACAACTCAACGTGAACAATGATGGCCCGCCACATGTTTGGCGGGCCTTTGGTTATTTGACGAAAGGATCGCAGCTATGAGCGAGAACGATTCCCAGCGCCCCCAGGATGCGGACCACGCCGGCGAGACTCAGCAGCAGCCGCGCGTGCAGGTGGAGTCGACGCCTGCCGATGGCAACATTCCCTACGTGCAGGCCTTCGACACGCAGACCGGCAAGCCGCTGGGCGGCCAACAGGTCGTGAACAAGCACACGGTGGTCAAGACCAAGACCAAAAAGCTGCCGATCTTTATTACGGCGCTCGCCGGCTGCGCCTGCGGTGCCCTGCTGGTCATCGCGCTTATCATGAGCGGCACGCTCAACATTGGCGGCGGCAAGAACGCCGTGACGGCGGGCGCTTCGGGCTCATCGACGCAAAAGATTACGATTGATTCCGAGGACACCACGTTGGCCGAGGCCGTTTCTGCCAAGGCCCTGCCCTCCGTCGTTTCCATTACCGCCACTTCGAGCGGTAGCCAGAATGGCTCGCTTTCGCAGTCTGCCGACGAGTCGGACAGCTCGGGCAGCGTCGGTTCGGGCGTGGTGCTCGATACCGAGGGCCACATCCTCACCAACAACCACGTGGTCGATGGCTATGACCAGTACGTGGTTACCATGGACGACGGCACCACCTACGAGGCCGAGTTCGTGGGCAACGACGCCTCGAGCGACCTGGCCGTCATCAAGCTCAAGGACGCCGACGCCTCCAAGCTCACGCCGATCGAGATCGGTGATTCCTCCAAGCTCAACGTGGGCGAGTGGGTCATGGCGATCGGGTCGCCGTTCGGCAACGAGCAGTCTGTCTCCACCGGTATCGTCTCGGCGCTCTACCGCTCCACGGCCATGAGCTCTACCAGCGGTAACACCATCTATGCCAACATGATTCAGACCGATGCCGCCATCAACCCGGGCAACTCCGGCGGCGCGCTCGTCAACGACAACGGTGAGCTGGTGGGCATCAACTCGCTCATCGAGAGCTACTCGGGCTCCAGCTCGGGCGTGGGCTTTGCTATTCCCGTTAACTACGCCAAGAACATTGCCGACCAGATCATCGGCGGCAAGACGCCGGTGCATCCGTACATGGGCGCTACGCTTTCGAGCGTCAACGCGCTCAACGCCCGCACCAACAAGCTGAGCACCGATAGCGGCGCGTATGTGGCGAGCGTCGTTGAGGACGGTCCTGCCGCCAAGGCCGGCATTCAGGAGGGCGACGTCATCACCAAGTTGGGCGACGACGAGATTACGAGCGCCGATGGCCTGATTATCGCGCTGCGCAGCCACGAGGTGGGCGAGAAGGTCGAGATCACGCTCATGCGCGGCAAGGAAGAGAAGAAGGTCACCGTCGAGCTGGGCTCCGATGAGGAGCTGCAGAACCAGCAGCAGGACGACAGTTCGACCGACACCGGCAACGGCGGTATTACCGACGAGCAGCTGCGCCAGTACCTGGAGGAGCTGCTGGGCCAGCAGGGCCAGGGTCAAGGTTACGGCCAGGGGTTCTAGCGAGCCGTTTCGCACATACCAATGCCAGAGGGGCTGTCCCACCAACGCGGGACAGCCCCTCTTTTCTTATTGATCCGTTGGGGACGGAGGAAAACGGATCACTTGGGGCTGACAAGGGCATGGTTTGATCGCGCGATCCACCCCGGTCCGGGCGCTGCCGATTCGGTGCGGTTCGAAAGGGTTATTCGGCCCCATCGTGACCGGTGGTACTCTTGTATCCGTTTGAAATCGAGCGAAGGAGTGCCGCTATGGAGCAATCGAGCCTGTTTGGTGACGGCGTGGACATCGATACCGAAACGCTAGCGAGCACGGATACCGCTGCACCGGCCGATGCCCGTGCCCAGGCGGCAGCGCGTGCGGCCGAGTTGCGCCACGAGCTCGATTACCACGCCTATCGCTACTACATGCTCGATGCGCCCGAGATCACGGATGCCGCATTCGACAAAATGCTCGTTGAACTGCAGGAAATCGAGGCGACCTACCCCGATCTGGTGACGCCCGACAGCTATACCCAGCGCGTGGGCGGCTACGTGAGCGAGCAGTTTACGCCGGTCACGCACATGGCACGCATGTATTCCATGGACGATGCCATGGATCTGGACGAACTCGACGCGTGGCTCCAGCGCACCGAGGATGCGCTCGGTGCCGGTAGCGTCACCTATACCTGCGAGCTTAAGATCGACGGTCTGGGCGTGGCGCTTACCTATCAAAACGGCACCTTCGTACGCGCCGCCACGCGCGGCGACGGCACAACGGGCGAGGACGTATCGCTCAACGTGCGCACTATCAAAGATGTGCCCATGCACCTGTCCGAGCCGGCGCTCGCCCACATGGGTGCCGACCGCGAGCGCACCATCGAGGTGCGCGGCGAGGTCTATATGCCCAAGGGCAGCTTTGTGCGCCTGAACGACGAGGCCGATGCCGAGGGCCGCGACCCCTTCGCCAACCCGCGCAACGCCGCCGCCGGCAGCCTGCGCCAAAAGGACCCCAAGGTCACGGCGCGCCGCGACCTGGCCACCTTTATCTATGCCATCGCCGATACCGATCCGCTGCACGTCCACAGCCAGCGTGAGTTTCTGGACTGGCTGCGCAGTGCCGGCTTTAGTGTCAACCCCAACGTGGCACGCTGCGCCACGCCGGCTGAGGTCCACGAGTTCTGCGCCCAGGCGCTCGAGCACCGCGGTGACTTGGATTACGACATCGACGGCGTGGTCGTAAAGGTCGACAGCTTCCAACAGCAGCTCGACCTGGGCTTTACCGCCCGCGCGCCGCGCTGGGCCATTGCCTTTAAGTTCCCGCCCGAGGAAAAGCAGACCATCCTGCGCGAGATTCGCATCCAGGTGGGCCGCACCGGTGTGCTCACGCCGGTCGCCGAGTTCGACCCGGTGACGGTCGCCGGCTCCACCATCGCGCGCGCCACGCTGCACAACATCGACGAGATCCGTCGCAAAAACGTGCGCGAGGGCGACACCATCATCGTGCACAAGGCAGGCGACGTAATCCCCGAGGTCGTGGGGCCGGTGCTCGACAAGCGCCCGGCCGATTCGGTCGACTGGCACATGCCCGAGGTCTGCCCCGTGTGCGGTAGCCCTGTGGTCCACGAGGACGGCGAGGTGGCTTACCGTTGCGTCTCCATCGACTGCCCCGCGCAGCTCAAGGAGCGCCTGCTCCACTGGGTGAGCCGTGGCTGCATGGACGCCGATGGTCTGGGCGATGAGATCGTCGACAAGATGATCGCCGCCGGGCTGATTCACGACGTCGCGGACTTCTACCAGCTCACGGTCGACGACATCGCCGGCCTGGACACGGGGCGCACTTATGCCAGCTCCAACAGCAAAAAGGGCGTCAAGAAGGGCGACCCCATTCCGGTAGGCCTCAAGACGGCCGAGAAAATCATCGCCGAGCTCAACAAGTCCAAGAGCCAGCCGCTCGGTCGCGTGCTGTTTGCCCTGGGTATCCGCCATGTGGGCAAGAGTGTGGGCGAGGTCATCGCCGAGCGATTCCTGTCGATCGACAAGCTCATCTTGGCGAGCGAGGAGGACATCGCCGAGTGCGAGGGCATCGGTCCCAAGATTGCGGCGAGCGTCAAGCAGTTCCTGGCCGTGCCCGAGAACCTCGCCGTGCTGGAGCGTCTGCGCCAGGCGGGTCTGTCGCTCGAGGTCGACTTGGGAGCTGCCCATGCGCAAGCCGCGGCCGACGCTGGCGTGGCGGGCGAGCTCGCCGACGCACAGCCGCTTACGGGTCTGACCTTCGTGCTCACCGGCACGCTCGTCAACCGCACGCGCGACGAGGCGGGCGTGGCACTCAAGGTGCTCGGCGCCAAGGTTTCGGGTAGCGTGTCGAAGAAGACGAGCTATCTGGTCGCCGGTCCCAAAGCGGGCTCCAAGCTCACCAAGGCCGAGCAGCTGGGCGTACCCGTGCTGGATGAGGATGCACTCGAACAGATCTTGGCTACTGGTCAGGTGCCGGAGGCGTAAGGCATCGATAGCCAAATTGAAGAACCGCCCGGAAGCACGATGCCTTCCGGGCGGTTCTTACTTTGCTGGGGAAACCGGCACCGTGATCTGCGTCACATAGGTCGCCGGGTCGTCGCTGATGATGTCGTCGACGAGGGCGATTTCGCGTCGCCCCGCTACGCTGCCAACTTGTCAAAAGCCCCGCGTCGGTTGAGTACGGTAAACGCGACAACGCAAATGACCGCCGACAGAATCGACCCGCACGGCGAGGCGATACCCATGGGGAACAGCGTGTCGGAATAGGCGTTCGACAGCAGCCATGCGCCGGGTACGCGAATGAGCACCACGGCCAGTACGTTGTGCGCAAAGCCGATGTAACTCTTGCCATACGCAGCGAAAAAGCCGCTAAAGCAAATGTGGATGCCGGCAAAGATCGCATCGAAAATATAGCTGCGCATATAGCCGGCGCCGGCCGCGACCACCGCGACGTCCTTGGCAAAAAAGCCGATAAACGCCGGCGCCACCAGCCACATCAGCACCGTGATCAGGCAGCCGTACACCACCGAGATGGTCATGGCATCCTTGAGTACCTGACGTGCACGATCGCCCTTGCCTGCGCCGGCATTTTGCGCCGTGAGCGCGCTGACGGTGGCGCCCATGGAGCTCGGGACAATGAATAAAAAGCTGATCATCTTTTCGACCAGGCCCACGGCGGCGGCGTCGACCAGGCCGCGGTGGTTGGCGATGACGGTGATAAACATAAACGCCACCTGGATGCAGCCGTCCTGCACGGCCACGGGCACGCCGATTTTAAGGATGCTGCCGAGCACCTCGGGCTGGGGGCGCAGGTCGCTGCGCTTTACGTGGATGTTTGTGCGACGGCTCTTGAGCCACACGAGCGCGAGGGCAACGCTGGCCGTCTGCGCGGTCACCGTGCCGAGCGCTGCACCCACGGGGCCGAGCCCCATGTGGCCGATAAACAGAAAGTCGAGCGCGATATTAATGATGCACGCCACGCCAATCACGTACATAGGCGAGCGCGAATCGCCCAGCCCGCGAAAGATGGCCGAGAGGATGTTGTACGCGGCGATAAAGGGAATGCCTACAAAGCAAATGCGCAGGTAGGCGGCAGTGCCTTCGACCGCCTCGGGCGGCGTGCCAATGAGCGCCACGATCTGCGGGCACAGTGCGAGCAGGACAGCAGCCAGCACCACCGAGACACCCATAAACAGCGTGATGGTATTGCCGATGGCGGTCTCGGCGCGGTCAAACCGGCGCGAGCCCACGGCGTGGCCGACGATGACCGTCGTTCCCATGGCCAGGCCCACGAGCGTCACGGTAATGATATAGAGCGTCTGCGCGCCATTGCCCACGGCGGTGATGCCGGCGGCGCCGCTAAACTGCCCCATCATGTACAGGTCGGCCATGCCGTAGAGCATCTGCAAAAAGTACGAGAGCATATAAGGCAGGGCAAAGACCGCGATGGTCTTGAGGACATTGCCGCGTGTGAGGTCGTGTTCCATGGGGCGGGGCTTTCTGGCTTGGTTCGTTTTGCTACCAGTGTAGTGAAAACCCTACAACGATTGTAGAGTCAAGGTTTATGTCGGCAGCGGGGCGAAAAAGTCACGCACGCGTTCATTTCCAATTGAATACGGACGTGCGCCCTGTGAGCATGGCGTCTGCACTAGCCTTGCAGAAATCGATTTCGCATCACTTGACACCGTCGCACGGCGCGCCATAATACGTGGGTTTGCGAACAACGTTTGATGGGGGATGAACCTGCGTGCGCAATCTCAAGATTCTGTTTTCCTATCTGGGGGCATACCGCCGCGATGCCATGCTCGGCGTGCTCTTTGTGACGGCCGAGACGGCGCTCGAGCTGTTTATCCCGGTCATCATGGCAAATATCATCGATGTGGGCGTGCCCGCGGGCGATATCAACTACATGCTGTTGCAGGGCACGTATATGTTGGTATGCGCCGCATGTTCGCTGGTACTTGGCTTGGGCTATGCACGCACGTCTGCTCGCGTCGCCTCGGGGCTGGGCGCTAACTTGCGCGAGGCCGAGTATCGCAAGATCCAGACGCTCGCTTTTGGCAATCTCGATGAATACGAGACGAGCTCGCTTGTCACTCGCATGACCACCGACATCACCGTGATTCAAAACGCCGTAGGCAACGGCTTCCGCCCCATGGTGCGCGGGCCGGTAAATCTGGTCATGGGCCTCGTCTACGCCTTTGCGCTCTCGCGCGAGCTCGCGGCGGTCTTTGCCGTCATTCTGCCGATGCTCGCCATCGTGCTCGGTATCATTACCGTGCGTGTGAGCCCGCTCTACTGCCAGCTCCAGACCTCGATGGACCACCTCAACGGCGTGGTGCAAGAGGACCTTACCGCCGTGCGCGCCGTGAAGGCTTACGTGCGCGCCGAGCACGAATGCGACAAGTTCGACACCGTCAATACCGAGCTCGCCGGTACGGCGACCAAGACCTTCGGCACCGCCGTGCTCAATCTGCCGGTGTTCCAACTCTCGATGTATGTTGCCGCGCTCTCGATTCTGTGGATTGGCGGTCGCATGATCATCGAAGGTCGCTTGGGCGTGGGCTCGCTCACGGGCTTTATGAGCTACGTGCTGCTGATCATGAACTCGCTCATGATGATTTCCAACGTGTTTTTGCTGCTCACGCGCGCTCTCACGAGTGTGGGCCGTATCGCAGAGGTGCTCGATGAGGAGCCCTTTATCGCCAACCCTGCGGGAGATCTCGCGATTGCGGCACCAGCGGACGGCAGTATCGAGTTTCGCGACGTGTCGTTTAAATACCGCGCGGATGCAGCCGAGGATGTGCTCGAGCATATCGACCTTCGCATCGAGAGCGGCTCGACGGTGGGCATCCTCGGCGGCACGGGCTCGGGCAAGAGCTCGCTTGTGCAGCTGATTGCGCGCCTGTACGACGCCACCGAAGGCGCCGTGCTTGTGGGCGGACACGACGTGCGCGACTACGACCTGGCTACCTTGCGCGACGCGGTGGGCATTGTGCTGCAGAAGAATGTGCTGTTCACGGGCACCGTGCGTGAGAACCTGCAGTGGGGCAATCCGCAGGCGTCGGACGATGAGCTCCTCGCGGCTTGCCGCGCGGCGTGCGTGGACGAGTTCCTTGATCGCATCGGCGGGCTGGACGGAGAGTTGGGCCAAGGCGGCGCCGGTGTTTCGGGTGGCCAGAAGCAACGCCTGTGCATCGCGCGCACGCTACTCAAGCATCCGCGCGTGCTCATTTTTGATGACTCCACCAGCGCGGTCGATATGGCGACCGACGCTAAGATTCGCGAGCACATCGCTCGGATTCCCGATACGACCGTGCTCATCATCGCCCAGCGCATCGCGAGCGTCATGGATGCCGATCGCATTGTGGTGTTGGACGACGGTCGTGTCCACGGCGTGGGCACGCACGAGGAACTGCTAGCGGACGACAACATCTACCAGGAGATTTACGCCTCGCAGATGGAGTTCGCGGGGAACGCGGACACCGGCGACGGCAGCGACGATGGCTGCGCGAATGATCCGTTTTCCTCCGTCCCCAGCGGATTGCCCTTGGAAGGGGGTGAGCGCCATGCCTAAGACCGCAGCCCAAGCACGCCCGGCCGACCTCAAGCGCACGGTGCGCCGCCTGCTCTCCTACATGGGGCATGCCAAGTTCTCGTTGCTCGCAGTGGGTGTGCTTGCCTCTGTTGCGGCCATCGCAAGCCTTGCCGGTACCTACATGGTGCGCCCCATCGTCAACGGTTTGGCAACGGGCGGCGAGGAACTGCTCGCTAGGCAGGTTATCTTTACCGCTGCCATCTACGCCGCGGGCGTGCTCTCGGCTCTGGGCTACTCGCAGATTATGGTGCGCGCGGCCCAGCGCGTGGTCTCCGACATCCGCCGCGACCTGTTTGCGCACATCCAGACGCTGCCGCTGAGCTACTTCGACAGCACGCGCTCGGGCGACATCATGAGCTTTTTCACCAACGACGTCGACACCGTCTCCGAGGCGCTCAACAACAGCTTTGCCAACGTGATTCAGGCCGCCATTCAGGTTGTGGGCACCACGGCCATGCTCATCATCCTCAACTGGCAGCTCACGATTATCACGCTCGTGTGCGATGTGGCCATTGTGCTGTACGCGCGCTACTCGGGCGCGCGCTCTAAGCGCTTCTTTGCCGCCCAGCAGGCATCGCTTGGCGACCTGGACGGATATATCGAAGAGATGGTCTCGGGTCAAAAGGTCATCAAGGTCTTTAATCACGAGCAGGCCAACGTGGCTGGTTTTGACGCGCGCAACCAAGAGCTGCGCCGCACCGGTGGTGCCGCGCAGGCCTACGCCAACTCGATGGTGCCCATGACCGTGGTGATCGGCTACGTCAATTATGCCATCGTCGCCGTGGCGGGCGGCATGCTCTGCATCAAGGGACTCGCCGACGTGGGCGCGCTTGCAAGTTACCTGGTCTTTGTACGCCAGGCGGCCATGCCCATCAACCAGTTTACGCAGCTGGGCAACTTCTTGCTCAATGCGTTGGCCGGCGCCGAGCGCCTGTTTGCCGCCATGGACCTTGAGCCCGAGGTGGACGAGGGCTGCGTGGAGCTGGTGCAGACGGGCGACGCCGCGTGGGCATGGAAGATTCCCGAGGGCCAGGGCGTGGGCGCGTACGGGCACCTGCATGACGTGGCAGCCGTTGACGAGTCGGGCCGCGCGGTGGCCGCCGACGGTACCGAGCTCACGTGCGGCTTGGTCCCACTTGCCAGCGACGTGCACTTCCATGCCGTGGACTTTTCCTACGTGCCGGGCACCCGCGTGCTCACGGACCTCAACCTGTTTGCCAAGCCGGGGCAAAAGATCGCGTTTGTGGGCTCGACGGGCGCCGGAAAGACGACCATCACTAACCTCATCAACCGCTTCTACGAGGTCGACGACGGCGAGATCACGTACGACGGCATCGACGTCAAGCACATTGCCAAGGCCAGCCTGCGCGGGTCGCTCGGCATTGTGCTGCAGGACACGCACCTGTTTAGCGGCACCATTGCGCAGAACATCCGCTTTGGCAAGCTCGACGCGACCGACGAGGAGGTGCGCGCCGCCGCCGAGGCAGCCTGCGCCGACTCGTTTATCCGCCGCCTGCCTAGAGGCTACGACACGCCGGTCACGGCCGACGGCGCCAACCTGTCACAGGGCCAGCGCCAGCTGCTCGCCATCGCGCGCGTGGCCGTGGCCGATCCGCCGGTGCTCATCCTGGACGAGGCCACGAGCTCCATCGACACGCGTACCGAAAAGCTCATCGAGCGTGGTATGGACCGCATCATGCGCGGGCGCACCACGTTTATGATCGCGCACCGCCTGTCCACCGTGCGCGATGCCGACGCCATCATGGTCCTCGAACACGGCCGCATCATCGAACGCGGCACCCACGAAGAGCTGCTCGCCCAGCACGGCGAGTACTGGCAGCTGGCGCATGGCTTAAAAGAGCTGGATTAACCCGTTCGAGCACGATGCCTTGAGCTCTCCGTGCCCCTCACCTCGCCTCAAACCATCACAACATTCGACGTTTTTTGCCAAAAACGGGAAAAGCATCGAATGTTGTGATGGTTTTTCTACCACTCGACCGGGTGGAATCGCTTTCTTGCGCACGAAGGTGTGCGGACCCGTGGGCAGGGGAATAAGGTTGGTTATCCGACTCCATTGGAGGGCTCATGGACCTGCCGATCGTCCTGTCCCATAAGACTGCCTGGCTGTACCACAACGTGGCGCGCCCGTCCGAGCCGCTCTCGCGAGCAAGCAGCCTATACGATGAGGACTCGCTTGCTAACGAGGCGGAGCCGACTGCGGACCTGCCCAAATTGGGGCTCGATGCCAAGGGGCTGAGGGCTTCAACGGCAGTTGGGATCGTTGCCGACTATCTGGTTTCGCTTGGTATTCCACGAGAAGAGCTCGATCATATCGACACGCTCGTCAACTTCGAATTTGAGCGCTCGACGCCGGCTGGATTTAGGTGCCACGTGTTTGGGGCGCCGGTACCTCCAAGCCATCTTATCGAGGTGGCAGAGGGCCTTCTGGTGGTTGATGAGGCCATGTGCTTTGTCCAAGCGGGTTCGTGGATGAGCGAGCCCGAGCAACTGGAATATGGCTACGAAATCTGCGCCCGATACCATTTGAATCATCTGTCGACAGGCGATTATATCGAGATGGGGCAGAGGTATACCGTTGCCGACTTGATTGCTTATTGCAATGAGAACCGATCTCGTCAGGGGGCCATACGCGCGGCCGCCGTGCTCAGGCGCGTGCACGATGGCGCGCGGTCGCCCATGGAGACGGCTACCGCAATCATGGTCGCTGCAAAACGTTCCCAGGGAGGGCTGGGATACGCCAAGATCGAGCTCAACCATCGGGTCGATGTTCCCAACGAGTTCAAGTATCTCGCAAAGGCCGGGTATTTCGAGATCGACGTATATGCGCCTGCGAGCGGTACGGGGATTGAATACAACGGCTCGGACCATCTTGATAAACAGCGCAGCGCGTCGGATGCGGAGCGTATGACCGTGCTGAGCGCGCTGGGCTTTAGGATGATCGTCCTCACCGGGACTCAGTTTGCCCATCAGCTGCAATTGCACCGGGCGATGAACGCCATCGCACTCGCGATGGGCCTCAAGTGCGACCGAAGCGAAGCGTTCCAAAAGCGGCAGAACGATCTGCGAGAATTTGTGATTCGGCACTGGGACGGTGGCCTTTAGGGGCGTTTTGGTCCTTCTACGGGGTGCCGTGGGCAGGCAGGCCATCACAACATTCGACGTTTTTTGCCAAAAACGGGAAAAGCATCGAATGTTGTGATGGTTTGTATGCTGAGGATGGGCTTGGAAAGTCCGTTTTGCTCGAAGCGACCTGTCCTGTCGTACGGGTGTCGGCATGATTCTCTCGTGGGGTATTATGTTTTCCGAAGAATAAAACGCCGCGTGAGGGGAGGGCTGCGTGGACGGGCACGTGCAACATGACGGTTTTGGCCGCGATATCAACTACCTGCGCATTGCCGTTACCGACAAGTGCAATTTTCGCTGCATTTACTGCATGCCGGCCGATGGCGTGGCACCCCGCGCACACGACGAGCTGCTCAGCGCCGAGGAAATCGCCCGCTTTGTGCGCCTGGTGGCGGGGGAGGGCATTCGCCGCGTGCGCCTGACGGGTGGCGAGCCGCTGGTCAGCCGCCGTATCATCCCGCTCATTCGCGACATCCGCGCGATCCCGCAGATCGAGGACATCTCGCTCACCACCAATGGCGCCCTGCTGCCCAAGCTGGCGCCCCAGCTCAAAGATGCCGGGCTTAACCGCGTCAACATCTCGCTCGATACGCTCGACCCTACGCTGTTTGGAAAGATTACGCGCCTGGGCCGGCTCGAGCAGACCATGGCTGGCATCGACGCGGCGCTGGCCTGGGGCTTTGAGCCCGTTAAGGTCAACTGCGTTGTGGTGCGCCGGCTCAACCAAGATGTGGCGGCCCTCGCGCGGCTCACGCTCGACCGTCCCATCCACCTGCGCTTTATCGAATACATGCCCATCGGCGACGAGCGCACGAGTTCGCATTGTGCCGTGGATCCGCATGCGCCCGCGCTCAATCCCGAGTTGTGGGACGCGAGCGATACCGTGCCGAGCGACGAGCTACGGGCGCGCATCAATGCCGGGGCCGCCGCGGCGGGACTGGGTGAGCTCGAGCCGCTCGACATCAACGACGCTCCTGCCGGCGCGGGCCCTGCGCGCTATTGGCACTTTCCGGGCGCGGCGGGAACGGTTGGTTTCATTAGCGCCATGTCCAATCATTTTTGTGCGAATTGCAACCGTCTGCGCCTGACGACCGATGGCAACGTACGTCCGTGCCTGTTCAGCGATGCCGAGTATTCGGTGCGCGACGCCCTGCGCCGTGGTGATGATATGCAGGTACTTTCGATTTGGCGCGATGCCGTGGCCCACAAACCGCAGGAACACGCGATAATTGAGGGCACGCAACGATTTATGTCCCAAATCGGAGGATGATCATATGGCCAAGAGCAGGTACGCCGATGCCACCAAGGCCGCTCGCAGGGCCGCGATGTCTGCCCATAAAGCCACGGCTGCTGCCAGCAACACCGCTGGGTCCGCGGCGGTACAGCCGTCCGCCGGCACTGCTGCCGAGCCCGCCCGCGACACCCGCCGCGACGAGCTGACGCACGTGGATGCCAAGGGCGAGGTGCGCATGGTTGACGTGTCCGACAAGGCCGAGACCCATCGCATTGCCATCGCCGAGGGCACGATTCTTATGCACCCCGAGACGCAGGCCATGGTGCTGCAGGATGGCGCTAAAAAGGGCGACGTGCTCGCTTGCGCACGCGTTGCGGGCATCATGGCCATCAAACGTACGAGTGACATCATCCCCATGTGCCATCCGTTGCTCATTACCAAGAGTAAGTGCGATATCGAGCCTATCGCGCCGGCGGGGACGCCTGCCGAGGACGTGCCCGAGGGCTGGGCGCCGCCGCGCGCGGACGGGCAGGTTGGCTTTCATGTGTTGGTCACGGCGGGCGTGACGGGCAAGACGGGTATTGAGATGGAGGCCCTGACCGGCGCGAGTGCCGCGTGCCTCACGATCTATGACATGTGCAAGGCCGTCGATCGTGGCATGGAGATCGTCGACGTTCGCCTGCTGCACAAGGAGGGTGGCCGCTCGGGCGTGTGGGATCGTGCCGAGCGTCAGGCCGCTACTGTTGAGGCCGCCGGCGCCGACGGTAACGCTCCCACAAGCGCGCCTGCCGCCGTCGCGCCCGCAGCTCCGACACCGGCCGTCCCCGCGATCGCGTTTATCGGCTACCAAAACTCGGGCAAGACCACGCTCGTCGAGAAGGTCATTGCCGAGCTCACCCGCCGCGGCCTGCGCGTGGGTTCGCTCAAGCATCATGGGCATCACGGCTTTGACATCGATGTACCCGCTAAGGACACCTGGCGCCATCACCAAGCCGGATCCAAGCACGTGGGCCTTATCTGCGCCACGCGCTGGGCGGAGTACGCCGACACGCGCGAGGAGGACGAGATGCCCGCGCGCGAGCTGCTGTCGCGTTACAACGATGTCGACGTGGTGATCATCGAGGGCTACAAGACCGAGGGCTTCGACAACATCGTCGTCGCGCGCTCCGGTGTCGATCGTCTGCGCGGCAAGAGCTCGCTCGACCTGGTCGACGGTCGCACGCTGGCCCTTGCCTGCAACGAGGCCCTGGCACGCCAGGCATTCGATGCCGGCTTTGCGACCCGAGCCATCAACATCAACGACGCCCGAGCCATCTGCGATCTGATTCAAGACCATCTGGCCTAAAACCTGCCAAAAAGGGACAGGTTTGTTTTGGCAGGTTTTATCTGGGCAAATGTCACTTCCACCACAAAGGGGCCAGGCACCTTTGTGGTGGATTTTGCTTTAGTAGATGTGTGGGACATGCCTTACAATCTACCAAGTAGTTCATGACGGGCGAAAAACGGAGAGAAGGGCTCGATGCGTCCTTAATGTTTCATGCGGATTGATTGATTCGATAGACGGTGGCGAATGCCCGCCGTCCGCATTCGTATGAAACAAGGAGTCTCCATGCTCGCCCCTCTTTTCTCAAAGCCTCAATCATCGCTGTCCGTGCAGGCCAAGCGCCTGGTGGCGATGCGCTTTCTCATCTACACCGGTTTTCAGACCAGCTACTTTATCGGCGTCATCGGGACGCTCACCTATGCGGACGGCGCTTCGGTCGTCGCGACATCGCTGGCCGTCCTTTTTATGAACGTATTCGTGATCCTGGGATCCTTTGCGGGTGGAGCGGCGCTCGATGCCTGGGGCCCGCGCCGCCATTTCTTGCTGAGCATCATCGGCGCTCTCGCAACTGGCACGGCAATCATCGCCTTTGGTAGCGCGACCGGCATCGTCCTGCTCGGCGCGGTGCTCCTGGGCTTTACGATGGGATTCGCCCAGCCCATTGCCACGTCCTATCCGGCCTACCTCACCGATGACCCCGCCGAGCTCAAAGACATCAACTCCGCCATCGCCATGTTCTCAAACGTGAGTATCATCGTTGGTCCCACGCTGGGCGGCTTTGTCGCGGCGGCTGCGTCGTCGCGCGCGGTGTTCGTGCTCATGATGCTCTTTACCGTGCTGGCGCTCGTCGCCGGTTGGGGCTTTAGGCCGCAGACCAGCCATGTCGCCGGGCATGCGGATGCCGATTCGGCAGAGGAAGGGGAGCGTGCGGGACAAGGCTCCAGCCCCAGCACATCTTCCCGTGTCACCTTCGCGGCTAGCATCAAGACAGTCTTCACCAACAGCGTCCTCGCCCTGCTGTTTTGCATTATCTTTCTTTCGAACTTTGGCTATGGAGCCTTCGACCCGCTCGAGTCGTTCTTCTATCGCGATGTCCTACGCGTTGGCGTTGAGTGGATGGGCTGGCTCTCGTCTGCCTCGGGCGTGGGCGCGGTGCTGGGTGCCGTGCTCGCGCTTCGCTTGCCGCCGCACTTGGTAAACCTAAAAACGCTGCTCGTGGCGCTCATGTCCGTGGGCCTGGGAAGTCTGCTCTATGTGGGGACACCGTACGTGGGCGTGGCCCTTGTCGGCCAGGTCGCCCTTGGCATAGCTTGGGGTGTCGTCAACCCGCTCCACAACACCATCGTGCAAACGACGGCACCGCTCGAGCAACTCGGCCGTGTGAACTCGGTCATGGGCTTTGGCAATATGTTCGCTGGCGTGGCCCCTCTGGCGGTTGCACCGTGGCTGGCGGCAACATTTGGCGTACAACGGACACTCGTGGGGGCAGGCATGGTCGTGACGGCGGTTCCCGCGGCGCTGCTGCTGTTTGGACGCCGGCATTTTGATCGTGCCGCAAGGCAGTAAAACCATCACAACATTCAGCGAAAATCGCGATTTTGCCGAAAAACGTCGAATGTTGTGATGGATTGCGCCCCGGGCTAGGCCACCACAAAGGGGCCAGGCACCTTTGTGGTGGTTTTTGCTTTGACGGGCCGCGCCTGCGCCTTGGTATACCATGTACGCCGTTCACGAATGCACCCCACACCGCCGCACGACCCAGAAAGGCCCCCATGGACACCACCTTCAGCCACATCAAAGCCGTGTTCTGCGATATCGACGGCACGCTGCTCACGAGCCAGCACACGGTGTCCCCGCGCACCGTGGCGGCGATCCGCGCCCTGCGCGAGCGCGGCGTGCTCTTTGGTCTGTGCACCGGGCGCGACGCCCACGCGACCGAGGCCATGTACGAGCTCTGGGGCATCGAAGGCCTGGTAGACGTGCTCGTGGGCTGCGGTGGCGCCGAGGTCATCGACCGCGCGCACGACATCAACGAGCTGAGCTATCCGCTGCCGGGCGAGACCATCGCGCGCATCTGCAAGCACATGGCGGACCTTCCGGCAACACCCGTCTGCCCCCGAGACGGCGTGTTCTACGTGCCCGAGAGCAACGCGTGCGTCGAGCACCTGTCGCGCGTCGATGGCGTGCCCTACCAGGTGGTCGATTTTGCCGAGTTCTTGCACGAGCCGCAGCCCAAGGTGATGTTTACCATGGCGCCCGAGGTGATGCCGCAGGTCATCGAGCGAGCATCGACGTTTGCCGACGACACCGTCAAGGCGGCCGCCCTGCAAACCACGCAGCGCCTCTACGAGTTCATGGATCCGCGCGTGTCCAAGACGCGCGGCCTTGTGCGCGTAGCGGAGCTCAACAATATGGAGCTCCAGAACATCTGCGTGTTTGGCGATGCCGATAACGACACCTGCATGGTGGCTGACGCCGGCGTGGGCGTGGCCATGGCAAATGGCAGCGATGCCACCCGTGCCGCCGCCGACTTTGTGACCGCGAGCAACGACGAAGACGGCATCGCGATCTTTATCGAGGAGCATCTGCTGTAGCGCCGGGGGCGAACCATCGCGAAGGGGACAAGCACCTTTGTGGTGGTTCCAGGCGATTTGGGCGAATTGATACCTAAAAGCTGTGTGAAAAATCAAATATTGCTGTCTGAACATCATGCTTCTAACCACCGGTGGGTTCAAGATATTCTCATCAATTTGGTAGGATATTCCTTCCGGTTGATGACCTACCGCTCACGGTCGATTTTCGACCGTTCACAGGATGTTTGCTCTTGAGCAAAATGTTGTGCAAATAAATCTAATGCCATTAAAAAATAATACGCAACTAAATTACCAGCAGAAACAAAAAAAGATAGCGAATAAACGAAGGTAAGTCTGAGCAATTGTCAAGAGAATTGAGAACTCACTACAAAACTATCGGTTTTATTTGCTCAGATGTTTAAACAATCGTTATAATTGCATTACTAAACGAGCGCAATTACAGATTGCGCAGATACGTTTGATAGTGAAAGAGCAAGATCGCGGTCTCTTGGGGAGGAGACATCGATGAAAGCGAATTCAGAAAAAACTAAGCAGAGTAAAAAAGCGACGCGCCGTGTACTGGCAGGCGTTTTGTGCGGAGCCTCCGTGTTGAGCCTGGTACTGTCGCTCGTCATGCCTCCAATCTCGCAGGCCATTGCCAACGACACCCAGACAGTTTCTACCGAGGAGGCTGTAACGGGGAGTTCCTCAAGTGAGTCCGCTGCTGTAGATAACACCAGCGAGGATGCCGAAAACCAGAATAGCGCCGCCACCTCTGCGAACGCGGCTACTACTGTGAACAAGGGCATCTACAAGCCCACGTCTATCGGTATCGGTACGAATATCGATATCTCCACCCCCGATCCCGGCGTGGCCACCTACGTCGGCCGCGACATGTACATCGGTGGTAAGCCGAACAAAACTAGCACTCTTGATGCGAATAACGCCCCCACCGGCTCATATGCCGCTGAGGCGGAGGGCCTTACCGTGGTCCACGGCAAACTGGCCATGAATCCTATCAAGGAGAGTTGGGGCGGCCAGGGCTTCCGTTTCGGCACCGTTGGTTTTGGATCGCAGTTTCGTCCCAGGGAGGGAAGCACGGTGCTTGCGGTCGCCGGCATAAACAGCTTGATTGAGAACATGAATACCGGTCAGGGAACGACCTCAGATGCTGCGACGGTTGGTGCTTGGACCAAGGGTGCTTGGGTCGGCAAGGCGACAAAGACTGACTCCCACCCTGGCTATGACTATACCGCGCAGATCGCCGGTCCCATTACCTATTCCTATTGGGATTCGAATGCTAACAACGGGCGCCAGTCTGTCGTGAAAAAGCAAGGTAATTGGTTCGAGGGCTCGGATGCTCTGAAGAGCGACCTGTTCAATCAAAATGTTGATTTGACTAATGTTAACGGTAACGATTATTCGAGCTACAACGGTGCAGATGGATACCTCTCGAAGCTATCGAAACAGCTCGCCTCGTTTGCAAATACCGGCACAGTTACGGATGGTTCCGCAATTAGCGACAACAGCTACGCAATCAACAAGTACGATAACAAGGGAACAAGCTATACACTCACTTTCGATGGTAGTGAGAAGTCTGTTTCCGGTGCGCTTGATACCAGAATCCCGAACTATAAGATTTGCAACACCGAGCGACTTATCACCTTTACCGGCGATGGAACTTCTATGCAACAGGTCTTCACCATTGCCGGTTCCGAGCTCTCCAACTTGAAGGATGGCGTCTACTACCGCGGCGTCGACTTTAAGTTCACCAATGTCCCCGAAGGCGCATCCATTGTTGTGAACGTTACAGGTGCTGGTCCTGTCGAGTTCCACAATGGCTGGCGCTTCTGGTGGGGCGATACAGAAATATCTCGCGGTTATGAGAGTAACGCCGATAAAGACCTTCGCGCGAAATACTCGCTGGCCTCCCAGTCCATCATGTGGAATTTTGTCGATACCACGAGCCTCACCATCCGTGGTGGCATTGCGGGCGAGGGTAGAAGCGACTGGGGCAATGGCGGCGGGGACGGCAAGTGGACCGACGATGACCCCGCCGCTGCTATGCTCGGATCGATTCTCGTTCCCAACGGAAGCTTCGACGACCATGTGACCACCAACGGTCGTGTGTACGTGGGCGAAGATTTCATGATGAACAACCCTAAGATCGCGTACAACTTCACAAATCTCGAGGGTAACTCGGCTTCCGTCATCGATATGGATCAGGAGCGTCACAACTTCCCGTGGTCTGGGTCGTATACACCGGACGGCTCTGCCATTGCGTGGAGCAAGGTCGACGCTGCGGACGGCATGACGCCGCTTTCTGGTTCCTCGTGGACGATATACGGCACTGTCGATGATGCCAAGAATGAAACGTATCCCATCGTTACGGTAACGGATGGCGGTGCCAATGATTACTCTTCGGATGATGGCGAGCTTCAGTTCAACTATTTGAATCAGAAGGCCAAAATTGGCGATCCCAACGATAAAGACTACTTCACGTACTACATTCGCGAGGTCAAGGCGCCGGCTGGTTATCAGAAGTCGGACACCATCTACTACGCAACCATGAACAACACCGGCGAGCAGGTGAACTATGTTCAGGGTCATGTGGACACGGTGAACGGAAATCAGCTCGTTTCATTCGATGATTCCAACACCACGGGCGCCATCTCCAACACCAAGATCACCGGTACGGTGTCTTGGACCAAGGTTGAGGAGAGCGACACGGGACACACTCCTTTGGCTGGTTCCGAGTGGGCGCTTACCAAGGTAAAGGATGCCGATGGTGCCGAAATTCCGGACGCTGCATCCCTGACTGTGATTGATAACGATACGAATGCGGAAGCTGTCAGCAACAAGTGGGCAGATTCTGATCCTGCCGATGGCAAGTTCAAGCTCGAGGGTCTGCTGCCGGGCACGTACACGCTCACGGAGACCCAGGCGCCGTTTGGCTACGAGCTGAACCAGACAACCTACGAGTTCACGGTGTCCAAGGCGGACGGTTCCATTGCGTGGACCGAGGGAAAGAAACCGAGCATTGTTGAGGGCACTACGTACATCTCCGATTCTCTCACCACCACGTCCGTGGAAATCCCGGTGACTAAGTCCGTCCGTAATACGGACTGGCCGAAGGATTCCAGCGGGAAATACGTTGCGTTCGACTTCAACATCGAGGCTACGGGGGATTACGCAACCAACGTGCCCATTCCTAACCCGGCAGACCTCTCCATTGCACCCGCAGCAGGGGAGACCGACGCCGCCAAGCCCAACAACATCACGGCGACCTTTGGCGCCATGACGTTCAACAAGTCGCACCTGTCCGATACCCCCGGTACGGCGGATGACTACGCCAGGACCTACACCTACACGGTGAAGGAGGTCGCGCCTACCACCGGTGCCATCGATAAGCTCCGCTACTCCAAGGCCGAGTACCAGGTTGCCGTCACGGTGAAGGCCGTCATGAATGAGACCACTGGCAAGTACACCGGTCTTACCACCTCTACCACCGTTACGCAGATGAAGGACGACATGGGCAACACCCTTGGCGAGAACGGGCAGGGCGTCGTGGTTGAACCCTCCGCCGCCGCGCCCGACGCCATTCCCGCCTCCACCTTCACCAACACCTACTCCACTTCATTGCCCCTTTCTGGTATGTCGGGCGTCACTCTGACGTACCTTGCCGGCGCGGCGGTGCTTTGCGCTGCTGCGGCCTGGATGCACATTCGTCGCAAGGCGAATGCGAAGGGAGGTAAGCGTCGTGAATAAGAAAGTTTGCTCCTTCCCGATCATGTTTGCGCTGCTTGCCCTCCTGATCGGCACCTGCGCGGTTGTGTTCCCCGCTTCCGCGCAGGCCGCGCCGACCTCGACCGGTTCCATCACGGTGAGCGGCACCGTGGCGAGCAGCTACGACGCCTACCAGATCTTTAGCGCCAACGTCGTCGACGGCGACAGCGACGCCAAGATCGCCACCGAGCTCGCTTGGGCAAGCGACGCCGTGCGCGATGCCGCGCTGCCCGTGCTGTACAGCGCCGGCATGCCCAATTCCCAGACCACCGCGCAGGAAGCTGCCGAGTGGCTCAACACCGATTCCCACCTTACGAGCGCGCTGAGCGCACAGCTCGCTCGTTCCCTCCAGAGCTCTGGTGCCGTGTTCGTGGGCCTTAACGCGGGCACGACGGCCAAGCTGCCCTGCGGCTACTGGCTCATCGTCGCCGACGACGACGCCATTTCCCAGAACGAGGCCGGCACCGCGCCGATCATGGCCCTGGTCGGCGGTAGCGCCGTCACCGTCAAGCCCAAGGCGGCGACCCCCAAGGTCGCCAAGCACGTGCTGGAGGACAGCACCGCCGCCTGGCAGAAGGCCGCCGACGCCACGGTCGCCGACGACCTGTACTGGCGCCTCTCTGCCACGGTCCCGGCGGGGCTCACGGCCTACGACACCTACGTGGTGCAGTTCGTCGACACCATGAGCGCGGGGCTCGACCCCTCCAAGGTGGCCGCGAGCATGCGCGTGTACGTGGCGGCGGGCGCGGACGGCGGCTTCGACGCCGTCTCGGCCGACAAGGACGGCCGCGCCGGCACCGAGCCCGCGAAGGGCTGGACCGATATCACGGCCCAGTGCGCCACCAAGGTAGCGGCGGACGGCAAGATCTTCACCGTGCGCACCGGCGACCTGATCGCCGCGATCGGCGGGGCCGACGCCTTCACCGCGGGCGCCCGCGTGGTCGCCGTGTACAACGCACCGCTCAACAGCGCGTGCAATCACGGCATCGCGAAGGGCAACCCCAACGAGGTCTACCTGCGCTACCCGCGCTCTCCCTTTGCAGACCAGTCCGGCGACGCCGGCTTCACCCACACGCCGAGCGATGACGCGTGCGCCTACACTTGGGATCTCGCGCTCACCAAGCGCGGCAGCGACGGCGACAAGCCGCTTGCCGGGGCGGTCCTGAGTATTACCGACGACCGCGGTCGCACGCTGTCGGCCGACGGCACGTGGGATGCGGAGGGCAAGGCCACCGTCACCACGGGCGAGGACGGCCGCGTGACCGTCTCGGGCGTGGACTCGGGCAAGCTGGAAGTCCGCGAGCTCAAGGCACCCAAGGGCTACACCGCCTTTGAGGGTACGCGCTCCGTGACGGTCAAGGCCGAGGGCCTGGACGTCGACCAGGTGGCCGCCGCCAAGCCCAAGCTCACCATTACGGCCGAGTCGCCCCTGCGCGCCGACAGCGCGGACGGGTCGACGGGCAGCCTGGAGGCGTCGCTCATCAACACGCCCACCGGCACACCCCCTAGCATTATCACCGGAGGCTTTATGCCCTCGACTGGCGATATGGCAATGTACGCCGCGGCCGCCGCAGCGGTCGCCGGAGCCGCGCTCATCGTGGCCGCGCTCCTGGTCAAGCGGGGAGGTGGCAGCCATAAAGAGTAGCTGGCAGCCCCACAGAGAGCGGGGCGAGACGTAGCGAAGTAGATGCTAAGACACAGACAGATGATGGCCGATCGAATGAGAACCAACCGGAAAATGGAGGAAAAGAAGATGAGCATGAGCAAGAATATCGCACGCCTGGCAGTAACCGCCGGCCTCACAGCAGCGCTGAGCTTCGGCGGCGTCATGGCCCCGGTGACCATGGCGTTTGCTGAGGGTGCGACTACTACGACCAATAGCATCACGATCAATAAGAACGCACAGAATGGCGATGTGACGTACAAGGCCTACCAGATTTTCAAGGCCGATGTTGTAGATGGAAACGACGGTTCGAGCAGGATCGTTTCAAATGTCGAGTGGGCCGTTAATGGTTCAGCTCAGACTAAAATCATCGAAGCCATTCAAAAAGTTGATGATAATGGCTCCAACTCGCTCAAGGATAGTCCCAGCGCGCAGGATGTCGCAAATTGGCTGAAGGACAATTTCGGTTCTTATGACGATGGGACCATCATCGGCAAGAATGATTTGTTCAATACGCTCGCCAAGATAGTTCAGCAGAAAGTTAATCCTACTAAACCAATTAATTTTACGGGAGAATCGTTTCCAGCGAACCAGCCGTTTTCTTTCAGTGAATCTGGGTACTATCTCTTTCTGACCGACAGCAGCAGTATCAGCAAATCGGATGATACGACTAAAAAGCCGGATACCGGCACCTCTCCGATTTTCGCTGTTATCGGCGGCAGTCCCGTGTCCGTTACCGAGAAGACCAGTATTCCCACCGTCAACAAGGCAATCTACGACGATGAGGATAATAAGTGGACGCTTAGTGGCAGCGATATTCTCACTTCTCCCAACAAGGGCGCCGACTCCTCTATTGGCCAGTACGTTAAATATCAGCTCGTTGGTACCGTTGCGAGCAATATCAATACATATGGTTCCTATGAGTACACCTTTAAGGATAAACTGCCTGAGACCATGACGCCCAAATACAAGGTCAGTGAGGGCAATAGCGCTCTGGATGTTACAGTCAAAATCGACGGCAAGTCTGTCGTGAATGGCCCCTCGGTTGATTACCAGGACCATGTGCTCACGGTTCACTTCGATGATCTCAAGGACTGCAAGGATGCCAATGGCCAAACGATTGATGTGTCAGCTGATTCTAGGGTGACCGTTGAGTACGAGGCCATGCTTGATCCTGATATTATCTGCAATAAGAATGATGGCACGATCAAGCAAGAGTACGAGAATATCCTCGGCGTGCCTCAGGAGAACACGGTCAAACTGGAGTACTCCAACAACCCGAATGGCGAAGGTATTGGCAGTACGGTCGAACATCCTGCTTATGACTACACTTATGGCATCGATGTTACCAAGGTCGGCTCCGACAAACCGAATGATGGTCTGGCGAACGTTGAGTTTTTGCTGAAGGAAGACGGGTCCAACAAGTACATAAAGGCAAACGGTACCACGACGGACAAGGCGGAGGAAGCCATCCTCAAGACTGATGCCAACGGCAAAATTAAAGTCTTCGGTCTCGATCAAGGCACTTACAATCTTACCGAGAAAACTGCTGCGCCCGGTTACAACAACTCCCATAGCGGCGAGGGCATTAAGTTTACGATTAGCCGAAATACGCTTCCGGCAAATAAGACGGAAGCGGTGCAGCCCGTCTGCAATATTGTTAGCGCTGCCAATCTGAATCTCGTGAGGCAGGAAGAATCTACCACCGGCATGGTGCACCTCACCGTCACCGATGAGAAGGGCTCCAACCTCCCGCTCACCGGTCTCAACGGCGTGACCTTCACTTGGATCGCTGGTGGCGCGGTGCTCGTCATCGGCGTGGCGCACCTCATCCGCAGCCGTAAGCAGGCTGAGGAGTCCGAGCAGGAGTAACGCTCGCTCACCCATCCCTTTGGCAGGTGGGATGTGATGCCATGAGACTTGCGGACACTTTTCTCGTCCATCCACGTTCTTGCTTTGCCATTCATTTTTCGGGGCAGACTCCGCGCTGGAGTTTGCCCCGTTCTTTTTGGGATAACGCAGCCAGGATCCAGTGCCCGATGGATCAAGCGTATGAATATCGAACAGATGTTTGCAATTATTGCGTTGACCAGCTGTGGGTGCATACGCTCGCAGTAAAATGGCTTTGCGACGCATCCCGTGCGCGGGCGGCCGATGACTCGATCGGAGGTCACCATATGCTGAAATTCCTTAACGCGCTCGCCGCCCTCGCGGCGGTGGGCACGTTCGTCATCGCGTTTCTTGACTCGTATGAAGTTCGGTTTAAGGTCCGTAGGCGCACGCGCGGTGCGGACGGTAGAAGGCATTTGCGCCGCAACAAGCGCAAATAAGAATGCCCGGGGTTCGGAGCCCGGGCATTTAACAACGTCGGAAACTGGTCGCCCGCGCTCCTAAGTACTTACGCGGGGTGCGTCGTTTCCTGTAGCTATTGTATCCCGAATCACCCCGCCGATTCGGGACATTTTGAAAACGCAAACACGTCGGGCAAACGCGGACAATGCGGCCAGGCTCCGCTGGACGAGGAACCGTGTGTGTAACTATCGAACAGATGTTTGCAATTATTGCGTATGCCAGCTGTGGGTGCATACGCTCGCAGTAAAATGGCTTTGCGACGCATCCCGTGCGCGGGCGGCCGATGACTCGATCGGAGGTCACCATATGCTGAAATTCCTTAACGCGCTCGCCGCCCTCGCGGCGGTGGGCACGTTCGTCATCGCGTTTCTTGACTCGTATGAAGTTCGGTTTAAGGTCCGTAGGCGCACGCGCGGTGCGGACGGTAGAAGGCATTTGCGCCGCAACAAGCGCAAATAAGAATGCCCGGGGTTCGGAGCCCGGGCATTTAACAACGTCGGAAACTGGTCGCCCGCGCTCTCGTACACTTACGCGGGATGCGTCGTTTTCTATTGACATTGTATCCCGAATCGCCCCGCCGATTCGGGATATTCTGAAAATGCAAATATGGACTTATGCGCGAAAGGAATCTCGTCAATTCCGAAAATTATGTATAATTCCAATTTAAACTGGAATCAAACGAAAACGATGGAAATGAACGAAGCGCTAATCTACCTACAAGAAGCACTAGGCCTCTCCGCCAAGACCAAAACTTGGCCTGGATCCGCACGTTTGCCGCTGCATCTGCGGGCGATTGAGGTCCGCGCTGTTGACACAAACGGTTTTTCGTTTTTGCTTGCAAGTTTGCCTACTGGCGTCGGGCTTCCCGAGGCCAAGAGAGTCTATAGCCAGCTAGCCTTGCGTGCGGAGACTCCTGTTGTCGTTTCGTTTCCTGATGCCGATGCACGTCAGCGCAAAGCATTGGTCGCACAAGGGATTCCCTTTGTCTGCCCCGGTAGACAGGCTTTTCTTCCATTTATGGGCACAGCTTGCACGGAGAGGGGCGGTGCCTGGTTTCGCAATCACGCGACCAAGATGTCACCCAACGCACAGGCTGCCGCAATCTGGGGAGCAGCCCAGGAGCCGTATCGTCCCTATGACCTTTGTCGTGCGCTTGGGATTTCGGCAAGCCGCGCGAGTGAGGCCATAACCGAGCTTGTTGACAGGGGGCTCGCGAGGCGCGAGCGTCGCGAGCGACGTGTCGTCGTGTTCCCTGTTGCCGTTGATCTTCTGCTCAGCGAGCACATGGCAGAGCTCTCCTCGCCTGTCTCGAAGGTCTTTTTTGTAAGGAAGACGCCGCAGATCGACTATCTTGTTGACGCCGGGGAGACGGCTCTCGCTGCGCGTTCCATGCTCGCTGCGCCGGGCATGGAACAAAAGGCCGTCTTAAGAAGTACATGGCGTCAACTGAGCGACCTCGAAGTCGCAGACGGGGAGTTGCCGGATAACGAGACGGCGATGATCCAAGTGTGGCGCTATGCACCCGTGTTTGCCGACTCCTCTCGTGTCGACAACATTTCGCTTGCGCTATCTTTGGCGGCAATCGACGATGAGCGAATTCAGCTCGAAGTCGATCGCATGTTTGGAAAGGAATATCCATGGCAAGAAGCGCTGTAGAAGGTCTCCAAGAATTTCAGCAGCATATGCAAGAAGCTGCAGGATCGTATGCCCTTATCGGCGGCACGGCATGCGACATTTTGCTCGCGGAGGCGGGACTTCCGTTTAGGATGACTCACGATTTTGATGTTGTAATTGTCGCCGACGACCGGTTGCCTCAGACGGCAGAAGCTATATGGACTTTGGTGCGTGATGGCGGCTACCGCTGCGGCTGGGGCGAAGGCAAAGGCTCATGTTTTTATCGGTTTACAGAGCCTAAGAGGCCGGGTTACCCCCATATGATCGAACTTTTCGCGAAGTGCCCTGACTTTCTAAAGGGTCGTGAGGGGATTGATGTGGCGCCAATTCACGTTGATGAAAACATAAGCAGTCTTTCGGCAATTTTGTTGGACGATGCTTACTACAACTTGTTCCTTCAGGGAATTCGGACCGTAGACGGCGTTTCGGTCCTGGGTACGGAATACATTGTCCCGTTCAAAGCGAAGGCGTATCTCGACCTAAAAGCTAGAAGGGAAGCGGGGGAGAACGTTGATTCGAGGAAGGTAAAAAAGCATAAACGCGATGCGCTGAGGCTTGCTCAGCTGCTTGGCGAGTCGGAAGGTGTCGACCTGGGCGGAGAGCTGAAGGACGATATGCTTGCGTTTGTTAAAGATTGCGAGGTGGGCGACGTCAATCTGAAACAGATCGGGGTTGCGGGGGTAACGATGGTGCAGTTGCTCGAGACGATGAAAGCAACATATGGCTTGATTGGTTGAGTGGGGTTACGTGGCCCGGACGGTGCAGTCTAGCGGCGTTGTCCGGCGCGGAAGCTCGCTAATCGGCTATTATTTGTTTAGACAACTTGAGTTGTAGAGGAGTGACCGGCGATGGTGCAGGGCGCCAAACATATGAAGAGCAATAACGCCGCGGCCAACGGTGGCTCAAGCCCTCAGCCCAAACCTCAACCAAAGCCCAAGCGCCGTCGCAAGCGACTGCCGCGCTGGGCCGATCGGCTCATCACCATCGTCATCATCCTTATTGGCGTGGGCCTTATGACCTGGCCGTGGATCTTGGACCGGCTCGAGGCCTCGGGCGTGTTCAACCAGATCAGCACCGTGTCCAGCACCGTGGAAGCGCTGTCTGCCGAGGAGCGCGAGCGCATCTTGCTGCAGGCGCGCTCCTATAACGAGCAGCTGGCGGGCGAGGCCACCGAGCTCCCCGCCGACCAGATCGAGCCCTACGCCCAGCAGCTCATCTTTGACCGCGACCCCATGATGAGCTGGGTCGAGATCCCCTCCATCGACGTGAGCATGCCCATCTACCACGGCACGAGCGAGGAGGTCCTTATGGCGGGTGTCGGCCATCTGGAGGGCACGAGCCTGCCGGTGGGCGGCACCTCGACGCATTGCGTGCTCACCGCGCACTCGGGCATGCGCAACCTGAGCATGTTCGACGACATCCACTCGCTGGAGCCGGGCGACCTGGTGCTGCTGCACACCATGAACAAGACGCTCGCCTACAAGATGGTGGACTCCGAGGTGGTGCTGCCCGAGGAGATGGAGTCACTGACTATCGAGCCCGGCGCCGACAAGGTGACGCTCGTCACCTGCACGCCCTACGGCGTGAACGACCATCGCCTGCTGGTGCATTGCGTGCGCACCAAGTACAGCAAGAAGGACGTCGACAAGCAAAAGTCGCTGGCCGGCCGCCACTGGGGTAAGCGCGAGTTTGCCGTGCTCATCGTGGTCATAGCCATTGCGCTGTTGCTGCTGGACATCGTGATCCACGCGGTCCGCAAGCGCCGCAAGGCCAAAGCCTCGGCATAAGACATTCTCCAGAACCACCACAATGGGGACAGGCGCCTTTGCGGTGGTCGGGACTTCCAAACCATCACAACATTCGATGAAAATCTCGATTTTGGCGAAAAGCGTCGAATGTTGTGATGCTTTTCGTTTCGGGCGGGACGGTTTTCGTTGTGGTCGAGACGGTCTTCGCTGTGGGCGGGACGGTTTTCGCTATGGACGGTGCGGTTTCGTTGCAGAACGGCCGGCCCGCCGCCTGCCAACCGCCGCCCTCGTTACGTTTTCGCTGCATTTGGGTAAAGCACCTGCTCCAAGCGGCGTTGCCTTGTATACTAGAGCGGTTTAACTGCTATGCGGAAGGGAGCGCCTATGGCACTCAGCGAGAAAGACGTGCGCGGCATCGCCGAGTACGCAAAGATCGCACTGACCGATGACGAGCTCGTCCAGATGACGTCCTACATGAACGACGCCGTCCAGATGCTCGAGCCCGTCTTGCAATATGACTTGCCCGACGTGGAGCCCACGTTCCATCCTATCGGAAGCCTGTCCAACGTGATGGGCGATGACCTGCGCGAGCCCGAGCGCGACCTGCCGCTCGACGTTGCGCTGGAAAACGCCGGCAGCGCGCGCGACCGCTACTTCCGCGTGCCGTCCATTTTGGGAGAGGGGGAGAGCGAGTAATGGCGCTAAGCTTCGATTCCCTTACCGCCGCCCAGATCGCCGCGGGCGTTGCCGCCGGCGACTTTACCGCTACCGAGGTGGCCCAGGCCTCCCTTGCCGCCATCGAGGCGCGCGAGGGCGGGGTCCAGGCATTCCTGCAGGTGGCGCCCGAGCTTGCGCTCGAGGCCGCTGCGCGCGTGGATGCTGACCGTGCCGCAGGCAAGCCGCTGCCCCCGCTTGCGGGCGTGCCGCTGGCCATTAAGGACAACATGAACCTCGTGGGCACGCGCACCACCTGCGCCTCCCGCATGCTCGGGGACTACCAGAGCGTCTACACCGCCACCTGCGTCCAGCGCATGCTCGATGCCGGCTGCCTGCCCATGGGCAAGGCCAACATGGACGAGTTTGCCTTTGGCAGCTCCACCGAGAGTTCGGCCTTCCACCGCACCAACAACCCTTGGGATACCGAGCGCGTGCCCGGCGGCTCTTCGGGCGGCTCCGCTGCCGCCGTCGCCGCGGGCGAGGTCGCGCTCTCGCTGGGCTCGGACACCGGCGGCTCTATTCGCCAACCGGCGGCGCTCTGCGGCGTGGTGGGCTTTAAGCCCACGTATGGCGCCGTGAGCCGTTACGGCGTGGTTGCCTTTGGCTCGTCGCTTGACCAGGTGGGCCCCTTTGGCCGCACGGTCGAGGATGTCGCGCTGGCCATGAACGCGCTTACCGGTGCGGGCCACGATCCGTACGACTGCACCAGCCAGGACTGTGCCGTCGACTTTACCGAGCACCTCAACGACAGCATCGAGGGTAAGCGCGTGGGCATTATCCCCGCGTTTATGGAGGCCGAGGGCCTGACGCCCGAGGTCAAGGCCGCTGTTCAGCGCGCCGCCCAGGAGCTGCAGAACCAGGGCACCGAGCTGGTCGAGGTCGACCTGCCGCACCTGGACGCCGCCATCGCCGCCTACTACGTCATCGGCCCGGCCGAGGCGTTCTCCAACCTGGCCCGCTTCGACGGCATTCGCTACGGCTATCAGGAGGAGGGCTGCGCCAACCTGTCCGACCAGAGCTCGCTTTCGCGCGCCCACGGCTTTGGCGCCGAGGCCAAGCGCCGTCAGATGCTCGGCGCCTACCTGCTGAGCTCGGGCGTGTACGACAAGTACTACTACGCTGCGCAAAAGGCCCGTACGCTCATCACGCAGGACTACGACGCCGCGTATGCCAAGGTGGACACCATCCTCATGCCCGCCTCGCCGCGCACGGCCTTTAAGTTTGGCGAGATCAGTGACCCCACGCAGATGTACCTCTCCGACCTGTACACCATTTCGCTCAACATTTGCGGCAACGGCGGTATCTCGGTGCCGCTGGGCCTGGGCGAGGACACTCAGCTGCCCGTTTCTGCCCAGCTGGTTGGTCCGGCCTTTAAGGACCGTCAGCTGCTCACGTTTGCCCGCGCCATGGAGCGCGGCTTTGCCGATGCCGCCACGGGTGCGCCCGCGCTTTCCGTCGCGCCCGATTTTGCCGGGAAGGGAGGCGAGCTGTAATGAAGGAGCTTTCCGAGGTCCTGCAGGATTGGGAGGCCGTGATTGGCCTGGAGATCCATACCGAGCTCACCGCACTCGATACCAAGATGTTCTGCAACTGCAAGCTCAGCCACGATGACGAGCCCAACGCCAACGTGTGCCCGGTGTGTCTGGGCCTGCCCGGCGCCCTGCCGGTGCCCAACAAGCGCGCCATCGAGAGCATCGTCAAGGCCGGTCTCGCCACCAACTGCGAGATTCAGCGCCACTCGATGTTCTACCGCAAGCACTACTTCTATCCCGATATGGCCAAGAACTTCCAGACCACGCAGGGTCCGGTCGCCTTTGCCATGTACGGTCACCTGGACCTGGACGTGACCGGTCGCGGTGCCGCCGAGCGCCCCGACTGCGCATTTGGCGAGGCCGAGGCCCAGAGCCTGGCGAGCGCCTCGGCCAACGCCGAGGGCCTGTCCACGTCCATGACGTCGACCATGCGCGAAGGCAATCAGCGCGCCGGCCACCTGGCCAGCTATGACGCGTCCAGCCTGCAGATGCCCGAGCGCCGCGAGGACGGTTCCTACACGGTGCCCATCCGCATCCTGCGCATCCACATGGAGGAGGACGCCGCCAAGATGGTCCACGTGGGCGGCGCCGAGGGCCGCATTACCGCCGCGGCCGAGTCGCTCGTCGACTACAACCGCTGCGGCACGCCTTTGATTGAGCTCGTGACTGAGCCCGATCTGCGTACGCCCGAGGAAGCACGTCTGTTTATGGAGAAGCTCCGTCGCATCTTTGTGACGCTGGGCATTTCGGACTGCTCCATGGAGAAGGGTTCCATGCGCTGCGACGGTAACGTGTCGCTGCGCCGCCGCGGCGAGACCAAGCTGGGCACCAAGACCGAGCTTAAGAACCTCAACTCGTTCAAGAGCCTGCACGACGGCCTTGCCTACGAGATCTGCCGCCAGGCCGAGGTGCTCGAGGAGGGCGGCATCATCTATCAGGAGACCCGCCACTGGGAGCCCAGTCGCAAGCGCACCGTGGTCATGCGTGTGAAGGAGACGGCCGACGACTATCGCCTGTTCCCCGACCCCGACCTGGCGCCGTTCGATCTGGACGACGAGTTCATCGACCGCTGCCGTGGCGAGATCCCCGAGCTGCCCGATGCCAAGCGCGCCCGTTTTGAGGCCGACTTTGGCATTAAGGCGGCCGACGCCGAGCAGATTGCCGGCGACCCGGAGTTTGCCGAGTTCTTTGAGGCTGCCGCTGCCGGTATGGCCGGTAAGGAGGCCCAGACGGTCGCAAACTTGCTGGTGAACGAGATGATCGCCTACCTTAAGGGCGCGGGCGTGTCGCTGGCCGAGTCCGGCATCGCGCCGGCTCAGGTGGCAGCCCTTGCCAAGCTGCTGGCGACCGATGCCATCAGCTCCAACCAGGCGCACGAGGTCTTTGAGGCCATGGCCCAGACCGGCGACGACCCCAACAAGATCGTCGACGAGCGTGGTATGCGTCAGGTGAGCGATGCCGGCGCGTTGCAGCCGATCGTGGACGAGGTGCTGGCAAACTGTGCCGATCAGGCGCAGCAGTATCGTGACGGCAACCAGAAGGTCATCGGCTTTTTGGTGGGCCAGTGCATGAAGGCGAGCCGCGGCAAGGGCAACCCGAAGCTCTTCAACGAGTTGCTGAGAACGTCGCTCTCGTAAGCGGGAACCGAGGGGCCGGGCGCAGGGCCTTGCCTCTCAATTTCGGACAGTCCTGACTCACGACGGAGGCGCCACTGGCGCCTCCTGTTCGTGCGGAACTCATTGAGAGGCAAGGCCCTGCGCCCGGTCCCTCGGTTCCGTGACGACTCGGCCGTTCGGGTCAGGTGGGCTGAATGGAATAGAGTGAATGGGCGCGCCGTTGGCGCGCCCATTTTTGTGAATGTGACAAAGGGACAGTCCCTTTGTCACATTGCAGGTGACCTTCTCTGCATGTGGAGCTCATTGGTCTGTCCCTTTGCTGGCTTCTTACTGGTGTTGGGAACGCCAGGTGGTGGGGGTGGTGCCGGTGTATTGTTTGAAGGCTTGGGCGAAGGCGGCTTGCTGAGGGTAGCCTAGACGCTCTGCCACCTGCGCTATCGTGAGCGCGCTATCGGCCAAAAGATCCTGTGCTCGCTCCATACGGCGTCTGCGAATGTAGGCGCCCAGGGACTCGCCAGTTTGGGCCTTAAAGGTGGCGCATAGTTTGGAGCGGCTTGTGTAGAGCCTCGCGGCCACCTCGTTGATACCCACGCGTCTGCCTTTGTCGAGCGTGCGCTCAATCATTGCCGTTGCTTCTTCGGCAATGGTTATGCTGACACGTGTGTCTGCCGCCTGCCGCGCCTGCTTGTGGGCCGCGCGCGAACAGGCGAGCTCTGCGACCATGGTCTCCACGATGCCTTGCATATAGACGTGTCCGCCTACGGTGCGGGCGCGTTCCTCGTTAATCCGGCGCAGCGTGTGGCAGATGGCAGACGTCGCCTCCTCGTGCCATGGCTCGGCAAACGCCTCGAAGATTCCCGCGAACTCGGTGGGATAGCGGTGCTCCAGTTCGTCAAAAAATCCAGGCAAAAAGAGCACCGAGCGCGAGTGATAAAGCTGCCCTGCAAACAGCGGACTTAGCTCCTCACCGCAGCTATCTTGGATAAAGCTGCACACCGCGCTGTTCGGCCACGGCCCGCGCAGTGGCTTAAGGTTCGCAGGCGTTATGCCAGCCTTGGGCATGCATATGAGCGTGGGCGCGCTGACCTCGCTCACGCACGCGTACGGTTCGGGTGTGTATTCGGCCAGGTACATATCGTGCATCGGGGTAATGAAATGCTCCATAACGATGCAGGCGGGGGAGAGAGGCATGATCCATGCGCGTCCGTGCGCCCGATCGTTTGCCACCTCGCCGGTAAAGACGGCGCCCTTGCCGGTAAGCTCCAGGCCAAACTGCTCAAACTGCGGTGCGTAGAGCTCGGTTATGTCGGTCGCTGCCCGCCGTATTTGCAAAAGCGTCCCTTTCCTTTGCAGAAACGTCCACGCCTGGCTCGATTGTGAGCCTTGGCTAACACATCAATGATAAGTTCATTACGGTTAACTCTCAAGCCGTTGGAAAGGAATCTCATGGCAAAGGGGTCAAAAAGGGAAGGCGGCGGTATCGGCGAGCTGCTTGCATATGCCGGCGACCGCAAATTCCTAACGTATTTGGGCATGGCTCTCTCGGCGCTCTCGCAGCTGCTGAGCTTTGGCCCGTACGTGTGCATTTGGCTTGTCGCGCGCGATCTGATCGCCGTGGCACCTAACTGGAGCGAAGCCTGCGACATCGCGACGTATGGCTGGTGGGCCGTGGGGTTTGCGCTGGCAAGCATCGTGGTCTATTTCGTGGGGCTCATGTGCACGCACCTGTCTGCGTTTCGCTGCGCGTCCAATATCCGCAAGACTACGAGCGAGCACCTGCTTAAGCTGCCGCTTGGCTACTTTGACACACACGCCACCGGTGAGCTGCGCCGTATCGTAGACGGATGCGCCGCCTCCACCGAGACCCTGCTCGCACACATGCTGCCCGATATCGCAGGCGCCGCCGCCATGGTCGTGGGCTTGCTCGTGCTGCTTTTCGCCCTCGATTGGCGCTTGGGCGCGGCGTGCCTCATTTCGGTGGCCGTTTCGTTTTGCGCCATGGCCACCATGATGAGCGGCAAGGGCGCCGAGTTTATGAAGGCCTACATGGGCGCGCTGGTCAAGATGAACAAGACCGGCACCGAATACGTTCGCGGTATCCCCGTGGTCAAGGTGTTCCAGCAGACGGTCTACTCCTTTAAGGCGTTCCACGATGCAATCGCCGAATACGCCGACATGGCGCAAAACTATGCGGGTACATTCTGCCGAGGCCCGCAGGTGCTCAACCTTACCGCGCTCAATGGCCTCGTGGCATTTCTTTTGCCCGTGGCGTTGCTGTTGGCGCCGGGTGAGACGGACTTCGCGCATTTTATGACCAACTTCACGTTTTACGCAATCTTTTCGGCCGTGGTGCCGACGGCCATGACCAAGCTTATGTTTGTGGGCGAGGCGTCTCAGATGAGTGCCGATTCGCTGGCGCGTATCCGAAGCGTTATGGATTCCAAGCAGCTCTCCGTGCCTGCCCAGCCCAAGCATCCTGTTGGTAGCGATGTGCGCTTTGAGGACGTGAGCTTTACCTACGAGGGTGCCGAAGCGCCTGCCGTCGATCATGTGAGCTTTAGCGTTCCCGCAGGTAGCACCCTTGCGTTGGTTGGTCCCTCGGGCGGCGGTAAGTCAACCTGCGCAAGCCTGATCCCGCGTTTTTGGGATGTTTCCGCGGGTCGCGTGCTCGTAGGCGGCGTAGACGTTCGCGATATGGATCCGAACGAGCTTATGGACCAGGTCGCCTTCGTGTTCCAGACCAACCAGCTGTTCCGGCAAACACTTGCCGATAACGTGCGCGCCTCCAAGCCTACGGCCACTGATGACGAAGTACGTGCGGCCCTCTCCGCAGCTCAGTGCGACGACATTGTGGCCAAGCTCCCACAGGGCATCAACACCATGCTCGGCGCCGGCGGAGCATATCTTTCGGGTGGCGAGGTCCAGCGCGTGGCACTCGCCCGCGCGATCCTTAAAGACGCGCCTATCGTGGTGCTCGATGAGGCCACGGCGTTTGCCGACCCCGAGAACGAGGCGCTCATCCAGCGCGCCTTTAGCAAGCTGGCGACGGGTCGCACGGTCATTATGATTGCGCACCGACTCTCGACTGTAGTGGGCGCAGACCAAATCGTGGTGCTCAACCAGGGCAGCGTGCAGGAGTCGGGCACCCATGCCGAACTGCTGTCCCAAGAGGGTCTATATGCCAAGATGTGGGCCGAATACGAACAGGCCGCGAGCTGGAAAATCACTGCTACGACCGCGGATGCCGCCGTCGCGAAAGGAGGCGAGGCCTAAATGTTCGCCTCATTCCAAAAGAAGTATTTCCTATCCGATAAAGGCATCGCCGGCGTAAAACGCGGTGTCTTCTGGACCGCGCTCACCAATCTTATTACCATGGCCGGCATGGGCTTTTTATTCCTGGTTATGGCCGGCTTTGTCGAGCATCTCGCCAGCGGGGCTGACCTGCCGGATGCCCTGCCGATCGTGGGCGGCCTCCTGGTCTTTTTCGTGTTGCTCTTTGCCTCTAACTGGCAACAGTATTACTACACCTACTGCATCTTTTACGAGGAGTGCGGCAAGCAGCGTATGGAGATCGCCGAGCGCTTGCGCAAACTGCCGCTGTCGTTTTTCGGCCGTCGTGATCTGGCCGATTTAACCGAGACCATCATGGGTGACGTTCAGACTATGGAGCATGCCTACAGCCATGTGCTGGGAGAACTCTGGGGCGCCATCATCGCAAGTGCCATCGTGTTCGTGTCGTCGCTGTTCTTTTGCTGGCAGCTGGCGATCGCGGCGTTTTGGAGCATTCCCGTGGCCTTTGCCGTGCTGTATCTAACACGCGGCCCCATGACCCCGGTGTTCGACCGCGTGCGCGCCGAGAAGGTCAAGGTCACCGAGGCGATCCAGGAGACGCTCGACTGCGTGCGCGAAATCCGCGCCACCAACCAGGAGGCCCATTATCTTGAGGGGCTCAACGCCGTGATCGATGTCGAGGAGCGCGAGACCACCAAGGGCGAGCTCGTCAACGGGCTTCTGGTCAACTCCGCCTTCTCCATTCTGCGTCTGGGCATTGCCACCACGCTGGTCACGGGCGCCACGATGGTCGCCTCCGGGCAGGTCGACTTTTTGGTGATGTTTGCCTTCCTGCTTATGGTGAGCCGTATCTACGCGCCGTTTGATCAGGCCCTTATGCTCGTGTCGGAGCTGTTTGTCGCCGAGTCGTCTGCCAAGCGCATGCGTTCCATCATGGAAGAGCCTGTGGCGCGGGGCAGCGAGAAATTTGAGCCCGTGGGCCACGATGTGGTGTTCGATCACGTGGCATTTGGCTATGGTGCGGGCGAGGACGGCCGCGCCGGCGAGAAAGTTCTTACCGATGTGAGCTTTACCGCCAAGGAAGGCGAAGTTACGGCGCTGGTCGGTCCTTCGGGTTCCGGTAAGTCTACGGTGAGCCGCCTGGCCGCGCGCTTTTGGGACGCCACCGAAGGCACGGTCACCGTGGGTGGCGTGGATGTTGCGAGCGTGGACCCCGAGGTGCTGCTGCGCGACTACGCCATTGTGTTCCAAGACGTGCTGCTCTTTGACGACACGGTGATGGGAAACATCCGTCTTGGTCGTCGCGATGCCACCGATGAGGAAGTGCTTGCTGCCGCGCGTGCCGCCAACTGCGACGAGTTTGTGAGCCGCATGCCGCAGGGCTATGACACCATGATCGGCGAGAACGGCTCCAAGCTGTCCGGCGGCGAGCGCCAGCGCATCTCCATCGCCCGCGCGCTGCTCAAAGATGCGCCGATTGTGTTGCTGGACGAGGCGACGGCGAGTTTGGATGTGGAGAACGAGACCGTGGTGCAGCAGGCGCTCTCCCGCCTGCTCGCAGGAAAGACAGTTATCGTGATCGCCCACCGTATGCGCACGGTAGAAAATGCCGATAAGATCGTTGTACTCAAGGATGGTGTGGTTGCCGAGCAGGGCACTCCGGCGCAGCTCAAGGCGGCAGGTGGAGAATTCGCCCGCATGGTTGCGCTGCAAAAGGAAGCGGCTGCCTGGCAGCTGTAAGAAGGGGCAAAGGAACAGTCCCTTTGTCACATTGACAATCGGTTACTCCGCATCGTTAATTTTCAAAAGGTTAGCCATGGCTGACCTAGATAGTTAGATAGAATTAAGGTATTTCAAAAGCGTGCTCGAGCTAACTGATGAACTCGGGTGCTAAGGCACCATGCCGCGCCCCATGCGGCAAAAGGGAGAAGCAACATGAAGAAGTCGACGTTTAACACCCTGCTTGTTGGTGGCGGTTTTCTGCTTGGCACGGCCGGCATAAAGCTGCTTACCAGCGCTCCGGTCAAGAATGCCTGCGTGCAGGGTATTGCGTGCGGTATGCGCATCAAGAACGGCTACCAGGACATGGTCGAGCAGGCCAAGGCTAATGTCGACGACATGGTTGCCGAGGCTGCTTACATCACCCAGAGCGAGGCCGCCGCGGACAACGCAGCTGAGTAGCGCTTCCAGGCACAAACTATGAGATTCTCGATTATCAGCGAGATCCCCGGCAGGACCCGCCTCCAGTTGGCGGGTCCTGTGCCAGAGAGCGATCTCGATGCGCTTCTTAAGCTTGGTGGCGACATCGACGGCGTGCGCAAGGTGCGCGTGTATGGCCGCATTGGCCAGATGGCGCTGGAGTACGACGAGCCGCGACGCGATGCCGTGCTGGCCGCCGTCGGTGCGCTCGACGCTCAGGCCATTGCCGACGCAAAGACGGGCTACGTGATACAACTCGAGCCGCGCAAGCACAAGCTCGTCATGGATCTTGCCACACTGGTCGGCGCCCACTACGCACGTCGCTGGTTTTTGCCCACGCCCCTGCGTGCGGTGTTTGTCGTGGCCGGTTACATGACCTTTTTGCGCGCCGCCCTCCGTGAGCTCGCGCAGCCGCGCCTGACCGTTCCCGTGCTCGACGCTTCGGCCATCGGCATTTCGTTCGTCAAGCGTGATGTCGACACCGCGGGCCAGACGATGTTCCTGCTCAACGTGGGCGAGCTGCTCGAGGACTACACCCGCGCCATGAGTGAAAACGAGCTCATCAACTCGCTGCTCGATGTGCCCGACAAGGCGCAAAAGGTTGTCGGCGACACCGAGGTAAGCGTTGCCGCGACCGAGCTTGAGCCCGGCGATCTGGTCGCCGTGCGCACTGGCATGTCCATTTGCATCGACGGTGTTGTCGAGCAGGGGAGCGCTATGGTCAACCAGGCGACCCTGACCGGCGAGCCGCTGGCCGTCGAGCGCAGCGTGGGCGACGACGTGTTCGCCGGTACCGTCGTGGAAGACGGCAGCATCTTGGTGCGCGTGCGCGCCAATACGGCGCAAACCAAACTGCGCTCAATCGTCTCGCTCGTGCAGACGGCCGACTCGCTCAAGTCCGAGGGCCAGTCGCATATGGAGGACCTCGCCAACAAGATCGTCCCGTGGAACTTCCTGCTCGCGGGCCTGGTCGCGCTCACCACGCGCAGCCTTATCAAGACCTCAGCGGCGCTGATGGTCGACTACTCGTGCGCGCTCAAGCTCACGGGTTCGGTCGCCGTCATGACCGCCATGAGCGATGCCGCCAAGATGGGCGTCATGGTCAAGGGCGCGAAATACTTTGAGTCGTTTGCCAAGGCCGACACCATTGTGTTTGATAAGACCGGCACGCTCACCGAGGCGCAGCCGCGTCTTGCCTGCGTGCTCACCACCGATGGCTGGAGCGAGGACGAGGTCCTGCGCCTTTCCGCTTGCCTGGAGGAGCATTTTCCGCATCCGGTGGCGCGTGCCGTGGTCAATGCGGCACGCGAGCGTGGGCTCGAGCACCGCGAGCGCCATGCCGCCGTCGAGTACATCGTGGCGCACGGCATCGCTTCGTCCATCGAGGGGCGTCGCGCTATCATCGGTTCGGCGCATTTTGTGTTTGAGGACGAGGGCGCACAGCTCGAATCCGACATCAAAGAGCGCATCGAGTCCCAGATGCAGGGACTGTCACCGCTGTATCTGGCGGTCGATGGCACGGTCGTCGGCGTGCTCGGCATCGAGGATCCGCTCAAGCCTGGGGTCCGTGAGGCCATCGCCGACCTGCATGCGCTGGGCGTCAAGCATGTCGTTATGCTCACGGGCGATTCCGAGCGCACGGCCGAGCGCATTGCGCGCGAGGCGGGTGTCGACGAGTTTAAGGCCGAACTGCTGCCCGAGGACAAGTACGCCTATGTGGAGCGCATTAAGAGCGAGGGGCGCCATGTTGCCATGGTGGGCGACGGCGTCAACGATTCGCCGGCGCTCGGTTTGGCCGACGTGGGGCTGGCAATGGGTGGCGGAAGCGACATCGCCAAGGAGGTCGCCGATATCATCCTGGCCGATACGGATCTGGCCGCGATCGTGCGCCTGCGCCGCATGAGCCAGGGGCTTATCGACCGTCTGACGAGTTCGTATTCCAAGGTGATGCTCACCAACTCAGCGCTCTTGGCGCTGGGGATCACCGGCACGATTACCCCGCAAGCGTCGTCGCTGCTGCACAATGGCTCGACGATTGCCTACAGCCTGAGCAACGCGAAGGCTTACCTGCGTTAGCAGACGTGTTCGCCCACGTTATCTGGCCTGCACCCAGACGGCATCGGTGCTGTCTGGGTGCAGGCCTTTTGCATTTGACCATTTGCTAGCTTCTTTATATAGTGGTGCTAGCATGGCTAGCAATTGAAGGGAGCGGAATCGACGTGGATGCTGTTAGCGGCATGGCGCAGGTGAACGTTCGCGTGGATCGTCAGGTCAAGAACCGTGCCGAGGAGGCGCTGCGGCTTTCGGGCGGGTCACTGCCCGAGCTCATCAAAAAGGTGGTGGCCAAGGTCGCGCAGGGTGGCGGGCAGTGCGAGGAAGTGCTTGCGGCCGTCGACGATCGGCAACAGACCGTCGCGCACGATACTCCGTTCGCCGCGTCGTGGGCAGCGGCAGACCGGCTTTATGCAGATTTGGGCATCGCTGCGTCGCCCGTATCCGACGATCGCGGTTGGGACACAATCTATTCCGAAGCCATGGATGAGCATTATCGCCAAAAGGGGATGATCCAGTGAGTGGGGCGCCTCTCAAAATAATGGTGGATGCCAACGTATGGGTTGATTCGTTTTGCGTCGACCATGCCGAGTCGCTTGCCGCGCGTGCGTTTATTGGGCAGGCGACGGAGACGGGGGCGCTGCTGTTCTTCCCGGTGCATATCGCCAAGGACGTGCTGTACGTTGTCCAACACGAGCTGAAGCGTAGCGTTCTTGCCAGTGGGGGAGCGCTCGACGAGGCATCTGCCCGTGCGATTGGCGATGCGGCGCTGGCGTTTGTCCGAAACATAACCGGAAACGCCACGGCCGTGGGTGCAGATGCGTCGGACCTTTGGCTGGCCGACAAATACTTAGCGCTCCATCGCGATTACGAGGACAACTTGGTGCTCGCCGCGTGCAAGCGCGCGCAGGTCGATTACTTGGTGACCAACGATCGCAAGCTGCTCGAACATGCCGATCTTGCAGCAAAGACCCCGCGCCAAATGATGCCGATTCTGGCTTTGGCCGAACGTGGTGGGCGGTTGTCCCGCTAACGTAAATCTATATGTGCGCCCCTGGAGCTCCGACACCCAAGGGGTGCACGCTGTTTTGCTATGGACCGCCTTATTCTTTAAATACGCCGCCCCCTCTAGATGCCTTCCCAGTCCTGTCGACTCGAGATTTTGGGTCAAATGGCCGGAAGTCTGTTTCGGAGATGTGCTTTGTTGGGAGAGCCTTCGATGGATTGATGGGGCCAAGTGCTTCTAACCAAAGCGTTTATCTCGGCAATTTCCAGGGACAGTTTACTTCTATCCTTTCGCCGGCTGGCTCCCAAATAACAAAGTTAAAGTGCTTGCGTACGGGTACATAAAGCGATACCCTAAAAGAAAAATGTGGGGGTTCATGATGCTATCAAGATTCGGAACCATATTTGGCAATAAGCGTCTTAGATATGCTTAGTTGATGGAGCTGAATTTATTTTAGGAGCGAGCATTATGAACAAGCGCCTATCTTTACCTGTTGCATTACTACTGTTAGTGGCTGCCCTATCGCTGTTTACGCCCTCAATAGGGTTTGCGGATGATTTCCTGACTAATGACAATAGCGAATATCCAGTGAGTGTTTCATTTCAACTGAAAGATCGTGCGAGTCAGGAATATACCGTTATTTTGCCGGATGGAACTGAAGGCAAAATTGGAATTGAATATATTCCGACTATTGAGCCGTGTAACGCGTGGGATTCTTATTATCAAAACGCCTCTGGCACATGGAGGGTTTACTATAACTCGGTGATATTTCAGGAGTTCTACATTAAAATCGGCAATCATAAGATAACGAGTGCATGGGGTTCGAATTATTCTGTTCCCCTGGGAACGGCATCTGATTCCTTTACCTGGAATAGTACACGAGCGCTACAGCGCGTGAATGTGTCTATACCAGGCTTGTATACTGGAAATGTGTTCTTGGGCGCGGAAATGCAGGGAACGACTCTGCACACCTATGCATACTAGGGCGGTGGTTTTGTGCGCGGTCCCGAAATCGTCTTACTTGCGATACTAATTGCGCTTATCGTGCTCGGATTTAGGCTGGTACGTTGGATTGTGCGAAAAGCAAAGCGTTAATTAGCCTGGACAGATATCATTTTTAGTCGAAGAGCAAGCTGGATCTCTCAAATCTCTCATGTGACTATGTGCTGTATCTGGCTTGCTCTTCAATTATGGTTCGAAATGAGAACTAAGTCTTAAAGCTGCGTTTTTATGGCGGCGGCTTCGGCGAGTTTGTCTACTGCTGTGGCATCGGATTTATTGAGGGCAGCGAGGCTGCGGTAGAGCCATTCGTTGACCTGGGTGTTCTTGACGCCAGCGGTTTTGGTGAGGTTGGCTATAGCGCTGATTTCGGCAAAGAGTTCGGCCTTTGCACCCGTGAGCTCACCAAGCTCGATGTCGTGATGTGCGGTGACGCCGCGGTTTTCGCTTACGTGGTCGATGAAGCCGCGGACGGTTTCAACGTGCTCGGCGAGTGTGGCCTCATCGGCGCCGTCGGTGAGCGCGTTGAGGGCACCCGTGACCACGAGGGCGGGATGTCCGCAGGGGACAAAGCCCTCGATGACATCCATAGCTTCGGTAATGGTTGAGCCCAGGCCTGCGAGGGCATTGACGAGTTGCTGCTTGGTATCCATAACGATCCTTTCGACGGGTCAATTTTGCTTGGCGAAAATATACGTGACGCAATCGGTAACAAAAGTGCGAAGTGCGGCGCACATTGGGGTCTTCACAGCTCGTGCATAGAACAGCTGTCCGCTTTCAGAACGTGGTAAGATTACACTCCACAAGCGGGGCTCGCCCCGTATGTTCCTTGAAAAGTCGACGGTTATCGGGTGTTTGCAGGCCCAATGCCATCCAGACTTTCCCGACATTCGGGGGCGACTGGTTTCGACACGATAGCTCTGAGAGAGGAAGCAAGCCGAGGTCTCCTCGCCTCGTTAAACAGGGGTACCGTCAAATTGAATTGACAACAACTCTTCTTTTGAGCCTATGGCTCTCGCTGCTTAGTTTATAGCGGCGCGTCAACCCGGTGATTTCCCCGACACCGGCGCGACGTCATTTTAGGGGAATGCTCCTGCGCACGTAATCGGTATGGCGCAGGCTAAGACCGAACCGGTTAGGACGCCGCGAGCGTGTCGCTGCGCGCAAAGCGTCCGAGAAAAAACCAGCGACTGAGCTTGGAGATGCCAATCAGGGGGCTTTCGTGGACCGGAGTTCGATTCTCCGCGCCTCCACCATACGTAACAGGCAGGTAGAGAAGTGTCTCTACCTGCCTTTTTATTACATATGGATACCGCGGAGAATCGAACTCTATGCAGGGCGCGGGCGTTAAGCAAACGCGAAGCGTTTGTAGCCCGCGGGCGAGGGCGGCGGCAGCCGGCCGAAGCCGGCGCGGATTTGCGAAGCAAATACGCGGATTCTCCGCGCAAACTATCAGCCCAATATGGATGCGATGTTATCGAATCTCAGCCGGCCATGCGCCGCATCAACGGAACCCCAAACCCGCGGAGAATCGAACTCTGCGCAGGGCGCGTGCGTTAGGAAAACGTCGCGGCAGCGCAGGGTGGGACGCGCTTTCCTAACGGCGGCCCAGGCGGAAAATCCATCCCGGAATCCGCACTCAGACTGGGACGTAGTTTCCGGATGGCACATCAAGCGGAAACCGCATCCCGGAATCCTCATTCGGAATGGGATGCAATTTCCAAATGAATGGCTGGCGGAAAGCGCATCCCGGAATCCCGCCTCAAACTGGGACGCGCTATCCGCTCCATCTCCTCAACTCCAAAACCCGTGCGCTCTCTATCTCAAAACTGGGTAGAAGAAAGCCAAAACGCAATCGCAGGAGGTCAACATGACTGCAGAAGATAAGGCAAAGAACGCCGGCAAGGTCGCGCTCGTTTTGGAGGGCGGCAGCTTCCGCGGACAATTTACCGCAGGCGTGCTCGACGTTCTCATGGAGGCCGGCGTCGAGATTCCGGCGGTCTACGGTGTATCGGCCGGCGCCCTCAACGGCGTGAACTACAAGTCGCATCAGATCGGCCGTGCCAACCGCATCAACCTGGCTTTCTGCAACGACAACCGCTTCATGGGCGCCGCATCGTTTGCGTCCACGGGCTCTATTGTGGGTTACGACTTTATCTTCAACGATGTCCAGGACCGCCTGGATCCCTTTGACAACGAGACGTTCGACGCGAGCCCCATCGAGATGTACGCCGTCGCGACGGACATGCTCTTTGGAACCGCCGCGTACCTGCCGGTCAAAAGCGCCGTACTTGACCTCGACGCCGTGCGCGCCTCGACGTCGCTGCCGCTGGTGACGCCGCCGGTCGAGATCGATGGGCACAAATACGTCGACGGCGGCGTAGCCGATTCGGTCCCCATCGAGCACGTGCTGGAGGAGGCCGGCTTCGACCGTGCGGTTGTCATTGTCACGCAGGATCGCTCGTACGAGAAAAAGCCCTACGAGTTTATGCCCGCCGCACGCGCTCGCTATGCCGACTACCCCTACCTGCTTGAGGCTATCGAGACGCGCCACGACCGCTATAACATCCAGCGCATGCATCTGTGGAAGTATGAGCGCGAGGGCCGCGCGCTGGTCGTTGCTCCACAAAAGCCGGTCGAGGTCGGTCACGTTGAGCATGATCCGGCAAAGCTCCTCGACCTGTATATTCAGGGCCGCCAGGAGGCAAAGCGCCTACTGAGTGATATCGAGGCATTTGTCGAGCGCTAGTGTCGCGACGTCATGACCCATGGATGACATGTGCAGAAACTCTGGTCGGAGCCAAAATACCTGTTGACTCGGGCGGTGAGCGGGGTAATATGGACGGGTTACTTGCAGAGCCCCGTGAATCTCTGTAACAACACGTACTGTACATGGAGGAGTCTAAGTGATTTCGAAATCGACTCACTACGCCAAGCAGGGCGAGGTCCAGCGCAACTGGGTTCTCGTCGACGCCGATGGTGCTGTCCTGGGCCGTCTTGCCACCCAGATCGCAATGATCCTGCGCGGTAAGAACAAGCCCCAGTTCACGCCCAACAGCGACTGCGGCGACTTCGTTGTCGTCATCAACGCCGATAAGGTCCAGCTTACCGGTAACAAGGCCGACACGAAGACCTATTATCGCCACAGCGGCTACAACGGCGGCCTCAAGGCTGAGAGCTTCCGCCAGGCTATGGAGAAGCACCCGGAGAAGGTCATCGAGCGCGCCGTTCGCGGCATGCTGCCCAAGACCACCCTCGGCCGTGCCCAGATGACCAAGCTTAAGGTCTACGCTGGTGCCGAGCATCCGCATGCTGCCCAGAACCCCACGAAGATTGAGCTGGAGGCTTAAAGATGGCTGAGAACACCGTTGTCTACCAGGGTACCGGCCGTCGTAAGAACGCCGTCGCCCGCGTCCGTCTCGTCCCCGGCACCGGCAAGGTGACCATCAACAAGCGTGACGCCGAGCAGTATTTCGGCCGTCATCAGCTCGTTGAGAACGCCCTTGCTCCCTTCAAGGTGACCGACACCGCCGGTCAGTTCGACGTTATCGCTCTGTGCGATGGCGGCGGCATCTCCGGTCAGTCCGGCGCTCTGCGCCTGGGCATCGCCCGCGCTCTTCTGAACGCTGGCGACTACCGTGCTGACCTCAAGAAGGCCGGTTTCCTTACGCGCGATGCTCGCGTGGTCGAGCGCAAGAAGTACGGCCTCAAGAAGGCCCGCCGCGCTCCCCAGTTCTCCAAGCGCTAAGGTTTTATCTCCTTTCGAGATACAATGTACAAGCGGGGCCTGCCGATTCCTCGGCGGGTCCCGCTTTTCTTTTTCGACTAGGGTGGGCGGTTGCATATCGCCTGCTAGGGAAGGAGCGATCCTATGCCCCAGAACATCTTCGGTACCGACGGCGTCCGTGGCGTCGCCAATGCCGACCTCTCGTGCGACCTCGCGTTTCGCCTGGGCCGCGCGGCGACCAAGTTCCTTGGTCCGGACATCTGCATCGGCCGCGACACGCGTCTTTCGGGCACCATGCTCGAGAGCGCTCTGACCGCCGGCATCATGGCCGAGGGCGGCCGTCCGCACTGCTGCGGCGTCATCCCCACGCCTGCCGTGGCGCTGCTCACCGTCCAGAACGAGCTCGACGGCGGCATCGTCATCTCTGCTTCGCATAATCCGCCGGAGTTCAACGGCATCAAGTTCTTTAGCCGCAAGGGCATGAAGCTTCCCGACGCTGTCGAGGAGGAGATCAGCGCCTGGGTCATGTCCGAGGAGGCCATGGCTGCCGATACGCTGCCGACCGGCGCCGGCGTGGGCCACATCATCAAGATGAAGGACGCCCGCAAGGCATACGTCGACCACGCCATCGATACGCTTGATGGCCTGAGGCTTGATGGCCTGGTCGTTGCCGTCGACTGCGGTCACGGTGCTTCCTGCCAGACTACGCCCGCCGCGCTGCAGCGCCTGGGTGCCACGGTCCATGCCATCAACACCGATTACTGTGGCACCGACATTAACGTTGAGTGCGGCTCTACGCACCTCGAGCCCCTGCGCGAGCTCGTGCTGCGCACCCACGCCGATATCGGCCTGGCCCACGACGGCGACGCCGATCGCGTACTGTTCGTGGACAGCGAGGGCAATGAGATCGACGGTGACTACATCCTGGCTATCTGCGGTTCTGACCTCGCCGCCCGCGGCAAGCTCGCCAGCTCCGAGATCGTCTCGACCGTCATGTGCAACCTGGGCTTCTCCATCGCTATGAAGGAGCAGGGCTTCGAGATGGTTCAGACCGCTGTGGGCGACCGTTATGTTCTTGAGCGTATGCTCGCGGACGGTGCCGTCATCGGCGGCGAACAGTCCGGCCACATCATCTTCCTGGAGCACAACACCACCGGTGACGGCCTGGTGACGGCTCTGCAGCTGCTGGCCGTGCTCAAGCGCACCGGTCGTACCCTCACCGATCTTGCCGGCATCATGAAGAAGTATCCGCAGGTACTCGTCAACGTGCATTCCGACAACAAGGCTGGTCTGGATGATTGCCAGCCCATCTGGGATGCCGTCGCTGCTGCCGAGAAGGAGCTTGACGGCCGCGGCCGCATTCTGGTGCGTCCGAGCGGTACCGAGCCGCTGGTCCGCGTTATGGCCGAGGCCGAGACGCACGAGCTGACCCAGCGCGTTGTCGACGACATCGTCGAGGTTGTCAAGCGCGAACTTCCCTAATGGTCAAAAACGAGTGCCAAGTGGTAAACTGTTAAGGTTATTTTGGTTGATCGGTATGTCCGAGGGGGAGCATGTTCACTAAAGTCCTAAGGTCTTTTGGTATGCGTGGTCGAGTCCTTACGCTGGATGCTCCCATCTCGGGCGACGTCATTCCGCTTTCCGAGGTAAACGACCAGACATTTGCCACCGGCCTTTTGGGCCAGGGCGTGGCGATTCAGCCTACCGGCACGCGTGTGATTGCACCGGCTGATGCCAAGGTCGAGGCCATTTTTCCCACGGGACACGCTGTTGCGCTTAACACGGTCGATGGCTTGGACGTGCTCATCCACGTTGGTTTGGACACTGTTCAGCTTGAGGGCAAGCACTTTACCGTATATGCGCAAGTGGGTGACATCGTCCATAAGGGCGATGTACTCATTGAGTTCGATCGCGAGGCAATTGCTGCCGAGGGCTACGATGTGACGGTTCCCATCTTGGTATGCAACTCCGTTGAGTTCTCGAGCATCAAGGGCTCCGTTGGCGCGCATGTCGAAGAGATGGACCAGCTCATCGTTGCTCGCGAGCGCTAACAAGTGCACGTGGCCATTAGCCTACAATTCAAACACGTTTACGGAGGGCGCCCTTGAAAGAGGACGCCCTCCGTGGCAAGATGGGATTTGTCCGAAGCTAAAAGGCTTTGGGTCACCGTGGACGGGCAGGGGCCTCGACGCGGTTAGACACGAGACACATACATTACGCGACCTCGCCCTGGTGGCCGCACACGTTGGTTGCGGCCGACGCGGGCCGCGGGCAAGTGCTTGTAAGGGAGCCTTGCCTCTCTTGTACGAGAAAGGACGCGTAATGAAGATCATTAAAGCTAAAGACTACGAGGATATGAGCCGCAAGGCCGCCAATATTATCTCGGCGCAGGTTATCCTCAAGCCCGACTGCGTGTTGGGTCTTGCCACCGGCTCCACCCCGATCGGTGCCTACAAGCAGCTCGCTGCTTGGTACGAGAAGGGCGACGTCGACTTTGCCGAGGTCAGCACCTACAACCTGGACGAGTATCGCGGCCTTTCGCACGACGATCCCCAGAGCTATCACTACTTCATGCGTGAGAACTTCTTCGATCACATCAACATCGACCTGAACAACACGCATGTGCCCGACGGTTCCAACCCCGACGCCGCCGCTGCCTGCTCTGAGTACGATAAGGTCGTCGCTGCCGCCGGCTATCCCGATCTGCAGCTGCTCGGCATTGGCAACAACGGCCACATCGGCTTCAACGAGCCCGATGACCACTTCTCCAAGGGCACGCACTGCGTCGACCTTACCGAGAGCACCATTCAGGCCAACAGCCGCCTGTTCGACAGCATCGACGATGTTCCCCGTCAGGCCTACACCATGGGTACTCAGACCATCATGTATGCCCGCATGATCCTGGTCGTCGCCAACGGCGAGGCCAAGGCTCAGGCCGTGCACGATATGTGCTATGGTCCGGTTACGCCCGAGTGCCCGGCTTCGATCCTGCAGCTGCACACCAACTGCGTTGTCGTTGCCGACGAGGCCGCCCTTTCGCTCTGCGAGTAGCGCGAATCCTGCACCTCGACATAGCCTTGCCTAAGGCCTCCGCTTTGCGGGGGCCTTTTTGCTATCCCTTTCTGTCCACTTGACCAAAATCTTGCCGCAAGCTTGACGAATGCCGGATGCCCAACAGCTTGATTCATTCCATATCAGATTCTATGCAAAAATGCCACTAAAAGGTCGTAGACGGTAGCGGGTGCTAGGCGAGTTGAATGACATAGCTGAACCTTGTTCATTTGCGTTACACTGCCGCTTAGATGGGACAAGCTGACAAGCTCATTTACCTGCTTAAAGACCGATTAGTCGGGGGATTAATAACAATCGGCCCTCGCTGTACAAAAACTTGCCGCTTGCGTACCAAAAGACAACCTCAAACACAAGGTCGCTCTATTCATAGCGCGGCTTGTATGGTCTTGCGGTTACAGTGTCCATACGGTCGAGTTGAGGAGCGGGCATGGTAAACGATTTGGGCAGTATGGACGACCTCGAGCTGATGCCGCTGGGCGGTGGCTATATGGTGCGACGCGAACGCTTGATGAATGAGCTTCTCGCCAAGGGCCGAAAGGCCGGCATCGTGGTTCTTTATGCGCCCGACGGGTTTGGGAAGACCTCGGTGCTGCTGCAGTACACCCATGAGGTTAAATGCGACCCGACGCGAGGCCCCGTGCGGATTATCGAGGCCGATCGCGCCACTGGGCGCGAGGTGTTTATGCAGCTCGAGGTGGTTACCGAAGAACTCAAAGACAAACCGCACTCCCTTATCGCGATTGATAATGTGCCAAACCTCGATCAGCGCGATACCGAAGACCTCATCGACAGGATTCGCGGCCTGCGCGCTATGGGGGTGGGGGTCTTTATCTCCTGCCGTCCTTCAAATCGTCAACTGATTCATGGGCTGGGCGATTCGGTTAAGATCAATGCGCAGATGCTCAAGGTGCATGCCTATGAGTATTCGGCGTGGGCATCGGCGTTTTCGATCAGCACATCGCTCGACTTTTATCAGCTCACGCAGGGCGTGCCCGAGCTCGTTTCGGCATTGCAGACGGGTCTGTATGGCCAAGGCGACGTAGCCGGTCTGCTCGAAAACGAGATTGTCAACGTATATGGCGCGGCACTTGTCGATCTGGCTTCGCTCGACAATAATGCGCTGTTTTGCGTGGCGTGTCTCATGGTTTTAATGGGCGAGGGCAATATCGCGGAACTCGAGGCCTGTGGGGTGAGGTTGTCGATGGTCGACCAGTCCTACTTTGTACGCGACTACCCGATCTTTGGCTTGGACCCTGCCGAGCGGAGCTTTACGTGTCTGGGCACGGAGGATAACGGACGCTTGCGCTTGCGTAAGTTGGTGGCCGAGGTTCGCCCCGAACTTGTTCCGAGGGCGGCTCGGATTTTGCTTAAGGCGGGTAGATGCGATGCGGCGATGGGCTTGGCGGACGCCTTTTTGGACCGTGAAGCGGTCCTTGAACTTGCTGGGCAGTATGGGGTCGATCTGGCTCTGACGGGGCACGGGGCCGATATCTGCCGAGCAGCGCTGGGCACGATCGATGCCGACGATCCGGCTCCAGAGCCAACGCCTGCCGAGGCGCTTGGCGTATATCTGGCAGCGGTCAGCGTGTCCAATACAAAGCTCGCTCGCTATATGGCATCGGTCATCGAGCGCGGGGGCGAACGGGCGGCCTGCGAAATAGACCCTGTTTCATGGAGGGTGGCCCAGACACTGACGGCTGTTTGCTATGGGGACAACGGGCTTGGGCTTCCTACGAACCTGGCCGTGCCAGAAATTGAGACGTCCCACACCGCACTCGACATGCTGTCCGCGCATATCGAGGTCAAGCGATGCCTGACCGAGCGGGGAGATGACGGCGGCGTTCTACAGCAGCTCAAAACGAGCAAGGCCTACGACTGTGAGCTCGACATCGCGGGGATTGTTATACGGGCCGATAGCATGCTGGTGGAGCTCTTTGACGGGTCGTTTACGGGAACCGACGAGCGCGACGACGAGATGACGGTGGTGCGGGAGGCGCTCGACGTACGTGGGCTTAAGGCGATGGCCATCTGGGTGCGCATGGTGTTGGCGGCACGGCGGCTTCTTTCCGGCCTGCCGGTAACCGACGACGCGGCGTTCAACGAGCTCGATCGTTTTGCCGTGCGCATGCGCGACAACCAGATTCAGCTGTTTGGCCTGTTGCTAGAAGGCTGGCAGTCGCTGGCAGAGGGACGGCCGGTTAATGCAAAGTTCCGTGCGGTCCAAGTGCTCAAACTTGCCGAGGAGTCGATTGCGTACATGCGCGATAACGCATTGCTGCTGGAGCGCGCGGCATATCTGCGTAACACCTCGATGGTTTCGGTGCGCGAGGAAGCGGAGCTGCTCGATATAAGCCAGACGCAGGTTGGTGGAGCGGAGGCCTGGATGGTGGCGCTGCATTTGGCCTGTGCGGGCCGAGACAGTGATCTTGCGGCCTGGATGTCCATGAATCGTGCGGGGATCCTAGAGCCATCGTATCGGCTTTTTGCGCGTCTTGCCATGCATTGTCTGGGCGAGCCGGCGACCAGGATTCGCAAGAAGCTTCCCGTGCGCGAGCTGTCGCGGTACTCGCTGCGCGACGATCTGGAAGGGGAGGGCGAGCGCTTATTTCAGGCCGGCGAGGTTGAAGCCGTTGATACCATCGACCATATCGAGATTCGCATGTTTGGTGCGTTTCGCGCCGAGCGCGACGGGTTTCCCATCACGGACAAAATGTGGCGCCGCAAGAAGGCGGCGACACTTGCCGAGCGGCTTGCACTGGGCATGGATGCGCTCGTCGATCGTGAGACGCTGGCCATGGAGCTGTGGCCCCATGCCGAGTTCAATAGCGCCCGCAACAACCTGTACTCGACGATATCGCGCTTGCGGTCGGCTTTGGGGCCGACGCCGGATGGCAAGTCGTGTGTGCTCATCCAAAATGAATGCATCGGACTCAACGGCGACTACGTCAAGACCGATGTACGGCTGTTTGACCAGATAAGCCGCGAGGTTTTGGGAAATCGCACGGGTGCGCGCGGGCCCCATTTAGTTGAGCTGTGCCTTAAGATTGAGCAGCTTTATGCCGGACCGCTGTATGTTCCCAATGGCTGTAATCCCACCTACTTTTTGCGTATGCGACGCATTATGCAGTCAAAGTACATCGATTGCATGATTAAGGGGGCAAATGCCGCTCTAGAAGAAAACGATCTACAGTCGGCGATTTGGCTGGCGGAGTCGGGTCTTCGACAGGAAACGGCGCGTGAGGATATGGTGCGCTGCGCCATGCGCGTCTACAGTGCGGCGGGGCGGCGGCGCGATATCGTCGAGCTATACAGCGGGCATATGCACCATCTGAGGGAGCAGGTCAATGGCGTGCCCGAGCCCGAGACGCGGCGTCTATACGAGCGCTTGGTGGAGGGGCGGCTCAACCGCATACTGGTCGAGCGATAAAAAACGGGCGCCCGAAGTACTTGGGCACCCGTAAGCTTGCTATGTGTTGGATCGCTGGATCATTGGCTCTTAGACGAGCTTGATCTTCTCGATGTCCTTGCGCGAGGACTCGCGATACAGCGAGAACTTGCGGCCGATGACCTGGACGACCTCGGCGTGGGAGCGCTCGGCGAGCTCCTCGGCGGCCTCGCGGGCGGAAAGGCTGGAGCCATCGAGCACGGAGCACTTAACGAGCTCGTGCTTCTCCAGGTAGGCGACCGTCTGCTCGACGGTGCCCTCGTTGACGTCGGACTTGCCGATGATGATGGCGGGGTTGAGGTGATGGGCCATGCTGCGAAGCTGCTTGACCTGTGCTCCTGTCAGTGCCATGGGTTCTCGCTTTCTATGTATGGGGCGCCCCGCGACGGGGCCTTAATCTACGTGAGCTGTCCCACGATAGCGCAGGAACGGTGCGGTGTGGAGCGCGTTTGCCCAGTTCAAAAAGAATGCGGATGCCGAGCGAGTGACTGGTGCGGGCTGCAGGCAGGCGTGCGCGCAGCTCGAAGGCGGTCTACGGACGACTCGCAGAGACCGGCTCCCAGGCAATAAACGCCCAGCGGACCTTGCGGATATGGTCGAGCATATAGCGCCCCTGCGGCACGCCCTTGGATCCCGGCTCACCGGCATGGGGGTTCTCAATCATGTGTTGGGCAATGTAATCGCGCAGACGGTCGATCTTATCCTCGTTACCGTGCTCGAGCATGCGGGAGAAGTCCGCCACGCCCGCCTCAAGGCTATCGAAGGTATCGCGACGAGGCGATTCAAAGTACGTAACCTGCGGCAGGGCACCCATCTGAATGAGGATATTAAAGGCATAGACAAAGCCATTACTGCAGGTAACCGAGGCGCCGATGGCGTTCATCAGATGCAAGTCATAACGAGGGCTGGAGTTAGCGACCATCGTGACAGCACAACGCCGACGAGCCGTACGATCAAGCTTGGCAAGCGCCCCTTTTAAGTTGGTCGTGGTGACGGAGCGACTGGCAAAGGCAACATCCACCGCTTTCGCGACCGGCCCAACTAAATCCCAATCATCATCCCAAGCAAGCTCAAGCGGCGTAATCTGGTCCTCAAGCCCGTAATACTCAATACCAGCATCAAGGGTGCCAAGCATAGCAGGAGAGAAGTCAGCCGCAATCACAGGGTGCCCGGCCTGCGCAAGCGGAATAGCAATCGATCCAGCCCCACACCCCATATCAAGTACCGACTCACCAGGCTGGAGCGCCAACAGCTCCATAAAATCGCGAGCATACGGAGCAGTCTCAAGTGGCCGAAAATGCCGAGCCCTTTTGTCCCATTCAAAAGAATCATCAGCCCGATGCCGAGCAGCCTGCAGACGCATCCACTCCTCATTCCAATCCTCAGAAAGCAGCTCAGAACGAATTACCCCATCAGCCACGGGCCATCCCCCTCACAACAAAAAAGCGGCCCCTCCCAAAAAGAAGAGCCGCAACCAGCATATATCAGAAAGAACCGATCCAACGCCAAACCTTCGCATCAGCAAAGTAGGGCAGAAGCGAAGCGACTGCCAAAGGGACAGAACCCAACCGAGGTCCCGTTGTGCGGGAGCCCCGGGGAGGGCGAATATATAAGGTCGATCGCGAGTTCCGCACGAGCCGGAGAGCACTTAATGTGCTCTCCGTGCGAGTCAGGACTGTCCGAGCAGGCGACCTTATATATTCGCCCTCCCCGGGGCTCCTCGCCCGAACCCCTCAGCTAGTTCTTCAGCGAGTTCAGCGGTGCCGGGAAGCGTCCACCACGGTGGGCGAGCACGGTGCCGGCGTTGGGGTTCACCGGCATGATGGGTGCACGGCCGAACAGGCCGCCATACTCGACGCAGTCGCCCACGCCCTTGCCGATGGCGGGGATCACGCGGACGGCCGTGGTCTTGTTGTTGATGACGCCGATAGCCATCTCGTCGGCGATGATGCCGGCGATGGTCTCGACCGGGGTGTCGCCGGGGATGGCGATCATGTCCAGGCCGACGGAGCACACGCAGGTCATGGCCTCGAGCTTCTCGAGCGAAAGCGCGCCGGCCTCGACGGCGGCGATCATGCCGGCGTCCTCGGACACGGGGATAAAGGCACCCGAGAGGCCACCGACGCTGGAGCTGGCCATAACGCCACCCTTCTTGACGGCATCGTTGAGCATGGCGAGCGCGCAGGTCGTGCCCGGGCCACCGCAGGTGCCCACGCCGATGATCTCGAGGATGCGGGCAACGGAGTCGCCGATGGCAGGCGTGGGAGCCAGCGACAGGTCGACAATGCCCTTCTCGACCCCCAGACGATGGGCGGCCTCGCGGCTCATGAGCTCGCCGGCACGGGTGATCTTAAAGGCGGTCTGCTTGATCTTCTCGGCAACCTCCATCATCGAGGCGGAGTCGGGGAGCGTCTCCAAGGCAGCAGCCATAACGCCGGGGCCCGAGACACCAACGTTGATGACGGCGTCGGCCTCGCCGCCGCCGTGGACGGCGCCCGCCATAAACGGGGAGTCCTCGACCATGTTGGCAAAGCAGACAAACTTGGAAGCGCCGACGGAATCCTGGTCGGCCGTGAGCTTGGCGGCGTCGATGATGGTCTGCGCGGCCATGAGCACGGCGTCCATGTTGATGCCGGCACGCAGGCTGGCGACGTTGACGCTGGAGCAGACGCGGCTCGTGGTAGCGAGCGCCTGCGGAATGGACTGGATAACGCGGCGATCGGCGTCGCCGATGCCCTTCTGGACGAGCGCGGAGAAGCCGCCCAGGTAGTCGGTGCCAAGGGTCTCGGCCGCGCGGTCGAGGGCGTGCGCGATGGGGGTGAGGTCCTCATCCTTGCAGCAGGCGGCGATCTGCGCCACCGGGGTGACGGAGACGCGCTTGTTGACGATGGGGATACCGTACTCGCGCTCGAGGTTCTCGGCGGTCTCGACCAAGTGCTCAGCCGTGTGCGTTACGTGGTCGTAGATCTTCGTGCACATGCGGTCGAGGTTCTCGTCACCGCAACCCATGAGCGAAACACCCATGGTGATGGTCCTGATGTCGAGGTTCTGCTCCTCAACCATGCCGCGGGTTTCCGCGATTTCTGCAGGCGTGATCGCCATCCTTGCGCTCCTATCTGCCAAAACGAGCATAGTCCCCTTTATTCTAACGTGCCGCACGCGCCAAGTGGCACATGCGGCACGTTTTGGTGCGGGGTTGTTTCCGTTGTGTTACCGGCCAAAGACCTCTTCGGCGATACGCGCGCTCTCGGCGGCGTCCTTGGCATAGTAGTCCGCGCCGATCTGCTTGGCGTATTCGGGGGTGAGCACGGCGCCGCCCACGATGATCTTGACGCCCGGGACTTCCGAATGGAGCAGCTTGATGGTCTCCTCCATGGCGACGACGGTGGTAGTCATAAGCGCCGAGAGGCCGACGAGCTTAATGTCGCGCTCCTTGACGGTTTTGAGCACCTCCTGCGGATCGACATCGCGGCCCAGGTCAAAGACGGTGTAGCCGTAGTTATCGAGCAGCATCTTGACGATGTTCTTGCCAATATCGTGGATGTCGCCCTTGACGGTGGCCACGCAGATTTTGCCCTTGTCGGCAATCTCGCCGGCGGGCATCAGACGCTTGATGGTATCGAAGCCCACGCGCGCTGCTTCTGCCGAGGCCATGAGCTGCGGCAAGAAGAATTTGCCCTGATCGAAGAGGACACCGACCTCGTCGAGGGCAGGAATAAAGTGGTTGTTGATGAGGTCCATGGCGTCGTGGTCGGCCAGCAGGCGCTCGGTCTCGGCCGCGATCTCGCCCTTACGACCCGAGACGACCATGTGGCGGATGGGATCGTCGTCGGCGCTGGCGGTGGTGCCCGCGGCGGGCGCGGCATCGCTCGATGCTGCCTGGGCTGCCGCCGGATTCGCGGCGATCTTGTACGGGTCGGTCCAGCCGGCGTAGCGCTCGATGTATCCGGTCGAGCCCTCGTCCTCGACGCTCAGCACGCGATAGCTGTAGACGGTGTCCATAAAGCGCTTGGAGCCCGGGTTCATGATGGGGGCGTCCAGACCTGCGCCAAAAGCGGCGGCCAAAAAGACCGAGCCCAGCAGCGGGCGGGCAGGCAGGCCAAAGCTGATGTTCGACACGCCGAGCGCGCATTTAACGCCCAGGTGCTCCTTGCACAGCGACATGGCGCGCAGAATCTGCTCGGCCTGACGCTGGTTGGTCGAGGCGGTCATGACCAGGCAGTCGATGAGGATACGGTCCGGGCCGATGCCGTAGCGGGCGGCCTCGGCCACGATGCGCTCGGCGATGGCAAAGCGGGCCTCGGCGGTATCGGGGATGCCGCCCTCGTCGAGCGTGAGGCCGACGACGTTGGTGCCGTAGTGGGCGACCAGCGGGAAGATCTCGTCCATGATCTGCTGCTTGCCGTTAACCGAGTTGATGATGGGTTTGCCGGCGTAGCGGCGCACGGCTGCCTCGACGGCGGCGGGATCGGTGGAGTCGATCTGCAGGGGCAGGAGGGTGGAGCCCTGGAGCTGCTCGGTTGCCTGCTGGATGATCTTGACCTCGTCGATCTCGGGCAGGCCCACGTTGACATCTAGGATGTCGGCGCCCTGCTCCTGCTGGCTGATGCCCTGGCTCACGACGTAATCCAGGTCGCCGTCGCGCAGGGCTTGCTGCAGGCGCTTTTTGCCCGTGGGGTTGATGCGCTCGCCGATGACGGCGATCTTGTGACCGTCGCAGGGAAGGTCTACAACCGTCTGCGCGCTCGTGACCGACATGCTGGGTTTGCGGTGACGCGCGCTGGGCGTGTGGTTGTCGATGAGGGTGCGAAGTGCCGCCATGTGCGCGGGCGTGGTGCCGCAGCAGCCGCCCACAACACTCACGCCGTCCTCGATCATGCCGGCGACGGCCTCGGCGTACTCGGGTGCCTGGATGTCAAAGACGGTGTTCCCATCGTCGTCCACGCGGGGCAGTCCCGCATTGGCCTGCACCATGACGGGCTTGTCGGTAACGGTGAGCATACGCGCGGCCAGACCGCGGAGCTCGGCCGGGCCCTGGCTGCAGTTGATACCCAGGACATCGGCGCCGATAGCGTCGAGGGTGATGGCGGCGACTTCGGGGCTCGTGCCCAAGAAGGTGCGGCCGTCTTCCTCAAAAGTCATGGTGGCAAAGACAGGCAGGTCTGAGTTTTCGCGGCAGGCGAGGACCGCCGCCTTGATCTCGGCCAGGTCGGTCATGGTCTCGATAATAAAGAGGTCCACGCCCGCAGCGACGCCGGCGCGTACCTCCTCGGCAAAGAGGTCGTAGGCCTCGTCAAAGCTGAGGGTGCCCAGGGGACGCAGCAGGGCGCCGATGGGGCCGATATCGCCGGCGACGTAGCGGGCGCCGGCCTCGCGGGCGCAAGAGACCGCGGCGGCAAAGACATCTGCCACGGTGGCGGCGCCGTCGAGCTTGTGCGCGTTGGCGCCAAAGGTGTTGGCGGTGATCACATCGCAGCCGGCCTCGACGTACTGACGCTGAATATCGGTAATGACCTGGGGTTCCTCAAAGTTGAGCAGCTCGGGCAGGGCGCCGGCCTTCATGCCGGCCGCCTGCAGCATGGTGCCCATGCCGCCGTCGAACAGCAGATGTCCCGTGCCCTCGATGGCGGCACGCAGGCGATCGTCCTTAATGCGAAGGTCGTCGATTGTGCGCGTCTTGTATGCAGCGCCGCTGCGGCGGGCAGCATCAACAGGTGCCGCCAATGCGGTGCCGTCAGAATCATGAGTGATAAGCGGAGTAAACATCGAGGGCTCCTAATGGCTGGAATAGCAGGTGGTGTGGGCGGCGCGGAAGCGACAGTGCTCGCGCATGCGGCATATATTGCAGGTGGGGCGGCTCTGGGCGTCGTGGACTTCGCCGTCGAACAGACCAATCACCGCGGTCACACTCTTGGTGGGCATGAGCAGGCTGGTCGGCGTGACGGTAAGCCCGATGAGCCGCGTGGCGTTGAGAGCATTCACGATCGAGCGTTGGGCCGTAAGCGGGCAGTCGCCGTAGCCGGGACTGAAGCGCCAGTTACCGGCGAGTCCGTGTGCGGAGGCCGCAGCCTTGACCTGCTGGTCCATCTGCTCGACGGCGGCTTCTACATAGGCAGAGCATGCGGCGTCGAGCACGGCTCCCTCCAGGGGCTGCTGGGCTCCCGTGGTACGCAGGCGACGCTCGGCGTCCATGCCGAGGGTGCATGCCATGAGCGCGGCAAAGCGGGCGTCCTTGAGGTGGCGATAGATATCGCGACCACGCAGCTCAACGTTGGTGCCGACCAAGCGAATGCAAGGCTCTCCCTGCTCGTCCACGCCCGTGGCATCGACGGTAAACACGCGCCGCACGCCACGGGGTTCAATGTCCAGCTCCAGACGCTCAACGACAAGCTCAATACGCTGCGACAGCTCGGGGTCAATTTGCTGACCGCTGTAGCCCAGGTAGCGCAGCATCTCGGCACGATCGACGCGGGGATGGTGGGCGGCATCGATACGGTAGAGCGCCGGCGACGCAAGGTCGGCCGGCACCTCACCAAAAGCTGTATCGATGTGCGGTTTTTCCATTACCTCAGGCGCTCCATAATGGTTGCGGCGATCGCAGGACGATTCATAGTGTACAGGTGCAGACCGTCGGCACCGTGCTCCTTAAGGTCGCAAAGCTGACGGGCGGCATAATCTACACCGGCTGCCTGCAGGCTCTCGGGGTCGTTCTCGTACTTGGCGAGAATCTTGATGACGGGGGAGGGCAGCGACGCACCGCACATAAAGACCATGCGGCTGATCTGCGACTTGCCCATAAACGGCATGATGCCCGCGGTAATGGGCACGGTGATACCGGCCTTGTCGGCAAGCTCGCGAAAACGGTAGAAGCACTCGTTATCAAAGAAGAGCTGCGTCACAAAGAAGCTCGCGCCGGCGTCTTGCTTTTGCTTGAGGTGCTCGACCGAGAGGTTAAGATCCTCGCAAGCAATGTGGCCCTCGGGGTAGGCTGCGGCGCCCACGCAAAAGCCGGCGTCGACGAGCTCAGGGATGAGGTCACGGGCGTAGGCGTAGTCGGAGGCGGGCTTGTCGTCCTCGGTCGCGCCAGCGGGAAGATCACCGCGCAGGGCCAGCACATTTTCTACGCCGGCGGAGCGGTATTCGTCAACCTTGGCGGCGATATCGGCGTGCGAGCGGCCCACACAGGTGAGGTGTGCCACCGAGGGTGTATCGAATTCGCTCGTAATCATATGCGCGATGGGGGCGGTGGTGGCACCGTTGCCCGAGCCGCCGGCCGAGCAGGTGACCGAGACAAAGCTCGGCGAAAGCTTGCACAGATTGCCTGCCACCTCGCGAGCCGTGTCGAGGGTCAGCTCGCCCTTGGGCGGGAACATCTCAAACGAAACGGGCGCGGTGCCCTGGGATGCTGCCTGCTTAAAAACCTCGTCGACGCGCATATCGTGCTCCTCTAGATACATTAGTGTGATGTGTTGTAAGGATTCTACAGCACCACTGCGCTACGGTGGAGTTTTACTCGCTATTTGGAAATATCAATCGAAGATGTTTCGCTATCGGCATTTCCTATAACAGAGCGGTCAATGTAGGATGGGGCTATATTGAATGGTATCTGATGCGAAATACCAGTTAAGAAAGCCCCGTCCCAAATTGACTACCCTTAAACCATGGGGAGAGGTCTGCAATTTATGCAGTTGATTGGCTGTTGAGGGTGGCAACGCCGCCTCGATAGGGTAACCTCAATGATTGGTTTCGCGACGGCAACATAACGGTAATGTCGCGGAAACACGGCGAGTCTAAGCTATGACTCGTTCGTTAGTAATCAACACCGCTTCTCACGCGGTGCCGATACGAAGGGAGTTCCGTATGGCCGAACTTACTGACCGCTTCGGGACCATGGTGTTCTCTGAGGAAGTCATGAAGGACTACCTCCCCAAGGACATTTGGAAGCGCCTTGCTGCAACCCTCGAGGGCGGTGAGCCGCTCGACCTGGACGTGGCCAACGCCGTTGCCCATGCCATGAAGGTCTGGGCCATCTCCAAGGGCGCGACGCACTACGCGCACTGGTTCCAGCCTCTTTCGGGCATTACTTCCGAGAAGCACGACAGCTTCTTGGAGCCCAACCACGACGGCACCGCCATTACCAAGTTTACGGGCAAGAACCTCATCCAGGGCGAGCCCGATGCCTCTAGCTTCCCCAACGGCGGCCTGCGTGCCACCTTCGAGGCCCGTGGCTACACCGCTTGGGATCCCACCAGCCCCGCCTTTATCAAGGACGATGTCCTGTGCATCCCCACGGCTTTCTGCTCCTACACGGGCGAGGCCCTGGACAAGAAGACCCCGCTGCTGCGCTCCATGACCGCGCTCTCGCGTGAGTCCAAGCGCGTTTTGGCGCTGTTTGGCAAGACACCCAAGAAGGTCGTTCCTTCCGTGGGCGACGAGCAGGAGTACTTCCTGATCAAGAAGGACGCTTACCGCAAGCGCAAGGACCTGGTCATCACCGGTCGCACCCTCTTTGGTGCTGCTCCCTGCAAGGGCCAGGAGCTCGAGGAGCACTACTTTGGCGCTATCCGCCCCACCGTCTCGGCCTATATGAAGGATTTGGACGATGAACTGTGGGCGCTTGGCATTCCCGCCAAGACCAAGCACAACGAGGTTGCTCCCTGCCAGCATGAGCTCGCCCCCGTCTATGGCGAAGTCAACGAGGCCATCGACCAGAATCTGGTCATGATGGAGAAGATGAAACTCATCGCCTCCCGCCACGACTTGGTCTGTCTGCTGCACGAGAAGCCCTTCGAGGGCATCAACGGTTCGGGCAAGCACAACAACTGGTCGCTTGGCACCGAGTCCGAGAATCTGCTCGATCCGGGCGACACCCCGCTCGACAACCTGCAGTTCATCGTCTTCCTCACCGCGGTGATCGAGGCCGTCGATAACTATCAGGAGCTCCTGCGTGCCTCCGTTGCCTCGGCCGGCAACGACCATCGTCTGGGCGCCAACGAGGCTCCTCCGGCGATTATGTCCATCTTCCTGGGCGACCAGCTTACCGAGGTCGTCGAGAAGATCATCGATGGCAAGGCTTCCGTCCATGCCACGCGCGGCGTGCTCGACCTGGGCGCTGATACCCTGCCCAAGCTGATGCAGGACAATACCGACCGCAACCGCACCTCCCCGTTTGCCTTCACCGGCAACAAGTTCGAGTTCCGTGCCTGCGGCTCCGAGCAGAACGTCTCCGACTCCAACCTGGTGCTCGATGCCGCCGTGGCCAAGTCGCTCAAGTCCTTCGCCGACGCGCTTGAGGGTACGCCTGAGAATGAGTTCCAGGACGCTGCGCTCGAGTACTGCAAGAAGGTCCTGACCGACCACCAGCGCATCCTGTTCTCCGGTGACGGCTACTCCGACGAGTGGCCCGTTGAGGCCGAGAAGCGCGGCCTTGCCAACAACAAGACCACGGCCGACGCCCTGCCCGCCTTTGTTTCCGATAAGGCCATTGCGCTCTTTGAGGAGACGGGTGTCCTGACCAAGGCCGAGGCTCAGTGCCGCTATGACTGCAAGCTCGAGAAGTACAACAAGCTCATGAACATCGAGGCTACCACGATGGTTCGCGAGGCACGCCGTACCTATCGTCCGGTCATTACCGCCTATGCCACCAAGGTCGCTAAGGGCCTTGAGACTATTCGTGCCGCCGGTGCTGAGGCCGCCATGCAGTGCGAGCAGAACACGCTCAACAAGCTCTGCAATGGCATCACCGCCATCAACGACTCCATCAAGGCTCTCGACGCCGTGCATCAGAAGGCCGAGGCCCTCGATGGCCAGGAGCAGGCCAACGTGTATGCGCACGAGGTCGTTCCCGCTATGGATACGCTGCGTGCTGCCGTGGACGCCATGGAGGAGATCGTGGCTGCCGACTACTGGCCGGTCCCGACCTACGACGACATCCTGTTCTACGTGTAGGACTGGGACAGCATACCGTCACGGTTGAAAGCCGGGGTCCGCATCGCGCGGGCTCCGGCTTTCTTGTTGAACAAATTTATTAGGGAAGAGTCTGCTCCGTGCCGTTTGCTAGGGTAGGGGTGTGCGCGTTGCCGTGTCGTGAAAATGGAAGATGCTCGGAATATAACGCGCCTCGACATACTCAAATTGAGTTCCGGTTGAGTCGAATGTCTGGCTGGTTACGACCGCCAGATACGAAGAAGAATCGACGTCAAGCAACCGGCAGTCCTCAGTGTCGGGCTGGGCGAGTGTTATCGTTCGTTTGCTCACGGCAATGGTGAGCCCTAGCTCATCCTCGATGTAATGGAAGAGCGACAGGGTGGCATTCTGCTCGTTTAGGCCGGGGACGGAGGAAGTTAGGAAGTAGTGGCGGTCGACAGCGACCGGTTTATCGTCGAGCATGCGGACGAGCTTCAAATGCGTAAGGTCTTCTCCTTCGGGAAATCCCGTCAACTGAGCTAGATACTTATTGGTGCTTACGTGTTCGAAATAGACGATTTTTGACGTTGGAATTGCTCCGATCGCGTGTGCCGATTCGCTGAACGAAGAAAGGTCATTTACGGTGAATGCGCCCTCTTTGCTGGCGCCTGCAAGTGACGTCTCGATTACGAGGACTCCCTTGCCTTTAATGGACTGAACTAGACCTTCATTTGCGAGAAGTGAAATGGCCTTGCGCACCGTCATTCGAGAACAGGAGAACTCTTTGGACAGATTTTGTTCGGAAGGAAGGAGCGATCCCGCGGGATGCTTACCTTCGACAATCCGCTCTCGAAGGCTGCGGTAAATTTCACTGTACAGGATCCTTGCCAAAATGCTCTCCTTATAGAGGTGGTGCGGAATGCGTCAAATCGGCGCGATAGTCTGTTTCTACCAATTATAGGAAGTGAAGACGCTTAAAGTTACCGCTTACCGTCATAAATCAACCGTTCACCCGTGTGCTTAACATGTCTAGACAGATAGCAAATCACTGAGGATATAATTCAAGTTGTCAAGTACATGTCTAGACAGGAGGATTTGCAATGGCAAAACAGAGCTATGCGGTTACTATCGCGGGAGGCGGAAGCACTTATACGCCGGGCGTTGTTCTGACACTTCTCGCGAAGCGTGATGTGTTCCCCATCAATAGGATTACGCTCTATGACAACGATGCCGAGCGTCAGGGGACAATTGCCAAGGCATGTGCCATCTACATCAGGGAGAATGCTCCAGAGGTAACCTTCAGCTATACGACCGACCCTGAGGAGGCCTTCACAGGCATCGACTTTGTACTTGCCCAGATTCGCGTTGGCAAGTACGCTATGCGCGATAAGGACGAGAAGATCCCCCTGCGCTATGGCGTTCTTGGCCAAGAGACCTGCGGTCCTGGTGGCATTGCTTATGGCTTGCGCTCCATTGGCGGCGTACTCGAGATCCTTGACTACATGGAGAAATATAGTCCCAACGCATGGATGCTCAACTACTCCAACCCCGCGGCGATCGTTGCTGAGGCGACACGCCGCCTTCGCCCGGATTCAAAGATCATCAACATTTGCGACATGCCAATAGCCCTGATGGATATCATGGCTCAGATGTGTGGTCTCAAGGACCACAACGACCTCGTCGTCGGCTACTACGGCCTCAACCACTTTGGCTGGTGGACAAAGATTCACGACCGTGCAGGCAATGACCTTATGCCCACTATCAAGGCCCAAATGGCTAAAAACGGTTATGCTGGCGAGGATTCTGGCCTTGAATTCGTCGATGCGTCTTGGGACCAGACGTTCCGTAAGGCTAAGGATGTTTACGCGCTCGATCCGAATACCATTCCGAACACCTACCTCAAGTACTATCTCTTCCCGGACTATGTGGTTGAGCACACCGACCCCAACCACACCCGCACCGACGAGGTCCGTGAGGGTCGCGAGAAACGCGTTTTCGGTACCGCTCGCCAGATTATCGAAAAGGGCACGTCTGAGGGCTTCGGCCTTAAGCCAGATACCCACGCTGAGTACATTGTCGATCTCGCTCGCGCTTTGGCAGAGAACACCCGTGAACGTTTCTCGCTGATTGTTCCCAACGACGGGGCTGTGTCCAATTTTGACCCAACGGCTATGGTCGAGATCCCCTGCATCGTCGGCAGCGACGGCTACGAGAAAATTTGCCAAGGTGAGATTCCGCAATTCCAGAAAGGACTTATGGAGGAACAGGTCTCGGTCGAAAAGCTTGCAGTGTCTGCTTGGGTCGACCATTCCTATCAGGAGCTTTGGCAGGCGCTGACGCTTTCGAAGACGGTCCCCTCTGCCTCCGTTGCAAAGAAGATCCTTGACGATCTCATTGAGGCGAATAAGGAGTTCTGGCCAGAGCTTCACTAGTATCGGAAATCAATTTAGCGAATGATGGCGGGCGGCCGACCTTGGACAGGCCGCATGGGAGGAAAACCATGAGCGAAAGCAAAGAGCTTGCAAATCGCAAGCTCGGCGAGGACGTAGTTGGCCTCGTCGGCGGTAAGGAAAACATCCTGAGCATCTCGCACTGCATGACGCGTCTACGTTTCAAGCTGCGAGACGATGCGAAGGCCGATACTAAGGCAATTGAATCTCATAAAGGCGTCATTCAAGTAATCAACGCGAATGGCCAGTATCAGGTTGTTGTCGGCATCAATGTGATTGAGGATGTTTACGATGCCGCGGTTGCCGCTTCTGGTGTCGAGGGGCTGGGCGAGGTTAATCTTGATGGTGAGCCCGTCAAGAAAGGAAACGTTGTTAGTGCCCTTATCGATACTATTTCGGGCGTAATCCAGCCGATTCTTGCGGTTCTGTGTGCCGCGGGCATGATCAAGGGTGTTTTGAGTATTCTCGTCGCCCTTGGATGGATTACGGCGACAGATGGCTTGTACCAGATTCTATATGCGGCTGGTGACGGCTTCTTCTACTTCCTGCCGATTATCCTTGGCTATACCGCGGCAAAGAAGTTTGGCTGTAGTGAGTTCGTTGGCATGACGCTCGGTATCGCACTTACGTATCCGGCGATGGTCAACATCACATCTGGCGATGTTTTGGGAACGGTGTTTGCCGGCACTCCCTTTGCCATGAACTACTACACGACTTTCCTCGGCATACCCGTCATCATGCCGTCTTCGGGTTATACGAGCTCTGTCATTCCGATTATCATCTCTGTTTGGTTCGCGGCAAAGCTGGAGAAGTGGTGCCGCAAGCATTTCTCTGAGTATGTAAAGTTCTTCTTTGTGCCTACGTGCGTGCTCGTTGTGATGGTCCCCGCTACCTATTTGATTATTGGCCCGATTGCCACCCTGATCACGAACCTCATGAGCCTGCTGTTTAACTCCCTCTACAGCTTGCCTGTCATCGGCGGCGCGCTCGGCGGCATCGTGCTTACTGCCATTTGGCAGCCTATGGTCATCTTCGGATTCCACTGGAGTGTCATTGCCCTCATGCTGGTGAACATTGCCTCCCAGGGCTGGGATATTGTCATGGCGCCGTACATGGTTTGTTCATACGCTCAGTCCCTTGCCGTCCTCGCTATCCTTCTGAAGACTAAGGACGTAAAGCTCAAGCAGCTTGCATGGCCGGCGTTCATCTCGGGCTTCTTCTTCGGCATCACCGAACCCTGCATCTACGGCGTGACCCTTCCGCGCAAGAAGCCTTTTATCATGAGCTGCATCGCCTCTGTGCCCGGCGGCCTAATCATCGGCGCTCTTGGCACCAAGATGTTCGCCTTCACCGGCGGCGGCTTCTGCGCCTTCCCGGGCTTCATTGACCCGTCCGGTGCAATGGGCGCGAACTACCTGATTTACGTAATCATAGCCATCGTGGTTTCCAGCGTGATTTCGTTCCTGCTTACGTATGCGACGTACAAGGAGGACGTGCCGGCGGTAGAGGCTGCAAAGTAGCCAAAGAAGTGGAGCTGCGGGACAAGTATTTCCCCGCGCGCCAGCAATTAGACGAGGTCGTCCTTGAATAAGCGTCGAGGGCGACCTCATCTTGTACTGATTTCGTTCGAGAGGCAGTGGTTGAGGGTGCCTAATATTATCTTTGACAATAAGATGGGTGAGGCGTGCCTTGCGGCGTGGAAGTCCGCGGGTGTGGAAGTCCGCTCAGTCGTGGTCCGACAAGATGGTGAAGTCGTCTTCGAGCATGCGGCTGCGCCGTTCGCCCTCGAACACGTTCACCCGCTCTATTCTGTGACTAAGTCCTTCACTTCGGTTGCTGTTGGGATGTTGGTGAATGAAGGACGGCTGTCGCTGGCCGATCGCTGGATTTCATACTTCCCGGAATATGAAGGCGAGATTGCGGATGAGCGCTTTCGCAATGTGACGGTTCGCAATTTGCTGACTATGACGATGGGGCAGGAGAGTGACCTTTCGTATATTGGCGCGGGAGACGACTGGGCACATGAGGTTCTTCATCGTGAGTTTGACTGGAAGCCGGGCGAGGTCTTTCACTACGATTCGCTGTGTTCACATTTATTGAGCATGCTCGTGCAACGCATAAGTGGAACGAAAGAATCCGATTATCTCGCTGAACGTTTGTTTACGCCGTTAGGCATTAGAAATTGGTGGTGGGAAGAGGATCAAGCCGGTCATACGACCGGAGGTTTTGGTCTTCACCTTTCGACACCGGATTTGGCTAAGTTTGGTCAATGTTTGCTGGATGGCGGCAAGTGGCGTGGGGAACAGATCATTCCCGCGGAATGGGTTGCCGAGGCGACGAAGATTCAGATGGAAACGAGCCCCTTTTATCCGTCTGAGGCGACTGAAGACAGCAATGGCTATGGATACCAGTTCTGGATGTGCCGGCGTGGCGGGTTCAGATGCTCCGGCCTTTTTGGGCAGCTGTGCTACATACGGCCCACAGATGGCCTTGTCATCGCTTGCTCGAGTTCCACGACAGGAAGTAAGGCGCTGCTTGATCCGCTGTATAAGGTATTGTTCAAAGAGTCTAGTGTTCGGGAAACGGTGGCTTCCGAACGTGACTTCGATAGTATTCCCGTGCCAGTTGGGTTGGCTTCTGGCGGACGTTTGAGCTCATTACGCCTCGAGGGCATTCATCATTGCATTTTCGGGGATTTTGAAGAGATCGATATTCGATTTTATGAGAATGAGCTGGATTTATCTCTGTTGCGCGATGGTCGTGAGTACGGCGTGAGGGCCGGCTACAAGTCTTGGGTTTGCAAATCGGGCGATGGGGCCGGCGTTGGAGACCTCTTTCCTTTCGTGACTCATGAAGCTGAGAGGGACGATGCCCCCGCATGGGATGTTCGCAAGTTGTTTGCAGCGTATGCCTGGACTTCGCCAACAAATTTACAAATCGAGACCAGGGAACTGGACTACACGCGGCGCTGTTTTATCGATGTACGGATTGGAGGTATTTATGCTGTGTGCAGGGTGCGAGTTGAGGGAATGTGCTGTTTCCCGACACCCTCGGAACTCACAGCGATTTTGAAGTTGGGATAATTTTTCAAGACGTGCGATTGATAAGAAAGCTTGTCAACATCATGGCTAATGGAGACGGAGCTGTCTCCAGGCAATGTTTTTCGATACGGACGTTTCAGATATCGTATTGCTAGGGACTAAGTTAATCACTTGTTAGGGTCAAAGCGTAGGTGCATTTTCTCGGCTTCGCACCCTGTTGGGCTCGAATCCCGGCGCATGGCAGCAAAAAGCCCGCTATCGTGAGGATAACGGGCTTCTCATTTCAAATGGTGCCCCACCCAACGGGATATTCGCGTGCGGCTGGCATTGCCCGCTTCCGCTGCGTCGCTTCGCTCCTTGCGCGACGTCGTGGATGCCTTGGAGGAGATCGTGGCCGCCGACTGCTGGCCGGTCCCGACCTACGACGAGATTCTGTTCTATCTGTAACAGACACGTTTGATTTTGCGTGTGAAGGGGTCTCGCCTGTGCGAGGCCCCTTCTGTTAAAGGCTTTAGCCTGTGCGGGGCGCGCAGCGCGCCGCATCAGAAACCACCCGC
>CAUBPS010000005.1 GCA_958437935.1 uncultured Collinsella sp. | reverse complement strand
ACCGAGCCGTCATCGAGATTGAAGAAGGGGGAGGCCTCGCGGCCTCCCCCTTTTTGCGTTTACGGGGCGTAAATGACTCAATTACACCAGACGATCTAGTTGTTTTTGGTATTGAGCCTTTATTTAAAGAAAACAAATCGTATAACAAGGGCAACTGCTATGGCCGCAATGAGCAAAAGCAGAATTGTCAGCTGATGCTGCTTGCGTCGTTTACTTGATGAAACGAAGATTGATTTTCCCTGTTTTGGCGTTTCGAGATAGCGAGCCGAATGCGTTAAGGTTTGCTTGGGTCGAGGTTCTCTTTGTTGATGAGCGGCGGATGCTTTCATCGGCTCATCCCTATCTGCGCTGTTTTTAGATAATGGTGCGTCTTTCAGATACACAGGGTCACCCGAGGCCACGCCCATATGCTTGCGTCCCGTTTGCGCATCTTCGAGTGTTTGATATCGGTTTCTTGTCACATATTTGGGCTCTGGATCATTGATGGGCTCTTGCGAGATGTGGGGGCGATGGAATCGAATCGGTTGCGGGCTGGATGCTTCGTCCTGCTCCGGCATAAACGTGTTGTCCTGTTTTTGATCGTCCATGATGCCCTTAGTTCGTCATCAATATCGTGTATGCGCCCATTGTAAGCCAGCCGTCTAGTTTTGATGGGATTGCATACATTATTTAAGTCTTCGTTCAAATTCCGTTAATAAGACAAAACCTTAGTCAACTAGACTTAGATATGCTTACATCAATAGACTTAAAAAACTTTATAGTCGATGTATATATAAGAAGCAGCTGGGCATATATAAGAGCGTCAAAAGAAGTCCCAGTCACCTAGAAGATGGCTCGGCAGTCCTTACAAGGAGTGGTAAACATGGCAAGCATGGTTCCTTATCGTTCGGTTTTTGGCGTTCGTCCTTCTGCTAGCTCGCTTTTCGATCTGTTTGATGATATGACCGATCTGGCAAACAACTCGATCGCCTCTAAGGCGTTTCCCGTCGATGTTGAGGACAAGGGCGACGGTTACGAGGTCAAGGCTTATTTGACTGGCGTCGCGAAGGACGACATCGACGTTGAGCTCAATGAGGGCCGTCTTTCCATTAGCGTGAATGTTGAGGAGGGCGACGAGAACGAGGGCAAGAACTTCCTGCAGAAGGAGTTTAGTTCGTACAGCGCGACGCGCGGCGTGTACCTGAAGGATGCTTCGAGCGAGGGCCTTTCTGCAAAGTACGCTGACGGCATCCTTACCGTCACGGTTCCCAAGATTGTCGAGAAGAAGAACGTTACGAAGATTTCTATTGACTAACGATGGCTCTGCTTCAATCGAGAGTATGAATTAAGGGGGCTGGGAAGTGATTCCCAGCCCCCTTTTGTTGTCTTGAGTGGGCTATTGAATAGTTGTCGGTTGATACTGACTTGCAGGGCGTATCGAGATCTTCCGTGGCCCTTGAAGACAGGTGGCTGAGCTGCCGAGCTCATCATCGAGACTTGCATCAAGCGCGTTGGCATAGCTTTTGACGGTAAGGCTTGGACGATTATTGTCCTGGCTGATGTGCATGGCGATGAGCTGTTCTGTGCGATCGGTAACAAGTTCTCGCGCGGCTTCGGCGGCTTGGTTGTTGGAGAGATGCCCCTTTGTGGACAGGATGCGCTCCTGAAGAAAGCGTGGGTACGGTCCTTCGCGCAACATAGTTACATCGTGGTTGCTTTCGAGCGCGAGAACTCGACAGTCTTTGAGGATGCCTATGGCCTTGCTCGACAACTCTCCGGTGTCGGTGGCAAACCCAATGGAATCATCGAGAGCATTGAATCGATAGCCGACAGGATTGATGACATCGTGCGATGTTGAGTAGGTTTGTACCTGGATGCCGGCAATGGGGAGCGTGTCGCCGGGGTCAAATTCCTCCACGGGCAGGTGCGCGAGGTTTTCTTTGCATGAAAGGGTGCCCCTACTGGCAAAGAGGGGACCATGCCAGTGCTTGCACCATACATCGAGCCCCTTGATATGGTCTCCATGCTCATGAGTGATTACAAGAGCGGCGACGTCGTCTGCCGAGAGGCCAAGCTCCGCCATGCGTTTAAGTGTCTCGCGGCGGGACAGGCCGTTATCGATCATGATGAGCCCCTGAGGCCCCTCGACGAGTGCGCAGTTGCCTTTTGAGCCGCTGCCGAGGATATGAAGGTGCAGGCGAGACATAAGATTCCAAAGGATACAATGGGTGCGGACGAATAGAGGAGGAAGCGAATGCCAACGGTATCTCAGCACTATGGACATCATGCCGCGCCGAGGACGAATAAGAACGTTCTGGCAACGCGGCAGACCGCTGCCCCCGTAGTGCTCATGGTATCAGGCGGTGCGGACTCGACGGCGCTGCTCCTTATGGCTTGCACATCAAAGCTGGATATCCAGGACGGGCGCGGTATCGCTTCCATTGCACGCGAGCGTTTGCACGTGCTGCATGTGAACCATCATCTGCGCGGGGAGGCATCCGATGGCGACGAGGCCTTTGTACGTGATTTGTGCGTGCAATACGGCTTGCCGCTGTGCGTTGAGCATGCCTATTTTGATGACGAATCGGGCAATATCGAGGCTGCGGCCCGCGAGGTGCGCTATGCCGCAGCACGGAGATATGTTCGCGAACTTTGTGCCGAATCGGGCGCACCGCGGACGGCGGCTCGTATCTGTACCGCGCATACCTCGTCGGACCGCGCGGAAACATTTTTGATGAATGCCATTAAAGGGTCGGGTCCCGCGGGTCTATCAAGCATTCCACGCCGTCGGAACATTGTGGTGCGCCCCTTGCTCGACCTCACGCATGATGAGCTCGTGAGCTATCTGCAGGTGCACGGTCAGCCATGGCGGGAAGATGAAAGCAACGAGGACGTTTCGTACCTGCGTAACTATGTGCGCCATCGGGTGATGCCGGTGGTGGCGCAGCGCAACACGAACGTCTGTAAGACGATTGGCGCCGCTTGCGAAATTCTGGGCGACGAAGACGCCTTTCTTTCCCAGCTTTCGGCACAGTCGTTTCGAAGCTGCCTGCGCAAGGAAGCGGCGGGCGCGCTGGTGCTCGATGCCAGGCGCCTTGCTGCGGCCGAGGTGGTAATCGCGCGGCGCATCGTGCGAATGGCGATCAAACGCATCGATCCGGACGCTCGTCCCGAGATGCGGCATGTGGAGCGCGTGCTCGCCTGTGTCGCCGAAGGCTCGGGTTCGGTCACACTGCCGGCGGGAATTGACGTGCGCGTTGAGTTTGGCATGCTGGCGTTTAAGGCGCCGGCGGCTCGCGAGGGCCTGGTCGCGGACTGGGTTACCGTACCCGGTCGTTTGCCGCTGGGCGGGGGACGTATGCTGGTCACAGAACCGATGGCCGTTGAGCCGGGATGCGATATCGTGCGCCGCGCCCGTGAGCTTGCGGCTGCCGGGGAGGCGACAGCTTTGGTAGACGCGGCTGCCCTGGGTTTTGCCGACAGCGATAGTGAGCGGATCTTGGCGGGCTCGCGTGGGGAGATCCCCGCCGAGGCGCGATTGGCGCGCCTGTGGGTGGACGGTCCCGCACCGGGGGACGTGATGTGCCCGTTAGGGATGAGTGGGCGAAGCAAGAAAGTATCCGACTTGCTAGGAGAGGCCCGCATTCCCGTTTCCGAGCGCGCCGGCGTACCCACGGTGAGGACGGCGCCGGGGGGTGCTGTGGTGTGGGTCGCCGGAGTTCGCGCGGACGAGCGTTTTAAGTGCACGGCTGCAACGCGCGTGGCATATCTGCTCCGCGTAGTCGATGCGGAATAGCGTCCCACGCCAGCTATTCTGTGCGACGTTGACGGTATTCCCGCACTGATGGTGCGCGGGCTGGAAAATATACCCCGTGCGCTGCTAGAATGTGTAGTTCGCGTCCATACGGCGGTGTGTGGGCGATAAGCACAAGAAAGGGTTGTCATGGCTTCTCAACATCCGGATATCGAGAAGGTTCTGTTTACGCAGGAGGATATCGACGGTATCGTCTCTCGCCTAGGCGAGCAGATTACGCGCGACTACGCGGGTAAGGATCTGGTACTGATTGCGGTCCTGCGCGGCGCCGTGGTCTTTATGGGCGACCTGATGCGCAAGATCGAGCTGCCGACCAACATCGATTTCATGGCTGTTTCGAGCTATGGCGACGGTGTGAAGTCCTCGGGCATCGTGCGTATCATTAAGGACCTGGATATCGACATCCGCGGTCGCGACGTGCTGATCGTCGAGGACATTCTGGACTCGGGCCTGACGCTCAAGTACCTGATGAAGAACCTCGAGAGCCGCAAGCCCGCTTCTCTGGAGGTCGCCGCCTTCCTGTGGAAGGACGTTGAGGACCGTACCTCGGCCGTCACGCCCAAGTATGTTGGAACCCATTGCCCCGATGCCTTCGTGGTGGGCTACGGCCTCGACTATGCCGAGCGCTATCGTAACCTTCCGTATCTGGGCATTTTGAAACCGGAGGTTTATTCGTAAGATGCCCGACGACCGTAACGATAACAATTCCCAGACTCCCCGGGAGCCTAAGATCCCGGGGATGCCCGGAGGCAAGAAGCCCACGCGTACGGGCTGGCTGTATTTTATTTTGGCTTGCGCGCTTCTGGGCTACGCCTTCTTTAACATGGGCTCCGGCTTTGCCAATTCCAGCAATACCGTAAAGCTCGCGACGAGCGAGATGGTCAACGCCATTAAGCAGGATCGCGTCGAAGATTTGACCTATACGGTTCAAGACGGAAGCGTGGCGGGTCATTACTGGAAGACAAAAAAGGACAAGGGCGACACGAGCGAGCTCAAGAGCTTCTCCTCGACCTATGTCGGCTCCGATTCGCTTGCCGAGCTTATGGCGGAGCACCCCGATACCAAGTACATCGTCAACACCAATGACCCCGATTTTTGGGGCGACTTGGCGATGAGCGTGCTTCCGACGATCGCCCTGATCGCCATCATGTTCTACTTTATGCGCCAGATGATGGGCGCCAACAACAGGAACATGCAGTTTGGCAAGACCAACGCCAAGACCAGCGAGGCAACGCGTCCCAAGGTCAAGTTCGAGGACGTTGCCGGCGTGGACGAGGCCGTCGAGGAGCTCGAGGAGATTCGCGACTTCCTGAGCGATCCGGACCGCTATCGCAAACTGGGTGCCAAGATTCCGCGTGGCGTTTTGCTGGTGGGCCCTCCGGGTACCGGTAAGACGCTGCTGGCCAAGGCCGTTGCCGGCGAGGCGGGCGTGCCGTTCTTTAGCATCTCGGGCTCTGACTTTGTCGAGATGTTCGTGGGTGTCGGCGCCAGCCGCGTGCGCGACCTTTTTAAGGAGGCCAAGTCTCAGGCTCCGTCGATCATCTTTATTGACGAGATCGATGCCGTGGGACGTCAGCGCGGAGCCGGTTTGGGCGGCGGCCACGACGAGCGCGAGCAGACGCTCAACCAGCTGCTGGTCGAGATGGACGGCTTTGAGGAGAGCGAGTCGGTCATCCTGATCGCTGCGACCAACCGTCCTGACATTCTGGACCCGGCATTGCTGCGCCCCGGTCGTTTTGACCGCCAAGTCACGGTTGACCGTCCGGATGTGAAGGGCCGCGAGCAGATCTTGCGCGTGCATGCCGAGAACAAGCCGATGGACGAGGACGTTAAGTTTGAGAAGCTCGCCCAGATGACCGTTGGCTTTACTGGTGCCGATTTGGCAAACCTGCTCAACGAGTCTGCGCTGCTGGCCGCTCGCCGTCATCGTTCTGTGATCTCGATGGACGAGGTCGAGGAGTCGATGGAGCGCGTGATTGCCGGACCGCAACGCAAGGGTCGCGTGATGACCGAAGCCGAGCGCACCACGATTGCCTACCATGAGAGCGGCCACGCCCTGGTGGGCCACATCCTGGAGCACTCCGATCCGGTCCACAAGATCTCGATTGTCAGCCGCGGCCAGGCTCTGGGCTACACGTTGCAGCTTCCGCAGGAGGATCACTTCCTCAAGACCAAGAACGAGATGCTCGACGAGCTTGCCGTGTTCTTGGGCGGCCGCGTCGCCGAGGAGCTCATGTGCGATGACATCACGTCGGGCGCGAGTAACGATCTGGAGCGCGCGACCAAGATGGCGCGCGAGATGGTCACGCGCCTGGGCATGAGCGAGGAGCTGGGCACGCAGGTCTTTGGCGAGGCGCAGCATCAGGTGTTCCTGGGCCGCGACTATGCCGATCACCAGGATTACTCCGAGGAGACGGCGCGCCGCATCGATATCGAGGTTCAGCGCATTATGCGTGAGGCCCATCGCCGTGCGGTCGAGATTTTGGATGCCCGTCGCGATCAGCTCGATCTGATGGCGAAGGTGCTGCTTGAGCGCGAGACCGTCGAAGGCGACGCCGTGAACGCCCTGCTCGACAATGAGTGGGATGCCTACCTTGAGCGCGAGGGCGATATCCTGGCGGCCAAGGAGGAGCGCAATGCCAAGGCGGCCGGTATGCCGGCCAAGAAGCGTGCGCCTCGCATGAGCGAGGAGGAGCTGGCGGCTGATGCCGCGGCCTTTGCGCAGGCGGCCATGCAGGAGGATGCCGACGTCGCATCCGAGGATGCTGACGATGCCGAGAGCGCTGACGAAAAGAAGGCCGACGGCAATACTGACGTCGACGAGTAATCTTTGTCACGAAAGCCTCCGCGGGGAAACCTGCGGAGGCTTTTTCTTTTGAGCGATATGGGGCCATCTGTTGATTGGGGACAGACTTAAATGAGCGTTTTCACGCATTTAAGTCTGTCCCCAATCAACATTGCTGCGGCACTTTGCTCGGCTAAAGCGTACAATAGCGCCTATGCGAAAGGGGAACAGATGATCAACGAAACTATGTATGCTCGCGGTGCGGAAAGCTCCATCATCCGTGAGATTTTTAGCTATGGCCTTGAGCGCAAGGCGCAGATCGGTGCGGAAAACGTATTTGATTTTTCGCTGGGCAATCCGAGCGTTCCGGCACCCGCTGCTGTGGCGGAGTCCATTAAGAAGGCCCTGGAGCTGCCGAGTGACCAGTTGCACGGCTACACCCCCGCTCCGGGCCTGCCGCAATGTCGAGCGGCCGTCGCCGAATCGCTCAACCGCCGCTTTGGAACGAACTATGAGGGTAAGGACGTCTTTATGACGGTGGGTGCCGCAGCTTCGCTCACCTGCACGCTCAACGCCGTTACGAACCCGGGCGACGAGGTTATTGTTATCGCCCCGTACTTTCCGGAGTATCGCGTTTGGATTGAGAAGGCCGGCTGTACGTGTGTTGAGGCGCTCGCCGATGAAGATACGTTCCAGCTGAGCGTGGACAACGTGCTCAAGGCGATCAGCGATAAGACGGCGGCCGTCATCATTGACTCTCCCAACAATCCGACCGGTGCCGTATATACATGCGACACGCTGACGCGACTGGCCAATGTTCTGCGCGAGGCCAACGCTCAGCGCGATCCCGAGAATCCGATTATGCTCATCTCGGATGAGCCGTACCGCGAGATTGTGTACGGTGCCGAGGTGCCTTGGGTGCCCTCGATCTACGAGCACACCATCGTGTGCTACTCGTATTCCAAGTCGCTGTCGCTGCCGGGCGAGCGCGTGGGGTGGATCTTGGTTCCCAACACCAATCCGCAGGCTGCCCGTCTGATGCCGGCTGTTGCGGGTGCTGCCCGTACGCTAGGTTTTGTATGCGCACCGGCACTCTTCCAGCGCGTAATCATCGATTGCATCGATGAGCCGAGCGATGTCGAGGCCTATGCGCGCAACCGCACCGCGCTTACCGACGCACTAGCGGAGTACGGCTACACCTATGTTGAGCCGGATGGTGCATTCTACCTGTGGGTGAAGGCGCTGGAACCCGATGCGAATGCGTTTTGCGAGCGTGCAAAGAAGTATGAGTTGCTTGCGGTTCCCTCGGACAGCTTTGGTATGCCGGGTTGGTTCCGCCTGGGCTATTGCGTGAGTTACGAAACGATTATCAATTCGCTACCCGCTTGGAAACAGTTGGCGGACGAGTATCGTTAAAAGTAAAGCGCTCTGCCTACAATGTTTTACGTGAAACGGGGTTTGGTGTTAAGCCAGACCCCGTTGTCATGGACGTTGTGTCTTTGGGATGGAGTGGTTTTACGACTATCGAAGGCTATGCGTACAATGAATATAAGCGACGGCCGTGCCAGATAAGGAGACCTGATGCCCTACCTGCTTTCTTGTGACATTCATACCCATACGATATTCTCTGCGCATGCATATTCGACCATTGAGGAGAATGTGTACTGGGCGGCAGAGCGTGGCCTGCAGGTGCTCGGATCTGCCGACCATCTGAGCTCTATGGTTACGGCTTGCCCCAATGACCTGCGCAGTTACCAATTCTTTATCAACCAGGATATCTGGCCGCGCATTTGGAGCGGCGTGCTGGTGCTGCGTGGTGCCGAGGCCGATATCGTTTCGCTGGACGGAAGCCTGTTTGGCGAGGACACTCCTGTCACGCTCGATATTGCCGGTGATTCGTACAGCCGTCAGCATTCGCTGTTCGATTTGGTTACGCGAAATTTGGATTATTTGGTTGCGAGCGTGCATAATCCGCAGATTGCTGAAGGCGCGACGCTGGCCCAGACGACCGAGATGTATATCAATGCCCTGGAGCACCCCAAGGTGTTCATGCTGGGTCACACGGGGCGTTCGGGCGTGCCGTTCGATATCGACGAGGTGCTGTTGGCAGCTAAGGCCAAGCACAAGGTTATCGAGATCAACAACCATAGTCTTGAACACGGTGTCGACACTGAGCATTGGGCCGTATGCCGCAAGATCGCCGAGCGCTGCGCCGAGCTGGGCGTGGGCATTGGCGTGTCAACCGATGCCCACATTGGCATGGCCATTGGCAAGCTCGATCACGCGCGCAAGATGCTCGACGAGATTCACTTCCCGCTAGATTTGATCGTGACGCGCGACCGCGAGACGCTGCTGCGCGAGATGGCGGCAGCCGGCGTGTGCGATCTGCGCAATGGGATGTAGCGGAGTTTATAAACCAAGCGAAGGGGGCGGCCCAGGCGGGTCGCCCCCTTTCTTGTCCCAAAAATCTACTGAGGTCGGTTAGCGGCGTTCGAGGACCGCTACGGTTTCGGTGTGGTCGGTGTGAGGGAACATGTCGACGGGCGTGATCTTGAGCAGGCAATAGCCTCCGTCGAGGAGCTGATGCAGGTCGCGCTCTTGAGTTACGGGGTTGCAGCTGATATAGGTGATGCGGCGCGGCTTAAGCGCGCAGGCAGCTTCGAGGAACTCGGGCGTGGAGCCGGCGCGCGGCGGATCGATGGAAAGGACATCGACCCGCTCGTTGTTATCGGCGGCATCCAGGATGTAATCGGTGGCGTCGTCGGCCATAAACCAAGCGCTGCGGGTGAGGCCGTTGAGCTCGGCATTGCGGCGTGCGTCGGCAATGCCTGCCGGGTTGCGCTCCACGCCGAGCAGCATGATGCCGATGCCCTTGTTCTGGGCATCTTTAGCTGCGCAAAGACCGATGGTGCCGCTGCCACAGTAGGCATCCATAAGCACATCGCCCTGGTGCAGATCCATACCGTCGATAGCGAGCTGGTAGAGCAGCTCGGTCTGTTGCGGGTTGGTCTGGTAGAACGCGGTGGGGGAGATATCGAACTCGCAGCCGAGCAGCTGGTCGCGCATGCACTCGGCGCCATATACAATGCGGGTTTCCTCGCCGAGGATGGCGTTGCCGGGACGTCCGTTGATGTTTTGGGCGACGGTGACGATACGCGGATCGAGTGCAGCGACGGCCTCAAAGAAATCCTGTGCATGCGGCAGGTCGCGCTGGGCGGTCACGAGGGTGACCATGATCTGGTCGGTGCGCCAGCCGCAGCGAACGACGGCATAGCGAAGCAGCCCGAGATGTTTGTCTTCGTTAAAGGCGGGAATGTGCAGCCGCTCAGCTTCGCGTGCGATGCCGTTGAGAATCTGACGGGCGCCCGGTGCCTCGACAGGACACTCGGGTACGGCAACGATCTTGTGCGTGCCGCGCTCAAAGAAACCGCAACGGACAGCGCCCTCCTTACCGGGAGCAAAGGGAGTGGCGGCCTTATGGCGAAAACCGCGCGGCGCAGGATATTTGCCCGGGTCGCCCAGGGTGACACCCATACCGCGAATGGGGTCGACGCTGATACCCTCGCGCTCGCAAAGAGCAGCAAAAAGCTCCTCCATGGCGGCCTGCTTGGCGGCGAGCTGCTTCTTATAAGGACGATTGAGCGCCGTACACCCACCGCAAGATTTCATGATCGAACAGGGAGACTTGGGGTCCACAGCCTTACGTGCAGACAAAACCGGATCTTTATGCACGCGCTTGGAACGAGTCTGAGGTGACTTGTCCTCGCCCCGACGAGAGCCGGGACGCTTGGCCTTAGCCCTGTTCTTGGTCGATTTGCTTTTTGCAGCTTTAGAAGACTTGGATTTCGAAGAAGATTTCTCCTCCTTCGACCCCTCAACCGCCTCCACCAAAGCACGACGAGCCCTACGCTCCGCACGAGATTCTGCCATCAATAACTCCACTTATTCATGAATTAAAGCTGCAAGTATTGTACCGTGCCAAGCCAGCAGACGATATGCAAGCGGTTTATTCGTGTCAGTGATAAGCCCAACGACGGTTGCCCGCCGCGTGAGGGGTGTGGGGGTTAAGTTTATCGCGAGTTCCGCACGAACAGGAGGCCACTTAATGTGGCCTCCGTCGTGAGCAGGACTGTAGAGCAGGAAACTTAACCCCCACACCCCTCACGCGGCGGGCAAACTCGCCTTGTGCTCTATCACGCTAAAGTGTATGATTCTGAACGTTACACGACTCACTTTACCTAACTAAAGTGCTACCAAAGGGGAATACCATGAACACCGATACGTCTCGTCGTCAGTTTGTTGGTCTAGCCGGCTCGCTCGCCATGGTGCTTGGCCTTGGTCTTGTCGGTTGCGGCGGTGGTGCCGGCAAGGGCTCCGCTGCTGGCTCTGCCGCGGCCAAGGATGTGAAGGGCGCTGCGGAGTCCAAGAAGCTCGTGGTGGGCTTTGATAAGTCCTATCCTCCGTACGGCTTTGTGGGCGACGATGGTGAGTACACCGGCTTTGATCTCGATCTTGCCAAGGCTGTTGCCGATAAGCAGGGCTGGGAGGTCAAATACGAGGCCATCGACTGGGATGCCAAGGATACGCTGCTTAACTCGGGCGCCATCAACTGCATCTGGAACGGCTTTACCATGGAGGGCCGTGAGGACGATTACACGTTTTCCGAGCCGTACATGCTCAACGAGCAGGTGCTGGTGGTCAAGAAGGACGCGGGCATCAAGAGCTGGGACGATCTTGCCGGCAAGACCGTGATTACCCAGACCGATTCCGCTGCGCAGGATGTGCTCGAGGGCGAACAGAAGGATCTGGCGGCGACGTTTGCCACGCTCGACACGATCGGCGAGTACAACACGGCCTTTATGCAGCTCGAGAGCGGCGCGGTCGATGCCGTGGCTTGCGACCTTTCGATTGCCCAGTATCAGCTTGCCGCCAAGCCCGATGCTTATACGCAGCTTGATGAGCCGCTGTCCAGCGAGCACTACGCCGTCGGCTTTAAGAAGGGCGACACCAAGTCGGCCGACGCCGTGACCGAGTCGCTCAAGGCACTCTACGATGACGGTACGGTTAAGGATCTCTGCGACAAGTATGCAGATTACGGTCTTTCCTTCGACAACTGGGTTCTCAAATAGCGGCTTTCCCAGGCACCCGATTTTGCCGTTCAAACCGTCGCTTGCGTACATTTAGTACGCGGCGCTCCTCTTTCACGGCAAACCCGGGCACCTGGAAAACCCGCTTTAGCATTGGGTTTGCTGTTCCGTTACTGCGAAAGAGAGGGTAGGTTGTCTATCCAAGTCATGATGCAGATGCTTGGCCAGGGATTCTTGGTCAGTTTGCAGCTGTTTGTACTGACGCTGCTCGGGTCGATTCCGCTGGGAATCCCCGTGGCGTTTATGCGCATGAGCAAAATCGTGCCGCTTCGCTGGATTGCGCGCATCTACATTTCGGTCATGCGCGGTACGCCGCTCATGCTGCAGATGTTTGCCATCTACTTTGCCCCGTACTATGTGTTTGGCATTTCGCTCACGCCCGATTCCAAGTGGACGGCGTGCGTCGTGGCGTTCATCATCAACTACGCCGGCTACTTTGCCGAGATCTATCGCTCGGGCCTGCAGTCGATTCCGCGCGGTCAATATGAGGCCGCCGAGGTGCTGGGCTACTCGCGCATGCAGACGTTTCTGTATATCGTGATGCCGCAGGTCGCCAAGCGCATTTTGCCGGCGATGGGCAACGAGATCATCACACTGGTCAAGGACACGTCGCTGGCGTTCGCCATCGGCGTGGGCGAGATGTTCTCGACGGCCAAGGCGCTGGTCGCCTCGCAGGTGAGCATGGTGCCGTTTGCGATTGCGGCGCTGATTTACTGGGTCTTTAACTTCGTCGTCGAGATGCTGCTGGGCGCTGCCGAAAAGAAGCTGGACTATTATCATGACTAGATCGTTCCGCCGTTCTAACGAACGGCGGACTGCTCGACGCTGCGCGCGTGTCTGACGGCCAATCTGCTTCTCAAGCCGTCGCTTGCGTACAGAAGTACGCGGCGCTCCTCTTTCGAAGCACATTGTCTCGTCATCCACACGCTCGCTGACTTCTCAAACACATGGAGGTTCCCGTGTCCGGAACGGTAATGAATATATCGAACGCGCGTAAGGCGTTTGGCGGCAATGAGGTGCTCAAGGATATCTCACTCGAAGTCAAGCGCGGTGAGGTCGTGGCTGTTATCGGGCCTTCGGGCGGCGGTAAGTCTACGCTGCTGCGCTGCGCCACGCTGCTCGAGACGCTCGACGGCGGCTCGCTTTCGTTTGGCGACCTTGCCGTTGCGACGGACGCGGGCTCGGGCACGGTATATGCGAAAGGCGATGTGCCCAAGCAGGCGCGCTCGCACTTTGGCCTGGTGTTCCAGAACTACAATCTGTTTCCGCACTATACCGTGATGAAAAACATCACCGACGCCCCGGTCCGCGTGCTCAAGCGCCCGCGCGAGCAGGCGGAGGCGCGCGCACACGAGCTGATCGCGCAGATGGGGCTTACGGGCAACGAGAACAAGGTGCCCTGTGAGCTTTCGGGCGGTCAGCAGCAGCGTGTGAGCATCGCCCGCGCTCTGGCGCTCGACCCGGAGATCTTGTTCTTTGACGAGCCGACCTCGGCGCTCGATCCCGAGCTGACGGCCGAGGTGCTGCGTGTCATCAAAGACCTCGCGGCGCAGAATATGACGATGGTGATCGTGACCCATGCGATGCAGTTTGCGCGCGACGTCGCCGACCGCGTAGTCTTTATGGACGGCGGTCGCATTGTCGAGGAGGGTCCTGCCGAGCAGGTTATCGACCATCCGCGCGAGCAGCGCACCCGTGAGTTCTTGAGCCGTATCGAGGGGTAGGCTCAACTAAATATTGAGATGAAGCCGCCGCAGGTCTAATGGTCTGCGGCGGCTTTTATTTGCATCGACGGGGTTCAATAATTGCCTCACAAGCTTGTCTCTTCCTCTCGCCGCCTGTATTCATACGTGTGCCGAAAGGTATGCATGGACAGCCGCCCGTGAGGGTAGGGTGGTGGCATAGGACATTTGGAGGGTGAGTCGGCTCGGCTGCCGACCATGCTGCTCCCGGGACGGCACCGACCGCGAACTCTCCCCGTTGGCGTCGCGCATTGCGCGCGGCCCTGCAAGGAGGTCATCATGGGTGCTCCCAAGACCGGTAACGTAAGGAACGTGGTGCTCGTAGGCCAAGGCGGGGTGGGCAAGACTTCACTCGCCGAGGCCATGCTCCACCTTTCCGGCAAGACCGCCCGCCTGGGCGGCCACGACGGCACCAAGCCCACGCTCGACTATGACCCCGAAGAGGTCAAGCGTGCGTTTTCTATCTCGACGACCATTGCGCCGATCGACTGGAAGGGCGCGCGCATCAATGTGCTCGATGCCCCGTGCTATCCCGATTTTATCGGCGACGCCTTTGCCGCGATGAGCGTCTGCGAGACGGCTCTGTTTGTGGTCGATGCCGAGGCCGGCCCGCAGCCTACGACGGTTAAGCTCTGGTACGCCGCCGAGGACCTGCGCCTGGCGCGCGCGGTGTTCGTAAACCGCCTATCGCGTCCCGAGGCCAGCTTTGCGTCCACCATGGAACTGCTGCAGGAACGCTTTGGTACACGCTTGGGCGCCGTGACCCTGGGCTGGGGCGAGGGCGAGGACTTTGATGGCATCATCGACCTGGTGCGCATGAAGGCGCGCCATTGCAACGGCGCCGAAGCCGTTGAGTCGGAGATTCCCGAGGAGTATCGTGCCCAGGCCGAGGAAGCACATGACCATCTGTGCGAGCTGGTGGCCGAGGCCGACGATGAGCTGATGATGAAATACTTGGAAGGCGAGGAGACGCTGACGCAGGAGGAGCTTGAGGGCCTGCTGTCGAAGGCGATCGCCGAGCGCATCTTTGTGCCGGTCTTTGCGGGCGATTGCATTAAGGAGCAGGGCGTCAACTCGCTGATGGACGACATCGCCACGTACTTCCCGGCGCCGACGGACTACGGTGAGATGCCGCTCATCGACGGCGATTCGCTTAAGATTTCGAGTGACGATGACCGCCCGGTGGCGTTTGTGTTTAAGACCCTGGCCGATCCGCAGCAGGGTCGCATCAGCTTTATCAAGGTACTGACGGGTACGCTTGAGCCGGGCCTCGAGCTCATCAACGCGCGCACGCGCAAGGGTGAGCGTCTGGCTCACCTGTATGTGATGTGCGGCCGCGACATGACCGAGGTCGGGCACGCTTATGCCGGCGATATCATCGTGGCGCCCAAGCTGGCGGCCGAGACGGGTGATACGCTCTCGATTACCGGCAAGGTCGAGGCTGCGGCGTTTAAGTTCCCCAACTCGCAGTACCGCATTGCCATCGAGGCCGAGAATCGCGGCGACGAAGAGAAGCTCTACACGTTTATCGAGAAGGCTTGCAAGGCCGATCCGACCATGAGCATCGATCGTGACGAGGAGACCGGCCAGACCATTATCTCGGCAGTGGGCGAGGCGCAGGTTTCGGTGCTGCTCAACCGTCTGGAGGACCGCACCAAGGTCGCCGCCAGGAGCGTGCCGATCCGCATTCCGTATCGCGAGACCATCCGCCGCACGGCGAGCGCCCAGGGTCGCCACAAGAAGCAGACCGGCGGCGCCGGTCAGTATGGCGACTGCTGGCTGCGCGTGGAGCCGCTCATTGGGCCCGACGGCACGAGCGACGGCTATGAGTTTGTTGACGAGGTCGTGGGTGGCCGCATCCCGCGCTCGCTGATTCCCGCCGTGGACAAGGGCGTCCAGGAGACCATGAAGGACGGCATCATTGCCGGCTACCCGCTCACGGGCATTCGCGTCGCGGTGTACGACGGTTCGTATCACAGCGTCGACTCCAACGAGATGGCGTTTCGCGCGGCGGCTCGCATCGGCCTGCGCAAGGCGTGCGCCGATGCCGATCCGGTGGTGCTGGAGCCCATCGAGGAAATCACGGTGACGATCCCCGAGAGCTACGCCGGCGCCGTGATGGGCGACATCTCGGCATCGCGCGGTCGCGTGACGGGCATGGAGACCGATGAGCGCGGAGACACCGTGGTTATCGCGCAGGCGCCGCTGGCCGAGCTGACGGATTACTCGACGCGTCTGCGCTCTATCACGCGCGGCACGGGCGACTTTACCATGAAGCCCGCCGGCTACGAGCAGGTGCCCTATGACGTTCAGGCCAAGCTGGTCGAGCGCTATGAGGAGGGCCGCGCCAAGTAGCGTGTGGCGTTGCCTGTAACATACGTGCCGATGCAAGGGCCGCTCTGGGTAATCCGGGGCGGCCCTTTTTGATCCCTGGGGGGCGGAGAAAAACGGATCACGTTAGGTTTTGGGGCAGCTTGGTCGGCCCTAGTCCCCCGAGGCCTGGTTGCGGCCGGTGGAGTAGTCGATCTGCACATGCGGCTGCAGGTTGTAGCAATATACGTGGAAGCACAGCGTCTTGCCGCGGTCCTCGACCGATTGCGCCTCAAGTCGCACGCCACGGCAGACAAGTTCCTCTTCGTTATACATGGGCGTGACGCGGTAGAGCACATGGTTGCCTGTGTCGTGGATGTAGTCGAGGATCTGCTCTTCAAACGGCAGCATGCCCGTTTCGTTGAGATAGCGCGTGCCGGTGAGGAGATTCTTGCGGTTGGCGTTTTCGCCGCAGAGCGACCAGGCGATAAGGTGGCAGCGGTTGTAGAGGCTTTGACCCGGAATAAAGTCGTAGCGCTGCTGGTGCCATCCGGCGGGGTGGATACGCGAAATATCCCCGCGCTTGCCTTGACCGAGCGACTCGGGACCCACGCAGGCGAGCGCTTTGCGGGTGCGGCCTAAGCTGTCGAGCTTGGAGAACTTCTTAAAGCAGCCCTCTTCGGTAGCGCGCTCGTATTCATCGAGCGTGAACGACGGCGTGCCGAGCGGGTGCGTGCTGTCGGCGCGAAGGGCAACATAGGGGTTACCCGCGTAGTCGGGAATGCTGCTGAGGTATACGCCGCGGGCGCGGTTGAGGTCGGGGTTTTCCACCTCGTCGATGGGGGTGGCGGCACTATCCGCGGAGGTAACGTTGCCGTTGGTGTTGGTCGCGGTGGACTCGGAGCCATCGCCAGAGTCTTGGCTATTTTGAGAGTCCGAGGAGCTCGCTGTTCCTGATTCGAGCCGGGCAACCAGGTCTGCTTCGTCGTCGGTGCGGCTGGGGCTCTCGTTTTGTTTTTCGGCCAGGGCTGCCGCCTGCTCATCGCTTTGCGGCGACAACAGCTTGGGCGCCCCGTCGAGCGACCCTGTGAACAGCGCAAACCCCAGCACCACGGCGGTGCCGATGGAAAGTACTTGCTTGTAAGCGGGCTTGCGCGACATGGAGGCTCCTAGATGGACGGTTGGGAATCTACCAGTCTAGCAGGAGCCGGCAAGGGCCGTTCTGTCGAACAAATACTTAAGATTTGAGACAAACGCTACTGATTCATTTGTCCCGCGGTCTAGATCGAGGTGGAGTCGAGCCAGTTGAGCTTGCACTCGAGAATGCGCTGCTCGCCGGGTTCGCTGCTTCCGTCAAGTAGGGCGAGCAGCATCTCGGCTGCTTCGCGACCTTCTTGGTCGACGGGCTCGATGATGGTGGAGACGGTCGGTGTGGTGAGATTAGTCCAGTCTTCGCAGTTGAGTCCCAAAAGGCCGATTTGCTGCGGAAGCAGATGGGCCATTGGCTGGAGGGCCTTGTAGACACGGGGAAGTGCCCACTGATTTTGCACGAAGATAAGGGTTCGCTTGGCGGGATTGAACTTGAATTTAAAGTATTCAGTGAGCTCGTTGATTGACGGCTTGTTGTGATCGATGGGAATCGCTTTGTAGAGCTGCCCGTTCGCTGCCAGCGCCTCGGCATACCCCTGAAAACGCTCCATGCGGGTGCGCATTTCGGTCATGTTGGCGGCAATGGAAAAGAAATCTTCGTAGCCGGCGTCGAGGAGTGCCTGTGTGGCGTTGTACACGCCGTCGTAAAGGTTGGTTTTGATCCAGCTGGTACCTGGGCTATAGATGGCCGCATCGAAAAAGACGACCGGCTTGCCGGCGCGTCTAATGCGGTCATGCACGGCTTTGAAGTTTGCCGTGGGCTGGATGATAAAGCCATCGACGCCCAGCGAGAGCATCTTGTCGACGTACATGAGCTCGGTCTCGGGGTTAAAGTTGCTCGTGCAAACGACCGTCTGGTAGCCCGCGGGGAGCATGACCTGCTCCATGCCATTGAGAACGAGCCCCGCCCATTTGTTGGTGTTATCCAAAATGATGATGGCAATGACGTGGGTTTGCTTGCCGGTGAGCGTCTGCGCTTGGGCGTTGGGAACGTATCCGAGTTCCTTAATGACGCGCGCGATTTTGTTCTGCGTCTTCTCGCTAAGCTTTTCTCGTTTGTCGTTGAGGTAATACGAGACGCTTGCCGTCGAGGTTCCCGCCTCTCGAGCGACGTCTGCGATCGTAACGCGCTGTTTTGCCACAGCGACTCCTTCCGACAGATGAGCATTTTCCAACATGATGACTTTGAGTCTTGGTGAAGGATACGCTTCGGTGAGCGGCTTTTTCCTTTCATATGAGTATGCAACAAATGCGGCATACGGGTGGGGTCGAAATTTGTGACCGGCATGCGCATCTGCCGTCTACCGAGAAAATCAAATACTTCTTGACTTTTGAAATCGAGGGCAAAATCGCAGGATTCATTTTTGGTTAAACGCATAACTAAATCGCATAACCAACGCTCTGACCTGCGCGTTTACCGAAATAAGCTGGCATTAAGAAAAACGAGCACCTATATTGTTCTTGTCGAAAAGACAGCAAGTCCAAACGGCAGGGGATGCTCCGGAGGCCTCCGCAAACGGTGTCTTGCGCACGCAACTCTATGAAAAGAGGGAAGCAATGAAGATCGTAGGCGTTGCCGCCTGTACTGTGGGTATCGCCCACACGTATATGGCCCAGAAGGCGATTCAGGATGAATGCGCCGCCCGTGGCATCGAGTGCAAGGTCGAGGCTCAGGGTGGCCTGGGTATCGAGAATGAGCTCACGCAGGAAGACGTGGACTCCGCCGACCTGGTCCTGGAGTCCGTCGACGTGGGTGTCGAGAACGAGGACCGTTTTGAGCAGAAGATGGCCGAGGGCAAGTTCCTGAAGGTCGGCACCTCTGATGTAATCGCCGATCCGGTAAAGATCATCGACCAGGCCATTGAGATCATCAAGGCGACGGGTGGCGCCGTTGACGCGCCCAAGGCCGAGGCCAAGGCAGAGAAGAAGGCCGTCTCCGCTGCCCCGCAGGCCCCGACACCGGCGTCCAAGCAGTCTATCTTTGCCGATCCTGGCAAGACGCTGCTCAATGCATTCAATACCGGCGTTTCCTATTTTATCCCCATCGTCGTTATCGGCGGCGTGTTCCTCGCCTTCTCGCTGGCATCCGGTACCGCCGGCGCCAACGGCATGGAGGTTACGAACCCGCTGATGGTGAGTCTTAACACCATCGGCATGGCCGGCATCTCCATGATGATCCCGGTGCTTGCGGCATACATCGCCTACTCGATGGCTGGCAAGCCCGCGCTCGCCCCCGGTTTTGTCCTGGGCTACCTGGTCAACAACGCAGTCGTTACCCCTAACGGCAACAGCGTTTCGACCGGCTTCTTGGGCGCCATGATCATGGCGGTCATCTGCGGCTACTTTGTCCGCTGGATGAAGACCTGGAAGGTCAACAACACCATCCAGACCATCATGCCCATCCTGATCATCCCGATTCTGACCTCGCTTGTCCTGGGCATGGCCTATATCTACATCCTGGCCACGCCGCTTGGCTTTGTGATGGACTGGCTCACCGGCGTGCTCGGCAGCCTGCAGGGCGGTTCCGCAGTTGTCCTGGGTCTGGTCATTGGCGTTATGACCGCCTTCGATATGGGTGGCCCCATCAACAAGACCGCCTCGACCTTCACCATGGCCATCATGGCCTCCGGTATCTACGGTCCTAACGGTATGTTCCGCGTCGCCGTCGCCGTTCCCCCGATCGCCTGTGGCCTCGCTGCGCTCATCGCCAAGAACAAGTTCGATGACGCTGACCGCCAGATGGGCATCTCCGCGCTGTTCATGGGCTGCATCGGTATTACCGAGGGCGCTATCCCCTTCGCGGTCAAGGACCTCGGTCACACCCTGCCCGGCATTTGCATCGGCTCTGCCGTGGGTGCGGCACTTGCCGCCTTCCAGGGCATCGACTGCTACGTCCCGCACGGTGGCTTTATCGTCGCCCTTGCCACCAACAACGTCGCGCTGTTCTGCCTGGACATCGTGATTGGCGCCGTGGTCGCCGCTGCAATCCTGATTGCCATGAAGCCCACGCTCGACAAGCAGGCCAAGTAAACCTTTAAGGACTCCGGTTGTGCGGAGGGATGGATTTGACTCCGCACAACCGCCCCTACACAACAAAATCCATCCGTACTGATAGGGCCCACATCTGGGTCCCAGGGAACTTTTGTCAAAAATCCTCTGGAGAAGGAGAACAAAATGTCCAACCTCACCATCCGTCAGGCCGTTCAGGGCATGCTCAAGCTGCAGGATAGCGGCGATCACGCAACCATGGTCGGCATTGGCCCCATGAGCCCCAACCTGATTCAGGCCGTGTTCGAGCTTGCCAAGGACGAGGATTTCCCGCCCATGTTTATCGCCAGCCGCAACCAGGTCGATATGGACGAGATGGGCGCCGGCTACGTCAACGGTTGGGACCAGACGCGCTTTGCCGCCGACATCAAGAAGGTTGCCGACGAGGTGGGTTACACCGGTCCGTACTACCTGTGCCGCGATCACGGCGGTCCGTGGCAGCGCGACGAGGAGCGTAACGCCCACCTGCCCGAGGACGAGGCCATGGAGCTCGCCCGCAAGTCCTTCGTCGCTGACATGGAGGCGGGCTTTGACCTGCTGATGGTCGACCCCACCAAGGACCCCTATCAGATCGGCAAGGTTATTCCGCTCGACGTGGTGCTTCGCCGCACGATTGATCTTATCGACTACCTTGAGCAGTACCGTCGCGAGCATAACCTGCCCGAGGTTGCCTATGAGGTCGGTACCGAGGAGACCAATGGCGGCTTGACCTCTACCGATAAGTACGAGGAGTTCATTTCTCAGCTGCAGCCCGAGCTCGAGAAGCGCGGCTGCCCCATGCCCACCTTTATCGTCGGCCAGACCGGTACGCTCACCCGTTGGACCGAGCAGGTCGGCCATTACAACTTCAAGAATGCCCGCGAGCTCGCCGACATGGCTAAGCGCTACGGCGTGGGCCTGAAGGAGCACAACGCCGACTATCTGGACGACGCGACGCTGCTCGAGCACATCCCGGCACACGTGACCGCCTCCAACGTTGCTCCGCAGTATGGCACCGAGGAGACCCGCGCCTACCTCAAGCTCTGCGCCACCGAGCAGATCCTGGTCGACAACGGTCTGTGCGATGACCCCTCCGACCTGTATCACACCCTGCTGGTCAAGGCTATCAAGACCGAGCGCTGGCGCAAGTGGATGACTGGCGACGACGTCAACCTGCAGGTCGACGACATTCTTGCCGACGATGAGCTCAGCCTGAAGATCCTGGATGTCTCCGGTCACTATGCGTTCAACGATCCCGAGGTCAAGGAGCAGGTCGAGAAGCTCTACCGCAACCTCGCCGCTCAGGACATCGACGGCAAGCGCTTTGTCATCGAGCACATCAAGCGCCCGATCAAGCAGTACGTCGTCGGTCTTAACCTCAAGGGCGTCACGACCCGCATCGAGGCCGCTCTTGCCGAGTAAGTAGCTTTTCCTACGCGACGCCGGGCCTGGGGCATGTCCCAGCCGCAGGCCCGGCACATAGGACAAAGGGACATCCCCTTTGTCCTATTTTTTGAGTTTTGGATTCCTTCGAAGGAGTTTGCACCATGAAGTTCTTTATCGATACCGCCAATCTGGACGAGATCGCCGAGGCCAAGAGCTGGGGCTGCCTGGCCGGTGTTACCACCAACCCGTCCCTGTACGCCAAGACCGGCGGCAAGCTTGCCGACTTTGAGCCGCATATGCTCAAGATTGCCGAGCTCTGCGAGGGCCTGCCCGTTTCCGCCGAGTCTACCGCTACCACTGCCGAGGGTATGATCGAGGAGGGCAAGCGCCTTGCCGCCCTCGCCCCCAACATCGTGGTCAAGCTTCCCGTGTGCGAGGCCGGCCTTGCCGCCTGCCGTGCGCTGGCCGATGCTGGCGTGCGCGTCAACATGACGCTCGTCTTCTCGCCGACGCAGGCCCTTATGGCCGCCAATGCCGGTGCTCGCTACATCAGCCCGTTTGTCGGTCGTTTCGATGACATCGCCGAGGACGGTATCTCGCGGCTCGACAACGTCGTGACCTGCATTAAGAACTACGACTGGACGGGCAAGAACGTCGACGACACCGTCGAGATCATCACCGCCTCGGTTCGTACGCCCAACCACGTGACCCAGGCCGCGCTACTCGGTGCCGATATTGCGACCGTGCCCATGGCCGCTCTCAAGAAGTGCCTGCATCATCCGCTGACCGACCAGGGCCTCGCCTCTTTTGAGGCTGACTGGCAGAAGGTCGTCGCTCAGGCTTAACGAGTGGATTGCCCCGGCATCGCGTCATCCGGTGCCGGGGTTGTTCTCAAGAGAGGAATTCGTATGACCAACCAGGAGCTGGCGAAGGTCGCCAATGAGGTCAGGAAGGGTGTCGTGACTGCGGTTCACGCGGCCAAGTCGGGACACCCGGGTGGATCGCTCGGTGCTGCCGACATCATGGCGTATCTGTACTTTGAGGAAATGAATATCGATCCTGCCGACCCTCACAAGGCCGATCGCGATCGCTTTGTGCTCTCCAAGGGTCACGCGGCGCCGGGCCTGTATTCGGTGTTGGCAAATCGCGGCTATTTTCCCGTCGAAGAGCTCGAGACGCTGCGTCATATTGGCAGCCGACTGCAGGGCCATCCCAACATGAACGACGCCCCTGGCATCGATATGTCCACCGGATCGCTCGGTCAGGGCATCTCCGCCGCGGTTGGAATGGCACTCGCCGCAAAGCACTGGGGTGACAGCTACCGCGTCTACACGTTGCTGGGCGACGGCGAGTGCGAGGAGGGCCAGGTGTGGGAGGCGGCCATGTTTGCCGGCAACCATGCGCTCGACAATCTTGTTGCCGTCGTCGACCACAACGGCTTGCAGATTGACGGCACAATCGATGAAGTTAACTCGGCCATGCCGCTCGCTGACAAGTTCCGCGCCTTTAAGTGGCATGTGATCGAGCTCGCCGACGGTAACGACATGGCGCAGATTGCCGCCGCCTTTGCCGAGGCCCGCAAAGTGAGCGACTCGCCCGTGGCCATTATCGCCGAGACGGTGAAGGGCAAGGGCGTCTCCTTTATGGAAAACCAGGTGGGCTGGCACGGCAAGGCACCCAACGATGAACAGTTTGAGCAGGCCATGGCCGAGCTCGCAGCGGCAGGGGAGGAGCTCTAATGGCAGACGTCAAGAAAGTCGCCACGCGCGTTAGCTATGGCGAGGCACTTGTCGAGCTGGGCAATGAGCGCGATGACTTTGTGGTTCTCGATGCCGACCTGGCCGCCGCCACGCAGACCGGTAAGTTTAAGGCTGCGCACCCTGAGCGCTTCTACGACGCCGGCATTGCCGAGAGCAACCTGATGGGGCTCGCCGCCGGCATCGCGACCACGGGCCACGTCGCCTTTGCGAGCACCTTTGCGATGTTTGCCGCCGGTCGCGCGTACGAACAAGTGCGTAATTCCATTGGCTATCCGCACCTCAACGTCAAAATCGGTGCCACGCATGCGGGTATCTCGGTCGGTGAAGACGGCGCCACGCACCAGTGCTGCGAGGATATCGCACTCATGCGCACGATCCCGGGTATGACGGTAATCGTTCCCGCCGATGACATCGAGGCTCGCGCTTGCGTGCGCGCCGCCTATGAGTTTGAGGGACCGGTCTACATGCGCTTCGGACGCCTGGCAACGCCGGTCATTAACGATCACGAGGACTATGAGTTCAAGATTGGTCGCGGCGTGGTCGTGCGCGAGGGGTCCGATGTGACCATCATCGCTTGTGGCCTTATGGTCGCCGAGGCGCTTGAGGCTGCCGAGGCGCTCGCTGCCGATGGTATCGATGCCGAGGTCATCAATATGCACACGATCAAGCCGCTTGATGAGCGCCTGGTGGTTGCCAGCGCCAAGAAGACCGGTCGCGTGGTCACCGCCGAGGAGCATTCGATTATCGGTGGTCTTGGCGAGGCCGTGGCCTCGGTGCTCGCAGAGCAGCATCCGGTGCCGATGCGTCGCGTCGGCGTGCGCGATGTGTATGGCGAGTCCGGCCCTGCGGTCGATTTGCTGCACAAGTACGGTTTGGACGCCGACGGCATCGAAGCTGCGGTCAGGTCCGTGTTGTAAGGAAGGTTTCCATGGGATTTGTATCTGCCAACCAAGTGACAATCGGGTATACCGCCGCCTCGCGCGAGGACGCCCTACATTATTTGTCCGAGCAGGCCATCGAGCTCGGCTTTGCCGATGACGCATCTGCCGTAGAGGCCGCCTTCATTGCTCGCGAGAACGAGGCCGAGACCGGCCTTGTCGCCGGTTTTGCCGTTCCGCATGCCAAAAGCGACGCGATCCACACGCCGGGCGTTGCCGTGCTTAAACTGACCGAGCCCGTTGAATGGCCGAGCTTCGATGGGGTGCCCGTCGATGTTGCGCTCGCGCTGTACGTGCCCGCCGGCGAGGCCGGAACTACGCACCTGCGTCTGCTCTCCAAGGCTGCCGTGATGCTGATGGACGCCGGCTTCCGTGACAAGGTGCGCGCGAGCACCGATCCCGTTGAGATTGCGGAGCTCATCAATAGCGGACTCGAAGACTAGAACGGTCATCCCGTTCAATCAATTGATCCTTCTCCAAGGAAAAGGGCCGCGACGCCGTATGGGTGTCACGGCCCTATTTGCGTTTCCCCAGATAAAACCTGCCAAAATAAACCTGTCGCTTTTTGGCAGGCTAATCGTGAGTTATTTCACCGCAACTTAGGGCACGGTTAGGAAGTGTGCACCTTAAAGAGTGGAGCCCTTGATTAGAGAGATTGCGCTCGTCTCTCTAAATGTCTCTCTAAAGAGAAAGCTAGTTAAAGAGATAACATTGGGCAATCTAACAGTGAATTCGATACATCTCTCTAAATGTCTCTCTAAAACAAGGCGCTTATCTCTCTAAAGTTAGAGAGATATACGAAACGTTAGAGAGATAAATCTATTGTTTTAGAGAGACGGAATGCCAAAATTCGTCCGTCCGCTACCATCTGCCAAAAATGGAGGATAAAGGGCTCATCGAAGTAATGGGTTCGTCGACGAGCCGCAACCGCCGCTATCGGAAGAAGTAGATGCAGGCGAGTCGCCCCTCTTGTGTCTCTCGAAGTGAGATGGGTGCTAGGGGGGGCGACTGCCTCGCGATATTTCCCCAGATAAAACCTGCCAAAATAAACCTGTCCCTTATTGGCAGGTCAGTTAACGCAGTGCAGGTTGAGCATATGCGAGCGAGCGGGCTCCGGGTGCGGTAAGGTGACGTGAAACAAGCGGGCGCTGACCTTTTGGTCGCGCCCGTGAAGTTGAACGTCAGATTGCCGTGCCCGGGGCCCGCGCAGCGCCGAGCAGTTACGCCGTTTGTAAAACGGCGTAACCTAAAGATTCATGTTGCCGTGGATGTAGGGGGTGACCTCGGGGGAGATATGGTCGCAGCCCAGTTCGCGCAGCGCGGACTCGATAACGGCGGGCAGCGGGGTTTTGCCCTCGGCATCGACGGCGTTGCCGCCGAGGGCAGCAATCTTGGCGACATCTGCGGGTGCGGCCTCGATATGCATGCAGCCGCCGATCAAGCGCGCGCGTACCTGTGCCAGATCAAGATCGTGCAGGTAATCCTCGCAGGCGCGGATTAAATCGACCTTCTCGCGCGTAAGCTCCTCGCCCGTGGGGACGCGCGTGGCAAGACATGCTCCCGCCGGCAGGTTCCAAACGGGATAACCCCATGCGCGCAGCAGCTCGCGCTCTTCGTCCTTGGTAAAGCCGACCTCCATAAGGGGTGAGCGTACGCCGAGCTCTTCTGCCGCACGCATGCCGGGGCGGTAGTCACCGCGATCGCTTGCATTGCTGCCATCGATGACGGTGGGAAAGCCGAGCGACTTGGCGTGGTTGACGATGGCGGTAAAGCCGGCGTGCTTGCAGTGGTAGCAGCGATTGGCATCGTTGCAGGCTACTTGGGGGAGCTGCAGCTGATCAACCGAAAGATTGAGCACGGGGAGCTTAAAATGCGGCCCCTCATTGGCCTGCCCATCAACGGACTGCTCAAACGAAGCCTGCTCGGGCGTGCCGATGAGCGGCGTGGTGAGATGGACGAGGAGGGTATTGGTAGGCATGACGCGGGCGCATACGGCGGCCAAAAAGCTGCTGTCAACGCCGCCGGAAAACCCGATAGCCACGCGCCTGTATGCCAAAAGCAGCTGTTCGAGCGCCGATAGCTTGTCTTGAAGCTCCTCTGCGGGTGCCGTGGTGTCTAAAATCATGAAACGATCCTTATCGTTGAGTACTCGATCGAAAACTATAATCCTAATGCGTTACTTGCCATAAGACTTCTATCTGTGTAACGAAAGTGCAATATGGCATATACGTTATATACAAGTTGCCAAATGCGGTAGAGTTGCAGCAACGCGACAGCGAGAGTCGATGGGGGACCGATATGATCAAGGCTGTTATTTTTGACATGGATGGAACGCTGGTCGATACCGAGCGTTTGGGGATTAAGGCCTGGAAGGCAGGCGCCGCTGAGCTGGGGCTCGCGATTGATGAAGCGCTGATCCATCAGTTTATCGGCCGCACGCTGCCCGATGTTATGGACATCCTTGATAAGCATTATGGCAGCCACGAAACCACCGAGGCGATCTATCGTCGCCACAAGGAGATTCGCGACGAGATGGTCAAGACCGAACTGGAACTTAAGGCCGGTGCCGCCGAGTGCCTAGACGAGCTGCTGGCTGCGGGCTATCACGTGGGTCTAGCGACGTCGTCGCGCCTCGTTACGGCCGAGCGCAACCTTAAGATGGTCGGTCTTTTTGACAAGTTTGAAACGGTAACGTGTGGCGAGGACGTCGTGCACGGCAAGCCCGACCCCGAGATGTATCTGCTCGCCTGCGAGCGCGCGGGCTTTGCTCCCGAGGAATGTGCCGTGGTCGAGGATTCGCGCAACGGCTGCGTCTCGGGCATCACGGCCGGATGCCATGTCTTCGCCGTCCCCGATATCGTGCCGCTGCCGCAGGACGTGGTGGATGGCTGCGAGGCCGTGCTCGATACGCTGTTCGATCTGGCGGCGGCGGTCAAGGCCGTGCGCTAGACAATTGCGGTGTTGAAACGAGCAATTGCCCACGTTTGCGCTCAAGCAAAAGGGGTCCGGCAATGGTCGGGCCCCTTTTGCTTGAGCGGCGACTTAGCATACTTGCGGGTGTGCTATAGATACGCACCGAGGTTGATGGCCGTGGCGTCGGTCTGGCTGCTTGCCTGGGTGCTGGCGCGTTCCAGCAGGAACGGCCGCACGAGTTCTTGGCGGTTGATGTCCTCGATGGCCGTGACCGCGGTGACGGTGCGCGCGGCAGAGCTGACGTGGATATGCTTGGTCTTTGTCGGGACCTTGTTCTCGATTTGCTCCATGAGCAATTGAACGCCCTTGCGGCCAATCTCGTAGCCCGGGGGCGCTACCGTAGTGAGCGGGACCGATCCGCTCCAAGCGAGTGGGTTGCCATCGCAACCTGCTACGCGTACTTGCCCGGGGACGGCGATGCCTTTGTCGACCAGCGCCGAGATGACGCCCGAGGCCAGCACGTCGGTCAGACCGACGACAAAATCGGGGCGTTCGTCGGCGGGGCGCGCGGCGATTTGGGCGCCGATGCCGTAGCCGTCGGCGGCGGTATTCCATTCGCCGGCGTCGATGACTTCGATCTTGATATCGGGGTGCAGGGCGAGCGCCTTATGAATGCCAAGGACGCGCAGGGTGAGTTGCATAAATGCTGCTCTACCCACAACGGTGATATGGCGTGCGCCGCGGGCGATGGCAAGTTCGGCAATGATGCGACCCTGGGCCTCGTTGTCGGCCGCTACGTAGTAGCCGGGCTCGGAGCAATGGATGTCCAGATGGACGATCGGCACGGGCATTTTAGTCATGGCCGGATGCCAGTCGGGGGACGCCATGGGCTGAACCATGACGCCGGACATCTGCGTGCCCATAAAATAGCGCAGGTAATGGTCCTCGAGAATGTCGTCGTTATCGGCGTTGGCGATGAGCAAGTCGTAGCCGTGCTTGCGGGCCTCGTTGTGGGCGCCGCTGGCGATTTGGAGCGAAAAGCCGTGATCGAGACGGGGGAGCACCAGGCCAAAGGACTTGGTGGCGCCGCCCGCGAGCTGACGGGCGCTTTGGTTGGGCAGGTAGCCAAGGCGATTGATGGTCTCGTTGATGAGCTTGAGGGTCTCGGGGCGCAGCTTTTCGGGGTGGTTGAGCGCGTTGGAAACCGTGCCCAGCGAAACCCCGGCCTCGCGCGCGACGTCGCTGATTTTTACCTTTGCCATAGCGGCCCCTTTGATGCGTTTCAAGTACAAGCCAGATTGTAGCATCCTAAACCTACCAAAAAGGGACAGGTTTATTTTGGCAGGTTTTATCTGGGGAAACGCTGTTGCCAACGCGGCCACCACGAAGGTGCCTGTCCCCATTGTGGTGGTTCGGACCGGCTGAACGTGTGTGCATCGAGTGGTATCTAAGTTGAGATACCACTTCTGGTATATCAGCTTGCGTTTGCGTGAGTACAATACTCGAACGTTATACGTCTCAGCGCCCCTTGTGCGTGGACGTCTTGCAGTCACGCGAACGAAGGGATTTATCTTATGTGCGGAATCGTCGGCTACACCGGCTCTGATATTGCAAAGAATATCCTGGTCACGGGCCTCAAGCGTATGGAGTATCGCGGCTATGACTCCTCGGGCGTCGCGCTCGAGGTGGGCGAGGGCGCCGCGGCGCACCTCGACGTCATCCGCCGCGTGGGCAAGGTCGCGGGCCTGGAGAGCGAGCTTTCCAACATCGACAGCGACGCTACCTGCGGTATCGGTCACACCCGTTGGGCCACCCACGGCAAGCCCTCCGTCGTTAACGCTCACCCCCACACCAGCTGCGACGGTCGTATCGCCATCGTCCACAACGGCATCATCGAGAACTTCGCCGAGCTGCGCGAAGAGCTGGAGGGTCGCGGCCACCACTTTAAGAGCGAGACCGATACCGAGGTCTTCGCGCATCTGATCGAAGAGGCTTATGCCGAGACGCACGACCTGATGGCCTCCGTGCGCGAGGCTTGCACCCACGTGGTCGGTGCCTATGGTCTGGCCGCCGTGTGCGCTGACGAGCCCGGCGTGATCGCCGTGGCCCGCAAGGATTCCCCGATCGTGGTCGGCGCGGGCGAGACCGGCGCCTATGTCGCCTCCGACGTCATCGCGCTCATCGACGCAACCCGCGACGTCGTGGTGCTCGAGGACGGTCAGTTTGCCAAGCTCACGCCCGCAGGCGTCGAGTACACCGACGAGGCTGGCAACGTTATCGAGCCCAAGGTCACCCACATCGACTGGGACCTGGACATGGCAGAAAAGGGCGGTTATCCCGACTTTATGCTCAAGGAAATCCACGAGCAGCCGCGCGTCGTGCGCGACACGCTGGTCGGTCGTATGACGCCGGCCGGCGAGCTCGACATCGACGAGCTGGGCCTTTCGCTCGAGGAGCTCAACGACATCGACCGCGTCTACGTGATCGCTTGCGGCACCAGCTATCACGCTGGCCTCATTGCCAAGAATCTCATTGAGGGCTGGGCTCGCATCCCCACCGAGGTGGAGGCGGCCAGCGAGTTCCGTTATCGCAACCCCATCATTACGCCGACGACGCTTGTCGTTGCCGTGTCCCAGTCGGGCGAGACGGCCGATACCCTTGCCGCCATTCGCGATGCGCGCATCAAGGGTGCCAAGGTCTTCGGCATCACCAACGTGGTGGGCAGCCCCGTGGCGCGTGAGAGCGACGGCGTCATCTACACCAAGGCCAACAAGGAGATCGCGGTCGCCTCGACCAAGAGCTTCATCGGCCAGGTCGTGAGCCTTACGCTTTTGGCTCTGCTGCTGGCGCAGGTCAAGTACCGCTTGACCACCAAGCAGGCGCGCATGCTGTTCCGAGAGCTTTCCGATACAGCCGAGCAGATCCAGTGGATTTTGGATACCCAGACCGAGTCCGTGCATGAGGCCGCCCTGCTGTGCAAGGACGCGCAGTCCGCACTGTTCGTGGGCCGTGGCATGGGTGCCGCTATTTCCTACGAGGGCGCGCTCAAGCTCAAGGAGGTCAGCTACCTGCATGCCGAGGCCTACGCCGCCGGCGAGATGAAGCACGGCCCCATTGCCCTGATCGACCCGGGCTTCCCTGTCATCGCCGTGGCCACCAAGAGCGCCACCTACGACAAGACCGTGTCGAACCTCATGGAGTGCAAGGCGCGCGGCGCCAAGGTCATCGTCGTTGCTACCGAGGGCGACGAGGAAATCAACAAGATCGCCGACTGCATCATTCGCGTGCCGGCCGTCCGCGACGTGTTCAGCCCCATTACAGCGAGCGTCCCGCTGCAGTTGCTTGCTCGTGAGGTAGCCATCCTGCGCGGTTGCGATGTTGACCAACCTCGTAACCTCGCCAAAAGCGTCACCGTCGAGTAATCGAGTTCCGTCATCCTAACAACTAAGGCCCGACTCCGCGTCATCAGGCGGAGCCGGGCCTTGTTGCATTTGCCCAGATAAAACCTGCCAAAATAAACCTGTCCCTATTTGGCAGGTTAGCGGAGCTTGCTGGTCTCGAAGTACTCGGGGAACTGGTCCAGGACCTCGGTCTGGTTGCGAAACATCATATGCAGGTGCTTGCTGACCAAAAAGCTCGCCTCGATAGGATCGCGACCGGCGATGGCGCGGCGGATTTGCTTGTGCTCGTTAACAGTCTCCTGATTGTCGAGCGTCTGCGTGGCGGCACGCAGCCAGCGGAATCGCTCCAGGTCGGCATTGGTCTCCTCGAGCCATGACCACACGGTGCTGCGGCACGCGATGCTAAAGATCATGCGGTGCATGAGGTTGTCGCTTAAAAAGAACCCGATGCGATCCTCTTCGGCCATGGCCTTTTCCTGCAGCGCGATGGCTCGGTCGATCTGCTCGATGCCTGCCGAGGTAGCACGGGCGCAGCACTCCACAATTACCTGCTTTTCCAGGTGTTCGCGAATGTAGCAGGCGCTCTCGGCAAGGGTGAGGTTAATGGGCGAGACATAGGTACCGCTTTGGGGCACGGTGCGCACCAGGCCCTCTTGTGCCAGACGCACCAGCGCCTCGCGCACAGGGGTGCGCCCCATATCCAGGTCGTCGCAAAGCTGCTTGACGCCCAGCTTTTCGCCCGGCTTGTAGTCCAGGTAGACGATTTTGCGTCGAATGGTGTGGTAGGACTGGTCCTGTAGGCTCGTTTCCTGCTCGCCGACGTGCATCGATTCTTCCATAGCGCCTCGCAACTGTTCTATCACACTCATATGTCAGTTGTTAATTATGCCGCGAATCAGCTCTCCGCGGTGGGTAATTCGGCTGTTGCCTGAGAACTATCGCGGCATCTTAGTCGTTGTTTACGCAAGGCTGCGCCCAATGTTGCCGTATCATAAGCCGTCGCAAACATGAAACAGAAAGAAGGAATCCCATATGCAACTGGCGAATATCGTACGCGAGCGCTGGAAGGGCGTCTTGTTCTGCCTGATTATCGCTATCCCCGCGACGCTGCTCGGCAAACAAATTGAGGTGGTTGGCGGGCCGGTGTTTGCCATCCTCTTTGGCATGGTCCTGGCGCTCGTCTTTCCCAAGAATCGTCGCGAACAGCTCGCTGCCGGCGTTACCTATACGTCCAAAAAAGTCTTGCAGTACGCGGTTATCCTGCTTGGCTTTGGCATGAACCTCTCCCAGATTCTGTCCAAGGGCGCCCAGTCGCTGCCGATTATCGTGGCGACAATCTCGACCTCGCTTGTCATCGCCTTTGTGCTCTGCCGCGTCATGAACGTACCGGGCAAGATCGCGACGCTTGTGGGTGTGGGTTCGTCGATTTGCGGCGGTTCTGCCATCGCCGCGACCGCGCCCGTCATCGATGCCGACGATCGCGAGATTGCCCAGGCTATTTCGGTCATCTTTCTGTTTAACGTTATCGCGGCGCTCGTGTTTCCGACGCTCGGCGGCATGCTTGGGCTGACCAACGAGGGCTTTGGCCTGTTTGCCGGCACCGCCATCAACGACACCTCGTCCGTAACGGCTGCGGCGAGCGCTTGGGACAGCATGCATCCCGGCGCCAATGTGCTCGAAAGCGCCACAGTGGTCAAGCTCACCAGGACGCTGGCCATCATTCCCATCACGTTGGCCCTCGCATGCTGGCAGATGCATCTGGCGCGCAAGGCCGGCGGCGACGCCAAAAGTACGTTCTCGCTTAAACGCGCTTTTCCCATGTTCGTGCTGTTCTTTGTGCTGGCGAGCGTGATCACCACGGTGCTTCAGCTCCCCGCGTCCATTACGGCGCCCATCAAGGAGCTGTCGAAGTTCTTTATCGTGATGGCCATGGCGGCTATTGGTTTTAATACCGATATCGTCGAGCTGGTCAAAAAGGGCGGCAAGCCCATCGCATTGGGTTTTTGCTGTTGGATTGGCATTGCGTGCATGAGTTTGGGAATGCAGCACGTGCTGGGAATCTGGTAGAGAAGTAGCTTATTTGCGTGCTGGTTGCCGGTGAGCGCATTCTCACGGTGGAGCGATAGGAGCTCTTGCGGGTATGGCTTGTCCGCAGGTTGATAGGTCCCGAAGAGCTCTTATCGCCCCGCCAGGATGGCGATGCGGGGCAATTCATATATTCGCAAGAAGGCGCCGCAGGCCCTATAGTGTTTGGTGAACATTATCGTTCAATTTTGGAACACTTGAGATGCCAAGCCACAGATAAGGGTCGTGGCTGGAGACGGGGCGAACCATGGACAGCGATGTCAAGCTGCAGATTCTGATCGAGGCATTGTCCGCAGCCGGAGCATCGGCGCTGGCAATCGATGAGCGCGGTGGCGTTGTGATCTCGACCATGAGTGACGCTGCGCTTGAGCAGGATGTCGCCGCTTTTGTTTCCGAGCGTCTCGCTCGCGTGGGCGATGGGGCGCGCCTGGTGATGGGATACGAGGGCATGCGGTTGAGCTTGACGGTGCGTCCGACGGCCAAGGAACACGGGGCGCTTTGGGTGGTCGTGGCGCATGAGGTGCGCGCCGCCGCGGCGCATGCGGGCATCGAGTGGCTCAATGCCGACGAAGTCGAGGTTCGCTACGAGTCGAGTACGTACGGCATCGTCGAAGACGCGGCGGCGGTCGCTGCCCCCGTACGGGAGAGCTATGCGCGCGGGGTGCCCCTTATGCTCGAGGGCGAGCTGGGCGCGGGACAGGATCAGATTGCAAAACGTTTGTACCTGGATGGACCCTATGCCGATCAGCCCTTTGTGTCCGTTGCGCTCGATGAGCTTACGGATCGCGGCTGGCGCCATCTGCTCAAAAGTTCCGAATCGCCGCTATTCCAAACGGGGCTGACACTTTGCATGGGCGGCTGGCATGCCGTTGGTCCCCAGCGCCTGCGTGAGCTCGTGTCCGCAATGATCGACACGGCGCTCGCAACTCGTTGCCATGTGGTGTTGACGGCAAACGATATGCCGGGCGGCGGCGAAAGCGATCAGGCTGCTTTTGTAACCGAGCGTCTGGCCTGTGCCGTGAGTGTGGCGCCGGCGATTGCCGAGCAGGGCGGCGCGTCGGAAAAGGTTGCACGCTATCTGGAGTATCTGGCAGATATGTTTGAGACAGCAACACCTGCCTTATCGTCCGCGGCGGCAAAGACACTCGATGCCTATCGATGGCCCCGCAACTATCTACAGCTGCGCGAGGTTTCGGAACGACTTTATATATTAGTGGGGACGGGCGCGGCCGAGCGGGCGGTGGCAGAAGAGGTACTTGCCCAGGAGGACGTTATCAAGACCGCGACCTTTGGTGCCCCGACGCTCGAAAGCGATTTGTATATCTTGCGGCCTCTGGTCGATACTGAGCGCGATATCGCACGGCTGGTCGTAGGCCACCTTCACGGTAACAGGACCCGAGCTGCCGAAGTGCTAGGCATAAGTCGTACGACCCTGTGGCGCCTGCTGAAGGACGACGACCGTTAAGCGAGGTTCCCGTGACCGCGTGCGGTACGTGTGCTACAGTCCAAAGCAGTATTGTTTCGATTCTGTTACGGCGTTCGGGGGCGTATGGCGGAGACTTCAAAAACAAATCGGGCTCGAAAGCCCGCGGCGCCGGTCAACCGTCGCACGACTTCGCGGACGTGGGGCAAAAGCGCCTCGGGGTTCGACGGCTCGTTCAAACGCACTAAATATGGCTATCCTTCGGCAAGCGCTCGCTTGGCCATGCAGGCCGAATCATCGCTGCGGGGCCGTAAGCGTGTGGTGGGGTCAAAGCTCAAGCACGATGGAACGCTCGGCTACATTAGCCGTGGCGCTGCTCGCCGTAGCGGCCTCAATCCCGCAGGCTGGCATCGTTACGTGCCGATCGTGGTCGTTGTTGCGGTGATTGTCATCGCGCTCGCGGCGCTTGGTTACGCCGGCGGCGGGGCCAATCTGGACGCAATGTTTAAGTCGCCCGAGCTCGCGCATGCAGGCACAGAAGTTGTCGAGGGCGTTCAGACCCAGACGGGCGTCGCGCCCCAGCGCGGTATCGTTGCGGCTGCCTCCACCATCGCCGATGCGCAAAAGGACGAGGACGAACAAGACGACGGCGCCGAAACGACTCACACGAACGAAACGACGACAACTCCATCGGCAAGATAAGTTGCGAGTGGGGCAGCAAATTTGGGATGGGGCCTTTTGGCTGCCCAAGTGTCGAATGCCAACAGTGGTGCACCCGATGTCAGTCACCAACAGCGAGCGAGCCGCATTTGCGCCAAGGTGACGTGAAATGAGAGGACGCTGACCTTCTGGTCGCGCCCTCGAAATTGAACGTCAGATTGGCGTGAATGCGGCTCGCGCAGCGTCAGCGGGTCCGCCGTTCGGTAGAACGGCGGAACTTCCTACTTTACATACACCACGTTGTCGCGGCGCGGCTTGGCCTCGGGGAGCGTGCCCTCGGCATAGCCCAGAACGCAGTGACCGACGCCGCGTAGGCTTCCGTCGGCGGGCAGACCCCAGCTGGCCAGCAGCTCCAGGCCTTCGGGCGAGTCGAAGACCTCGTGCGCGCGGTGGATCTAGCACGAATCGACACCCAGTGCATAAGCCGCGTTGAGTAGGTTGCCCATGGCAAGCGAGCCGTCTTCCAGATGCGTGGGCACGCTGTGGTCGACCAGCACCACAACAACGGTTTTAGCGCCGTAGAAGGGGTCGCCATCGCTGCCCATAACTTGGGCATTAAGCTGCGAGAGGCGCTCGACGGTCGCGGGGTCGGTAACGGCGACAAACGTCACCGGCTGGCGCCCCATGCCGCTGGGCGCGTACTGGCCTGCCTCGATAATGCGTGCGAGCTTTTCGGCTTCGACGGGGCGATCGCTATAGTTGCGGCAGCTGCGGCGGTGAATGAGCGCTTCGATGGTCTCCATGGGTTCTCCTAGCGATGACGTTGCAGATGCTCCGTTCTTACCCGTCGTGCCGTAGCCGTAATCGCGCGGAGGGCCCCAAACAGCAATAGCCGCCAATCGGAAAAGTCGGCTTGCATAAAACTGCGGCAAGAATGTGATAAACCAATGGGATGGTTAAACGTTTTATCCCGTCTACCCTGCGGTTTTTTACCACTTGCCTAAATGATGTCCGCATAACTTCTGATAAAGGTTTTACTAAAGGAGTACCAACGTTTATCAACGCGCCGTGGTGGCGCCGGGCCAGGAGGTAACTATCATGTTCCAGGCTGGAGATGTCGTCGAGACCGATTTCGAAGGATTTCTGAAGCTGCTGCGTTCCAAGACGCGCGCTTTCGTGTCGATCAACGATCACGAGTACTACATCACGCACACCGATGGCTATTGGCGTGTTCAGGATTGCGAGGCCCTCAACGATAAGGGCCACTTTACTGACTGCTCCGAGCTGGTCAACACGGTCTGCGAGGTTGTCGAGCTGCCTTGGATCTGCGGCAAGAGCCTGCACGACAGCTTCTCGGGCGCTACGGTCTACGAGGCCGTCGCCGCCTAGCAGCAAATAATCGATTTCCTCTCATGACCGCCGGCGCTGCCCCCGCGCCGGCGGTCTTTTTTGTCGATATGTTGTATAGCCTGCGCGCTGCGAACGAAGCCCTTGACGATAGTCAAAACTCGGACTAATCTGAAATCTCAATTAGTCAAAATTCGGACTATCGAATGGTGGGAGAGATGGATTGCGCGGTTACGTCGGTCGATTTTGACCGGATGCTCAACGGGCTCGACCGTATTTATTCAGAGTTCGCGCGTGCCTGCGGCCTTTCGGATTGCGCCTATTGGATGCTCGTCGATATCAGCACGGCGGACGAAGACGTTGCTGTGAGCCGGCTCACGAGCGAATGGTTCTACGGCAAGCAGACCATTAACTCGGCAATTAAAACCCTGACGGCGCGAGGGCTTGCAACGCTGGAATTTGCCGAAGGCAGTCGTAAGAATAAGGTCGTTTGTTTGACCGATGAGGGCCGGCGGTTCGCCGAGCAGTATGTGTTGCCGGCGGTTAAAGCCGAGCAGCGTGCCTTTGGCGCGCTCGAGCCCTGGGAACAGCGTGAGATTATGCGTCTGGTCGGCAAGTTTTCCCACGTGCTCAACGAGGAGTGCGAAGCGTTTAAACAGCAGATGGCCGCCGAGAGCCAAGTGGAAAATCAAGAAGAGGGGGAGACGTGCGACTCTTAATGAGGTTTATGAGGCCGTATCGCGGGCTGATTGCGGTGACACTGTTTGTGCTGCTGATAGATAACGTCGGCACGCTGCTGGTGCCTACGATGTTGGCGAATATGGTCAATACCGGCATCACGACGGGTGATGTCGACTACATCCTGCGCAACGGCCTGTACATGCTTATCGCGACCGGCATGGCCAGCGGTGGCGCGGTGCTGGGCTGTTATCTTTCGGCTCGCCTGGCGGCCAACGTGGCCTGTGACATCCGCAACGCCGTCTACGACAAGTCACTCGAGCTGTCTGCCAGCGACTTTGAGCGCTTTGGCACCGGCTCGATGATCACGCGCTCGCTCAACGACATCAACGTGATCCAACAGGCGATTCTGCAGACGATTCAGCTGGTGCTGCCGGTGCCGTTTTTGGCCGTGGCGGGTATCATCTTCGCTTGGCATATCGATCCCGCCATGGGTACGCTGCTGGGTGCAGTCGTGGCGATTGTACTGGTGGCGGCGGTCTTTACGGTCGCCAACGCAGCGCCGATTTTTATGCGCCTGCAGAGTTTTATCGACCGTATGAACGTGGTGCTGCGCGAGAACATCGTGGGCGTGCGCGTCATCCGCGCGTTTAACAAGGAGCGCCATGAGGAGCAGCGCCTAGACGAGGTGTTTAGCGATTACGCGGCCAACGCCATCAAGGTCAACCACCTGTTTGTGGGTCTCGATAGCTCCTGCTTCTTTCTGATGAATATCGCCGAGGTGGCGGTGCTGTGGGTGGGAGGCAATCGCGTAGGCGTCCACGCCATGCAAATTGGCAGCATCTCGGCCGTGTTGGAATACGCGCTGCTGATCCTGTTCTTTGTGATGATGGCGCAGATGGTGATCCTGACGTTGCCGCGTGCCGCGGCGTGCCTCAACCGTGCACGGCAGGTGCTCCAGATTGAGCCGAGCATCGTTGATGGTGAGGGTACGCTCGACGCGGGCGCGTCCGACTCAAAGGACGGAGCCGACGCGGTCGCCGTGTTCGATCATATGTCGTTTCGTTTTGACGACGCCGACGAGGACACACTGTGCGATCTGAGCTTTGCCTGTCGCCGTGGCCAGACGACCGCGATTGTGGGTTCGACGGGATCGGGCAAATCGACGGTGGCCAAGCTCTTGTTGCGTTTCCACGATGCCTCGAAGGGCGCCATACGCCTCAACGGTGTTGACCTGCGCGACCTTTCGCAAGACGAGATTCGCGGGCATATCGCTTACGTGCCGCAGAAGGCGTGGCTGTTCTCGGGCACGGTGGCGAGCAACCTGCGCTATGGCAACGAGGATGCGACCGAGGCCGACATGCTTCACGCGCTGCGGGTTGCCCAGAGCACCTTCGTGCTCGATCAGCCGCAGGGGCTCGATACCCCGGTGGCGCAGGGCGGTACGAACTTCTCGGGCGGCCAGCGTCAGCGCCTGGCCATCGCCCGTGCGCTCATGAAGCACGCTGATCTGTATATCTTCGACGATAGCTTTTCGGCCCTGGACTTCAAGACCGACGCGGCCCTGCGCCATGCGCTGCAGGACGAGACGCGCGATGCCGCGGTGCTCATCATCGCGCAGCGTATCTCGACGATCTTGCACGCCGACCAGATCGTGGTGCTCAAGGATGGCGAGGTCGTGGGCTTGGGCACGCACGACGAGTTGATGGAGACCTGCGAGGTGTACCGCGCCATTGCGGAATCGCAGATGAAGGGAGGTGAGTAGCATGACCGATGAGCTCAAGAAGCAAGGCGGCGTTGATGGCGTCGTGGCAACAGGGACGGCTGAGGAGACGGCGGTCGCGCACGGTCTGGATGATGCCGCCAAGGCTGCAGCCGAGCGCGAGGCTCGCCGCCAAGCGCTCTACGAGGAAAACGAACGCGCCGAGGACGAGCGCGCCCGCGCTGAGGCAGAGCGCATGCGCGATGTGGACGACGAAGACGAGGACGAGAAACCCCGCGACACCCGGGCGACGGTGCGCCGTCTGTGGAGCGAGGCCGCCGGCGATCACTGGCGCTTCTACCTCGTGTTCGCGAGCATCGTGTTCTACGTCATATTTAACACCGCGGCGCCGGCGTACAGCGCTCGCGTCATCGATGAACTGTGGGGACATGTAAAGCTGGCGTTTGCCAACGACACCACCTTCAGCATCACCTGGGAGAACTGCGGCAGGACCATCTTTATCTACTTTATGATCTGGACGGCCGCCGCCTCGTTCTACGCGCTCCAGAGCTTTTTGATGTCGAGCGTGGCCGAACGCCTCAACCTGCGTCTGCGTAACCGCATCGCGCAAAAGCTCAACCGTCTGCCGCTCGCCTATTTTGATGCGCATCGCCCCGGCGAGGTCGTCAGCCGCGCGACCAACGACCTGGACAAGATGTCCGAAAGCATGCAGCGCGGACTGCTGCAGCTGCTGGTGTCGATCGGCACCGTGGTGGGCGCCGTGGGCGTGATGTTCGTGTTTAGCGTGCCGCTCACGCTGATCTTTTTGTTCTTTACGGCGTTGTCGCTGCTGGTGACCAAAGTGGTCTCGCGCCGCACACATGACGTGACCGGCGAGCGCCAGGAGTGGGTGTCCAAGATTACGAGCGCGGTCGAGGAAGGCTACTCGGGCCGTCTGGTGATTCGCGCGTTCAATCGCGAGCGTCAGAGCTCTGCCGAAGTGCATGAGGCCTCGAGGGAGCTAGCGCGCGTGAGTACCAAGGCCGACTTTATGATCAATGCCGTCGGCCCTGCGGTGCGCTTTATCGGCCGTTTGGCGCAGATCGTGATCGCGCTGGTGGGCTGCAGCATGCTGGTCGCCGGTCACATGACCGTTGGCGTGTTCCAGGCGTTCTTCCAGTTTATCTACGAGGCGTCCGAACCCATGACGCAGCTGTCGTTTACCTTTAACTCGCTGCAGAGCGCGCTGGCGAGTGCGGAGCGTGTGTTCGACCTGCTCGATGAGCCCGAGATGGAGGCCGATCCGCTGCCGGACGAGGCTGCCAAGCTGCCGGGTCGCGTTGAGGGCCGCGTCGCTTTTGAGCACGTGCGCTTTGGTTATGCGCCCGACAAGCCGCTTATGCGCGACGTGTCGTTTACTGCCGAGCCGGGTCAGAAGATTGCGGTGGTGGGAACCACGGGCGCGGGCAAGACCACGCTCATCAACCTGCTCATGCGCTTCTACGAGATTGACGGCGGCCGCATTACGCTCGACGGCGTGGACACGAGCCGCATGGATCGTGGCGAGCTTCGCCAACAGTTTGGCATGGTGCTGCAGGACGCTTGGCTGTTCGATGGCACGATTGCCGAGAACATCGCCTATGGCTGTCCCGAGGCGACGCGCGAGGAGATTGTCGCGGCCGCCCGCGCCGCGCAGGTCGACTTCTTTGTGCGCACCATGCCGCAGGGTTATGACACACGGGTGGCCAACGATGCCGAGAGCATTAGCCAGGGCCAGCGCCAGCTGCTGACCATTGCGCGCGTGCTGCTCAACAACCCGGCGATTCTCATCCTGGACGAGGCGACATCAAGCGTGGACACGCGCACCGAGCTTGCCATCGGCCGCGCCATGGACGCGCTCATGCGCGGGCGCACCAGCTTTGTGATCGCGCACCGCCTGTCGACGATCGTGGATGCCGACCTGATCTTGGTCATGGATCATGGCAACATTATCGAGCAGGGCACGCATAAGGAGCTACTGGCTGCCGAGGGTGCTTACGCCGACCTCTATCTGAGCCAGTTCGCATAATGTGACAAAGGGACAGCCCCTTTGTCACATCGGAAATAAGGCGCGCCGGGGATGTATTCCCTGGCGCGCCTTTGCGCTGGCGTTAAAGTCGTCGGTGGCCGTCCGCTTCTAACGTTCGTCCACAAGTTTGGCAACGAGGGCCTTAAGCTCGGCCACCTCTCGCTCGAGTTCCTTGACGCGGCGGGCATTCTCGGTGATGCCCTGGCGGTTGAGCGCGGACTGCTCGGCGGCGTCATCGGGCATGTACTCGCGATGCTGCTTGGCGTCGAAACTCTCCTCGAACACACGGCAGCCGTTGCGCTTGATGATGCGTCCCGGCACGCCCACGACGGTGCAGTTGTCGGGGACGTCCTTAACGACGACCGAGTTGCCGCCGATCTTGACGTTGTTGCCGATGCGGATGTTGCCGAGCACCTTGGCGCCCGTGCCCACGGTGACGTTATCGCCGAGCGTTGGGTGGCGTTTGCCGGTCTCGTTGCCGGTACCGCCGAGCGTGACGCCCTGGTAGAGCACGCAGTTGTCGCCCACGATGGTGGTCTCGCCGATGACGACGCCCATGGCATGGTCGATAAAGAAGTGCTTGCCGATCTGTGCGGCGGGATGAATCTCGACGCCGGTGATGTGGCGGGTGATTTGCGAGAGCACGCGGGCGAGCGAGCGATGACCGTGCTCCCAGAGCCAGTGCTCGGGTACGTGGTTCCACTTGGCATGCAGGCCAGGATAGGAAAGGAAAATGACCAGACCGTTTTGCGCGGCGGGGTCCTGCGCTTGGACGGTCTTGATGTCCTCGCGAATGGTATTGATAAAGCTCACCGGCCGCCCTCCCTTAGCGCCATGGCAATGCGATTCAATAAAGTATAGCGATTCGCTAGGGATTAGGTAGAACAATCTTGGCAGCTTTGCACGACAGGTGTCAGTTATGCAAACTTGCTGGTAATGGAGTCATGCTTTTGTGGGGTTGCGCACGAGGGGGCGCCGCAACCGTATACTGGTCAACTTGGACGTATCCGCGCCCACAACTGAGAGGTTTTACTTCATGGGTTTCATCAATTTTATCGCCGAGCTGCTTAAGGACCCGCGCACCGCGATCGCCAGCTGGATCGCCGCCGGCCCGCTTATGGCCTACGGCTGCGTGTTCCTGATCATCTTTATCGAGACGGGCGTGGTGTTCTTCCCGTTCCTTCCCGGTGATTCGCTGCTGTTCGCCTCGGGTTTCTTCGCCCACAACGGCGGCTTTAACATTGTGGCGCTTCTGGCCACCGCATGGGCCGCTGCCATTTTGGGCGATCAGTGCAACTTTATGATCGGCCATTTCTTTGGCAAAAAGATCATTGCCTCGGGCAAGGTCAAGGCCATGACGCCCGAGCGCATCAAAAAGTCCGAGGACTTCTTGGACAAGTGGGGCCACCTGGCCATCTTCCTGGGCCGCTTCTTTCCGTTTATCCGCACCTTTGTGCCCTTCATCGCTGGCATGGGCGGCATGCACTGGCGCAACTTTGTCATCTTTAACGTGCTGGGCGGCATTACCTGGTCGACGGTCTTTACGCTGCTGGGCTACTTCTTTGGCGGCATTCCCTTTGTGCAGGAGCACTTTGAGCTGCTGATTATCGGCATCGTTGCCGTGTCGATCATCCCGACCGTGGTCGGTCTGGTTAAGGCTAAGCTGGGCAAAAAGAACGCGTAGCTCGAGCCAGCGCGCAAACCGTGCAGTTGAGGCCCGTCACCGCTTACGGTGGCGGGCCTCTTTAGTTTCGGTCAAATGAAAATACTTTACTTAGTTAAAGAAAAGCGTTTTATCAGACGCGTACGGGGAGTACAATCTCGTGCATGCGAATCGACGTGCCATCGGCTTTGATGCTGCTCGCGTGTCCCGTCCGGCTCTACGCTCCGGGCGTGCGACGTTGCGACGCGGTCGGCCTCGGTCCTTGCGTGCGGGTTCGCGAGTTTGCAACTGTGTATGTAAGGAGCGACATATGACTGTCGAGAAGAAGGATATCGATTGGGGTAGCCTCGGCTTTGGCTACATGAAGACCGATTACAGCTACGAGGCCCATTGGAAGGACGGCGAGTGGGACGAGGGCGGCCTGACCACCGACCACACCTTGCATGTCTCCGAGTGCGGCGGCATCTTCCATTACTGCCAGGAGGTCTTTGAGGGCCTGAAGGCCTACACCGCCGAGGACGGCAGCATCGTCTGCTTCCGTCCCGACATGAACGCCGAGCGTATGTACAACTCTGCGCAGCGCCTCGAGATGCCCCCGTTCCCCAAGGACAAGTTCGTTGAAGCCGTCAAGCAGGTCGTTTCTGCCAACGTCGCCTGGGTTCCGCCCTTCGGTTCCGGTGCGACCCTGTACGTGCGTCCGTTTATGATCGGCTCCGGTGACGTGATCGGCGTGGCTCCCGCTCCTGAGTACACGTTCCGCATTCTCGTGACCCCGGTCGGTCCGTACTTTAAGGGTGGCCTCAAGCCCGTCAAGCTGCGCGTTTCCGAGTATGACCGTGCGGCACCTCACGGTACCGGCAACATCAAGGCCGGCTTGAACTACGCCATGTCCCTCAAGCCCACGATGGAGGCCCATCGCGAGGGCTATGCCGAGAACCTGTATCTCGACTCCGAGTCCCGCACCTATGTCGAGGAGACCGGTGGCGCCAACGTCCTGTTCGTGAAGGAGGACGGCACCCTCGTCGTTCCTCAGTCGCACACCGACTCCATCCTGCCCTCTATCACCCGTCGCTCGCTCGTTCAGGTCGCTCAGGACCTGGGCATGACCGTTGACCAGCGTCCCGTCGAGTGGGCCGAGGTCAAGGCCGGTACCTTTGTCGAGTGCGGCCTGTGCGGCACCGCTGCCGTCATCTCCCCGGTTGGCGAGATCGACAACAAGGTTTACGGCGCCGACGAGACCGTGACCTTCCCGGCTGGCTATACCGAGATCGGTCCTGTGATGAAGAAGCTCCGCGAGACCCTGACTGGTATCCAGTCTGGTGCTGTTGAGGATAAGCACAACTGGGTTTACACCGTCGCGTAAGCTGTCTTAGCTGTCCGGCCCGAGGGCGACCTTCCTTTCCGGCGCGTCCTCGGACATGAAAGAACCTCCGCTGCGCACTTCGTGCGGCGGAGGTTTTTTCGTCCCGCGGAGTGCGCCGGAAAGGAAGGCCGCGCTTTTGTTTTGGTTCGCGCCATGTGGGGGTGGTGGCGACGTGCATTTTTGCGAGTATTCTGCAATCGAAGGCCCCTGCATACCGACCTCGGGCAAAAAATCGGGAGTTCTCGATGTTTTCTACGGATGATGGGCGGGGTTATGGGCTTATAGCGTTTGATTTACAGGGATATTCGCGGTCTTTGGCACTTATCGTGGCGCCCGAAGCTCTTGGTTATGTTGAATACTCCTAAAAATGCACGGCGCTTAGAGGGGAACCTTTGCGAAAAAGGAAACCGCCCCGTCGAAGTATGCATTCGACGGGGCGGTTTATGCATTTGGCCGATTAAGGATGCGCTGTCAAACTACTAGAACTTGACGGTCGGGGCCTGGCGGGCTGCTTCGGCGGCCTCGAAGCCCTGGCGCTCCTTAAACTGGAAGATGCCGGCAAAGATGACAGCCGGGAACGTCTGAATGGCGTTGTTGTAGCTGAGCACGCAGTCGTTGTAGCTCTGGCGTGCATAGCTAATCTTGTTCTCGGTATCCTCGAGCGATGCCTGCAGCTGCGTAAAGTTGGTGTTTGCCTTAAGATCGGGATAGGCCTCGGCTACGGCGAAGAGCTGGCGCAGCGCACCGGTCAGCACGTTGTCGGCTTCCATCTTGGCCTCGGGCGTGGTGGCCTTGACGGCGGTGTTACGCGCGCTGATCACGGCGGAGAGCGTCTCCTGCTCGTGCTTGGCGTAGCCCTTGACGGTCTCGACCAGGTTGGGGATCAGGTCGTTGCGGCGCTGCAGCTGCGTATCGATGTTCTGCCAGGCGTTATCGATGCGGTTACGCTTGGTGACCATGTTGTTGTAGATGCCGGCGATGGCGCAGACAATCACAATGACAACAACGATGCCGATGATGACGGTAATCATGATGTCTCCGTTTCGAATGGCCGCGGCGGCATGCGCCAGCTGCCGTTGGTATAACGCTACTAGTATACCCGCAACGTTTTGCCGTGCCGAACTTTCCGGTAAGCGTTGTGTTTTCGGCGGGGCCGGCACCGGGGCAAAGCGCGCGAGGTACAGGTGTAAGATATGCGACAGATTGACGAGTGTTGTCTTTGCCCTGAGGATGGCGATGCCAGTGGACCTTCGCATTAAGAAAACCTACCGCGCCCTGTTCGATGCCTTTACCGAGCTTTTGGAAGAGCATCGTTTTGAGGACCTGACGGTTGCCATGCTGTGCGACCGGGCCATGATTCGCCGCACGACGTTCTACAAGCACTTTCGCGACAAGAACGATTACTTTGCCTTTTATATCGATGAGCTCATGTCGGGCTTGCCGCAAAAACAGCCCGATGAGGCCGGCGCAGTGTCTGCCGAGGACGTGCGCGCGCTTCGGCACGCGATTTTGGACGATGCCATGGATTTGATTCTGACGCACGAGCGGCTCATGGATAACATTTTGGCAAGCAGCATGTCGGGCATGTTGACCAACGTTATTTGCGACCGCATTGCCCGCTCCATCCGCGAGCGTGTGATGAACGTGCTTGCCGAGGATGCCCTGGCCCCCGTGTCACTCGAGACGACGTCTGAGTTTGTCGCCGGCGGTATTATTCGACTTTTCACGATATGGTGGGAATCGGGCCACGATCTTGAGCGTCGACCTGAGATAGCCGACGTGGTCGATGCGTTGTTTGAGCGGACCATGACACCGGTGCATCACTAGGAGTGGCGGAGAGAGGGGGATTCGAACCCCCGGAACGCTCTCGCGCTCAACGGTTTTCAAGACCGCCGCATTCAACCGCTCTGCCATCTCTCCGTGAGTTGTAATGATAGCATCGTTTTGAATTTGCAACAGGGAAGGCGAACGATGACGAGCACCGGAATCGATGAGAAGTTCATGCGCGAGGCGCTGGCGGAGGCGCGTACCGCCGCGGCGGTGGGCGAGGTGCCGATCGGCGCCGTAGTGGTGCGCGCGGGTGAGATCGTCGCGCGGGCGCATAATCGCCGCGAGCTCGACCAGGACCCTTCGGCGCATGCCGAGTTTGCGGCCCTATGCGCCGCCGCGCGGTCGCTCGGTCGTTGGCGCCTTTCCGATTGCACGGTCTATGTAACGCTCGAGCCCTGCTGCATGTGCGCGGGGCTTATGGTTAACGCGCGCGTGGGGCGCTGCGTGTACGGCGCGTCCGATGCTAAAGCGGGCGCTCTGGGGTCGCTATACGACCTGAATGCCGATTCGCGCCTGAATCATCGGTTTAACGTACATGCCGGCGTGCTGGCGGATGAGTGTCGTGAGGTGTTGAGCGGCTATTTTAGTGGGCTGCGTGGCACCGATGGTGCTGGCTGCGGTTGTGGGGCCGATCTTGAGGCGCATACCGCCCACGCCGAGGCGCTTGCGGGTGTCGAAGATACTGCCGTTGGGGCGGTCGATTTTGGTGCCGCGTGCCGCCGGCCCCGCCGTGTGCAGCTGGCGATCGACTCCTTTAAGGGCAGCGTTTCGAGCGCGCAGGCGGAGGAGGCCGTTGCCGAAGGTGTGCGCCGCGTGTGGCCCGATGCCCAGGTAAGCGCGCTGCCGCTGGCGGATGGCGGCGAGGGAACGCTCGATGCCGTTGCCGCGTGCGGCGGTGAGGTCGTGGCATGTGAAGTCGCAGGCCCTCTGGGCGACTGTGTGTCTGCCCGGATGCTGGTGGACGGCGAGCACGAGTCGGCTGTAATCGAGATGGCCGAGGCGGCGGGTATTGGGTATTCGCCTTGCACAGAGCCGGCGGCGTTGGCCGCTACGACCTATGGCGTGGGCGAGTTCATGCTTCGAGCGGTTCGTGCTGGGGCAAAGACTATCTATATTGGTCTGGGCGGCAGTGCCACCAACGACGGTGGCGCCGGCATGCTGCAGGCGCTGGGCGCGCGTGTGGTCGATGATCAGGGCTGCGATGTCGCCCCTGGTCTCGCGGGGCTTGAGCAGGTGGCGAGTATCGATTTGGCACCGGCGCTTCGGGCGCTGAATAGCGCGCGTATCGTCGTGCTCTCTGATGTCGAGAACCCGCTCGTGGGGCGTCGTGGGGCACTTGCAGTGTTTGGCGGGCAAAAGGGCCTGCCGACAGACGATGTCGAAGCGCTGGGCAGGTACGACAGTTGGATGGTCGGCTACGGCCGCCTGCTCGATGCGGCGATTACCGGGGTGCGGGCTCAGGGGTTGTTGCGCGTGCCCGAGGGCGTGCGGACATTTGGCTCGGTGCTCGGCGTGCCTGGCGCGGGCGCGGCAGGTGGCTTGGGCGCCGCGCTGCTGGCGCTCGGTGCTGAGTTGCGTTCGGGCGTGGAGACGGTGCTCGATCTGATTGGGTTTGACGAGCGCGTGCGCGATGTCGACCTGGTCATTACAGGCGAGGGCAACATGGACGAGCAATCCGCTGCCGGCAAGGCGCCGGTGGGCGTGGCCCGCCGTGCCAATCGCTATGGCAAGCCGGTAGTCGCCGTCGTGGGCGGTCGTGCGGATAATTTGGATGCGGTGTATGGTCAGGGCATCGACTTGGTCCTGCCGGTCTGCCGCAGGCCCATGCCTCTTGACCAAGCGCTCGACCCCCAGGAAGCCACAACCAACCTCATCTGCGCCGGTGAAGCAGCCGCCCAAGCCTACGACCTCGCCCGCCTCTAAAACCCAACTCCCTATAAGTTGCGGTGGAATAGTTCCTGTTTGGCGGCTCAGGCGGCAAAAACAGGAACTATTCCACCGCAACTTCGAGAATGGCTATCCGAGGCTGGTCGCCTTGGGCCTTGGGTCGGACCGTCCGCCATGAAATGCGGCCATCTACTACGTTTAGCCGAGCACCCTTGACCATCCCGGATTTTGTGAAATTAAAACCGCAGGTAGAAAGCTTGCCGATTTTCGAAAAAGCCGGCTATGGTTGACCCCTGCGGCCTAAACGTAGTAGATAGGCCCCTTTTGTGGCACGGCAGCAGACCAGTCTTTTTGGGACGGGGCTTATTTGACTACCTGTCGATCTGATTGCCCAAGTAGTCAAAAAGCCCCGTCCCAAATTAGCTACCTTGCCCCATCGGGCGGGAGCGGGTAAGATATATCGAGCGCCTAGCGCGTTCGATGGGTTCGGATGACGACATGTTCCGAATCTGGTCAGGTCCGGAAGGAAGCAGCCATAAGGAGCCTCTGTCGGGCATCCGAATCCATCGAGTGCGCAGGCGTTTTTTGGTGCCGCGGCTACCCGCGAGTGCCGGCAGGGCGCTTGGTGTCTCGCTGGTCCTCGGCTTCGCCTGCGGGATCGCTCGACTACCAAGCGCCCTGCCGGCACCCGCGGGTAGCCGACCAAAACCGCCTGAAGGGTCACATTTATCTGATAATTGAATCCCCGGCGTTATGCCGCTCGCTGGCGTTGCCAAAACATCGGCTGCTACGTGCCTTGGGCGCTAGTGACCGTTGCCCTTACATCTGTAACGAGTTGCTTACGCATCTCCAGGGTTCTCCGTACTATCATGAATCAGATTGAATTGAGATGATGATAGGGAGCGCCTTTTTATGATTGAGCTGCTCAGGCGTTTTGGTGGTAAGTTTCGCCGGTATATGGTGATTGGCCCTGCGTGCAAGTTGATTGAAGTGATCTTTGACCTGCTGACGCCGCTGGTGATTGCCCAGATGATCGATAAAGGTATCGGTGCGCACGACGTGAGTGCCGTCGTCCGCTACGGCATGGTGCTCGCCGCCATGGCTGTAATCGGCATCTCGTTTACGCTTGTTTGCCAGAAGATGGCGGCGCTCACCTCGCAGGGCATGGGTACTGACATTCGCGGCGCACTCTACCAGCACATCAACAAGCTGAGCTATGCCGAACTCGATCGCTTTGGCACGCCGTCGCTCATTACGCGTATTACCAACGACGTCAACCAGGTGCAGCTCGCCGTGGCGCTGGGCGTGCGCATGCTCATCCGCTGGCCTTTCCTGGCGGTGGGCTCCATGGTCGCGGCCCTTGCCATCGACCTTAAGCTCGGCATGATCTTTTTGATTTGCACGCCCGCCATCGGCCTGGTGTTTTGGCTTGTCATGGCGCACTGCATCCCGTACTACAAGCAGCTGCAGGCAAAGCTCGATCGCATCGCGCTTATTTGCCGCGAGGGGCTTTCGGGCGCCCGCGTGGTCCGGGCGTTTGTGCGCGAGGGTCACGAGCGCGAGCGTTTTGCCCAGGCGGCCGATGACCAGGCGCGTGTCGCGATCGCGGTGGGCAAGCTCTCGTCGATCCTCAACCCCGTCACGTTTTTGGTGATGAACCTGGGCGTGTGCGCCATCCTGTGGGTGGGCGGCATCCAGGTCAACGTGGGCGAGCTCACGCAGGGCCAGGTCATGGCGTTTGTGAACTACATGACGCAGACCCTGACCTCCATCGTGTACGTCGCCAACCTGGTCGTGGTCTTTACCAAGGCGAGCGCCAGCGCGTCGCGCATCAATGAGGTGCTCAACTGCGAGCCGAGCATCACCGACGAGGGCAACCAGCCGGTCGCGCTGCCCGAGCCGAGCGAACTGGCGGGTGGTGCTGCTCCAGTCCCCGCACTGAGCTTTGACCATGCGAGCTTCTCGTTTGGCGCCGGCGCGGCAAATGCCGTGAGCGATGTGACTCTGGAACTGCCGCTGGGCAAAACGCTCGGCATTATCGGTGGCACGGGCAGCGGCAAGTCCATGCTCGTCTCGCTTATCCCGCGCCTGTACGATGCGGGCACCGGCAGCGTGTGCGTGATGGGTGCCGACGTGCGCGCTTGGCCGCTCGACCAGCTGCGCCATGTGGTTGCGACTGTTCCGCAGCGTGCGTCGCTGGTGAGCGGCACTATCCGCAGCAACCTGACCTGGCGCGACGAGGCGGCAACCGACGAGGATCTTTGGGCGGCGCTCGATATGGCGCAGGCGAGCGAGTTCGTGCGCAACAAGCCGCAGGGGCTCGACGCCCCGGTCGAGGCGGGCGGCAAGAACTTTAGCGGTGGCCAGCGTCAGCGCCTGACTATCGCGCGTGCCCTGGTGGGTTCGCCGCAGGTTCTGATCATGGACGACTCCGCCTCGGCACTCGACTTTAAGACCGACGCGGCGCTTCGCCGTGCCATCCGCGAGCGCAGCGTGCGCGGTGCCGTCGAGGGCGGGCTGCCGCTCACGACGGTGATCGTAAGCCAGCGCGTCTCGACCGTGCGCGACGCCGACATGATCTGCGTGCTCGATCACGGCTCGGTTGCGGGCCTGGGCACGCATGACGAGCTGTATGCAAGCTGCCAGCTCTACCGAGAGATCTGCCAGTCGCAGCTGCGCCGCGAGGAACTCGAGGGCCAGCAGGGGAGTGCGGCGCCCGCGCCCGCCCCAGGCGCCCAGACCGCCCCTGCATCTGTCTGCGCAAAGGAGGGCTGCTAAATGAATCCGTACACTTCCTCCGGTTCGGTCGCCACGATGACGGCCAACGTGTCCGGTAACGATAACCTCAACGACCTGGGCGACGGTCCGCGCCAGCCCGGCGACCCTGAGCGCTATCCCGTGGGCGCGGTGACCCGCCGCCTGCTGGGCTATGTTCGCCCGCACCGCGTCTCGTTTACGGCGTCGTTTGTGAGCGCCGCCATCTCGGTGATCTTGCAGCTCTACACGCCCATTCTCATCGGCGAGGGCATCGACCTTATCGTCGCCGCCGGGCAGGTGGGCTTCGACGCGCTACTGCCGCTTGTCACCAAACTCGCGCTCGTCGTGGTGGGAGCAGCGTCCTTCCAGTGGCTGCAGGGCTACTGCGTCAACCGCCTGTCCTACGAGACGGTGCGCGACATGCGCGTGGAGGCGAGCGACAAGCTCAGCCGCATGCCGCTCAGCTTTATCGACGGCCATGCCCACGGCGACCTCATGAGCCGTGTGGTCAACGATGTCGACCAGGTGGGCGACGGTCTGCTGCAGGGCTTTACCCAGCTTTTCACCGGCGTCATCACCATCGTGGGCACGCTTGCGTTTATGCTTTCCATCAACCTGACCATGACGCTCGTGGTGGTGCTCGTCACGCCGCTTTCCATTTTTGCAGCCGGCGCCATCGCCAAGCTCTCCAACAAGAGCTTTACGGCACAGCAGCGTATTCAAGGGCAGCTCGGTGGTCATATTGAGGAGTACGTAGGCGAGCAGAAGCTTGTCGACGCCTTTGCCTACGGCCCGAACGCCCAAGCGCGCTTCGCTGCCCTCAATGCCGAGCTCTACACCGCGGGTGAGCGCGCGCAGTTTATGGGTTCGCTCTCCAACCCCGGTACGCGCTTTATTAACAACATCATCTATGCCGTGGTCGCTGTGATCGGCTGCGTGGGCGTGATCACGGGCGTGCCCGCGGCGCTTACGGTGGGCGGCGTGCAGATTTTCCTGTCCTATGCTAACCAGTACACCAAGCCGTTCAACGAGGTCACCAACGTCATTACGCAGATCCAGACCGCGTACGCCTCGGCGCGCCGCATGTTCGCGCTGCTCGATGCACGCGAGCAGGAGCCCGATGCGCCAGATGCCGTTGAGCTTGCCGCCCCGCAGGGCGAGGTGACCTTTGAACACGTGGACTTTAGCTACGTTCCCGACCGCAAGCTGCTGCAGGACATCTGCATCGAGGCTAAGCCCGGCATGCGTTTTGCCCTGGTCGGTCCTACGGGCTGTGGCAAGACAACGCTCATCAATTTGCTGCTGCGGTTTTACGATATCGATGCCGGACGCATCATGGTCGATGGCCGGTCTTCGCGTGATTACACGCGCGCGAGCCTGCGCCGTGCCTTTGGCATGGTGTTGCAGGATACGTGGCTGTTCGAGGGCACGGTGGCGGATAATATCGCCTACGGCTGTCCCGACGCCACGCGCGAGCAGGTCATCGAAGCCGCCAAGCGCGCGCACGCGCACAAGTTTATCGTGCAGCTACCAGGCGGCTACGATACGGTAATCGGTGAGGACGGCGGCACGTTTAGCCAGGGCCAAAAGCAGCTGCTGTGCATCGCGCGCGTCATGCTCACCGACCCGGCGATTTTGCTGCTGGACGAGGCGACCTCGAGCATCGATACCCGCACCGAGCTGCAGGTGCAGGCGGCATTCGACGAGCTCATGGCTGGCCGCACAAGTTTTGTGGTGGCGCATCGCCTGTCGACGATCCGCAATGCCGACTGCATTCTGGTTATGCGCGACGGCCAGATTATTGAGCGGGGCACGCATGACGAGCTGCTGGCATCGGGCGGTTTCTATGCCGAGCTCTACCGCAGCCAGTTTGCCCAGTGAGCAAGCCCGTGGGGCTAATTAATCAATCGACAGACGGTGGTTTACATCTGTCACGTTAGTACTAAGATATTCATCTAATAAATTGCATTAGTGGCTTTAGTTTTGGGGGAAACGAGGCAACGTGACTATGACGTGCTCTTTGGTGGTTAACAGCAAGAGCGGTAATACCAGGATGGTTTCGGGTGCGATCAAGCGCGCTCTGCAGGCTGCGGGCGTTGAGTTTGTCCATGCCGCGGCGTTGAGTGACGATGCGGATGCAGATCAGGTTGCGCTCGAGGCGCAGGGCGCCTGCGCGGCTGACACGGTGCTCGTCGGTTTTTGGTGCGACAAGGGCGCGTGCACGCCTTCGGTCGCGGCGTTGCTCTCCGCCTTGCACGGCAAGCGCGTGTTCCTGTTTGGCACCTGCGGCTTTGGCGCCGACCAGAGCTATTACCAGCAGATTATCGACCGCGTAACTTCCAATTTGGCCGTGGATGCCGAGCTTGCGGGCTGGGCGATGTGCCAGGGCAAGATGGGCCCTGCGGTCAAGCAGCGCTACGAGGCCATGCTCGAGCAAGATCCCGACAACGCCCGATTTAAGATGCTGCTCGACAACTGGGTTGCCGCAAAGGATCACCCCACCAAGGAAGATCTGGATAACATGGCTGCAGCCGCCAAAAAGGCCGTGCTGGGGGAGTAGCTCCCATCGCTGACGGCGGTCGGTCCATCTTTCTAAATGAAACGTCCTCCCGGGCGTCGGGGCACGAAGTTCCCTGCTCTACAGTCCTGCGCAAGACGAAGGCCACATTAAGTGGCCTTCTTTGCGTGCGGAACTCGCGATGAACTTCGTGCCCCGCCGTCCGGGAGGACGCCTCTTTATTGATGGGAGGCCTGATAGGTCGATGGTTCCGTGCCCGGATGCGTCCAAAGTGGGACGGGCTTTCCGGATGGGCAGGCTTTCGAAAAATGCGTCCCGGAATTTGCCTTTGGAATGGGACGTAGTTTCCCGTTGAGGTGCTTTGCGGAAAGTGCATCCCACTCTGGGCGGTCGAAGTGGGACACACTTTCCCAAAGGCGCTCCAACGGGAAATTGCGTCCCATTATTCGGTCAAGAAACGGGATGCATTTTCCCAATGAGAGCAAAACCGGAAAATGCATCCCACAATCAGCCCTCAAAGTGGGACGCCGTTTCCCAATGAGGCTCAAGCGGAAAATGCATCCCGGAATTTGCGCTCAAAGTGGGATGCGGTTTCCGGTTGAGGGTCTAAGGGGAAAGTGCGTCCCAGAATCGACGCTTGAAATGGGATGCAGTTTCCCGATGAGGCACTCGACGGAAAATACATCCCAGAAATGGCCTTTGAGCTGGGATAAGATTTCCGCGGCATCTCGGATTCTCAAAAATGAGACACGCCGTTGGCGAAAATGAGACACGGAATTTTGGGTGTCAGGCGTAGCATTTGAGCAAATGAGCCGACTCCACTCGAGTAAAGCGAGGTCTCCCATGCACGTTCCATACCCCCACATTCGTCGGTTGTCGAAAATCCCGCTTGTTGGGACGGCGGCGCTTGCTGCGTTGATCGCCACGAGCGTCGCCTGCTTCACGGCCACGCCCCAGGTTGCCCAGGCGGCAGACGCGCCCGCAATCACCGATATGACCGAGCAGGATTATCAAGCCCTGGGTCTGGGCACGAGCGAGGACATTCCGGCCGATACCGTTGGCCCCTATTCCACTGATACCCCCACGACGTTTGCCACGCGCAGCGAGGTCTATATGGCAGCTAACGGTAGCCATGGCAATCGCTACACTCTGCGCGACAAGCTCGAGAACGTCGAGCGCGGTGACATTGGCGGCAGCAGCAAACTCACCGATGGCTATGGAAGTGTGTGGGGCGCCGCAAAGTTCTGGCAAAACGTCAACAACTTCGATACGAACAGCGATCTCTACAAGCATAGCGACTACGGTGGCGGCACCTGGTCGTACCTAAGCAACAATGAGTCCTCAACAGTACTCGCCAACGACAACAACGGTTTCTCGGGCATTCACGCCACGAGTGTTGAGCTCTGCAGCGACGCCAGCACGGGCAAAAAGAGCCGCGTTGCCGAGCTCCGTGCCTACGGCGACAGTTCCTCCACGACGATTGACGGCAAGTCATACGCCGGAAAGGTTGAGCTGGTCCTCTACTCGTTTAGCAACGGGCGTACGCGCACTCTCGACACACACCTGCCGGTGACGGTCAACACTAATATGATGTACGAAGGCCGTTTTAAGTACCTGGATGCCGGTTACCTGCAAGAGCACGACGCCGTCTTTGATGTCGAGGCGGGCGATGTCGATGGCGACGGCGTCGACGAGCTTTTTGTCTACGCGGGCTGCTATGTCGACGAGAACGGCGTGCGCAAGGCTGTAGTCGACATGTATGACTTGGAGGGCGGCAACTGGAAGCAAAGCGTCGTCAAGATCGATGCCGGTAACGCCGCGGACTACACCACGCACAACAAGGGCGGGAACGACTCCTGGACGCAGCTTCAGTCAGCTCCTGTCGTTTCGCTAGCGGCCGGCGACCTCGATCGCGATTTTTGCGATGACCTCGCCATCGTGGTCTCGGCACCCTACGGCAAGAAGAATATTGATAAGTCGACGCATTGCGAGCTGTTTTCGTGGGATGCATCCAAGGGTGCGCTCGTCCATGTCGATGCTCTGGGCGACGCGGGCGCAATCTCCCTCTCCGCGAACGGCAAGACCATGGTCGCTGCGAATGCGACGTTCGGCACGTTTGCCGCCTACGATGAAGAAGGAAAGAAGACGGGTGAAACCGTCACGGGCCTTATTCTTGCGGGCTATGACTGGCAACGCAGCGCTTTTGATTACGGCGCTTCTGACGGCAGCAAGGGGCTGTACGGCGCGCTGTACCGCTACGCGTATTTTGACTCGGAGTCTGGCGAGTTCAAGCTTTCCGATTGCAAGGAATACAGAGACGGGCTCCTCGCCTCCTATGGGCTGATGCATGTGCCCAACAGCGCATGGAAGGATAGCGCTCAGGATAAGCGCTATCCGTGCACCTTGGCGCCTATTGCCCTTGCCACTGCCAACCTTGACGGCCTGTCCGAGCAGCTGGCGGCCGACGAGGTGCTCGTGGGCGGCGATGTGTTCCGCGACTTTGCCTGCAACACGGCACAGAGCGGGGCTCAGGGCTTGGGGTCCATGGTCGGAACCATGAGCATGAGCGGTCAGCAATACAACAGCAGCAACAAGCATGACCACAAGGGTATAGAGCAGGTGTGGATCAGAGACGTCAAGGCGGGCAGCGTCTCGGGTTCGGACCGCTATAACGAGAGCTTTATCGCCGTGGTGGGCAAGCACCGCGACGAGGACCTGCGCAAGAACGATGACTACTATTGGATGACCGCCTCGCATTTTTCGCTCGACGAGAACGGAAAGGTGCGCCGCGGCGAGGAGCAGGTGATTAGCGAGAGCAACCGTCGCGGCACTACCTATGGCACATTTATCTCGCTCGCGCTGCCCGATGTCGACAACGACAGCGTCAAGATTACGTACAAGGACCGCTACAAGGTCTATACCAACCCGCGCGTGCTTGCCGTGCTGCAGGATGCGCCCTATGTTGAGGATCTGGAGCAGGCATACGGCTATCTGGTGTTGGGCGGCACGTCATACGGAGAGGAAAAGGGCACGGGGACATCCCAGGGCTATACCATTGGCGCCGAGTTGGGCGTTGCCGTCGAGGTGCAGACCGGTCCGCCCCTGGTCGCGATGAATGCTTCAGTCGATTTTGCCGCCGAGGGATGCTATGACTACCGGAGCGAGCGCACGGTCAGCGCAAGCGTAAGCTATGAGTCGCATGCCGGCGAGGGTGACAAGGCCGTGCTCTACACGATTCCGATGGTCTATTACGAGTATGAGATCGAAAATGAGGAAACTGGTGGCAAGGGCGTGATGGCGGCGCCCGTGTCGCTCGGCGCGCAGACCTCGGTCGTTAATGTCGAGGCCTATGACCGCATTGCCAAACAGCACAATATGACGCCGCTCAGCTACTTTTTGACCAACCGGTCGGGAGAACCCGGAACCTATCAAACGACGCTCAACGGCGAGACTCCCGTTGGGGATTCCTTTGGCCTGGGCAAGCCTGGCGTAACGCGCGCCTACACGCACGATGGGTTTAACGGCGCCGCCGCGCAGTCGGGGGCGAGCATTGAGCAGACCATCGAAGTCGAGGAGGGCAAGGAGCAGGAGCTCGAGCTCGGCTTGACGCTGAACGGCAGCGTTGTCATGGGCGCGAAGCTCGCAAAGCACGAGTTGTTTGGCGGCCTGTGCTTTGGTGCCAACGCCGGCTTTACTACGGGTAACTCCTCGAGTGAATCGACCGAATACGGCGGCACCGTCGACAACCTGCCCGAGGCCGCGCAGGGCAAGTACGGTTTTGTGTGGCGTCTGGGCGTCAACGCGGTGGATGTCGACAAGTTCGAGGCAGACTCGGGCGACAAGCTCGGCACCAAGGACACCGACCAGTTCTGGATCGTGGGCTATGACGTTAAGGACGTCGAGATGCCCGACGCGCCGGCCGTGACGGGCTTTACGGCAAACGCCGTCGATTCGACCAGCGTTACGTTTAGCTGGGACGATGTACTCGCAAACAAGAGTGGCTTTAGCTACGGCGTGGGCATGCTGCAGAGCAATGCGGCGGATGCGGTCGTCAATAGCTGGAAGATTGCCGACAACACGCAGACCTCGCTCAAGTGGGATGGGCTGCAGCCCAATACGGAGTATCGATTCGCCATCGCCGCCGTTAAGAACGGATCCACGACCGAAACAGGTATTCGCTCGGCAATCATCACGGTCAAGACCATGCCCGATGGCATGACGATGACCGTGAGCGGACCTGCGGCGGATGCTGCGGAGGGGTCGGATCTTGGATACGACTCTTCGGTTGAGCGCGCGGCGGGAAGCCACCTGACGCTCTCGGCGATTGGCCATGTGAAGCAACTCGGTGCCGACGATAGCGAAACAGGGCTGGCACCGACCTATATGTGGTACCGCAAGGGCCGCGGCGAGACAGAGTTTAAGCTCGTGGGTGCCGATGGCAACCTCGCGGCTGGAACGGCCTCAAAGCTCGAGATTGACCTGACCGCAGACGATGACGGTGCGCAGTATTACTGCCACGTGGGATACAACGACGTGGGCCTCGACACCGGCACGACGCTCGTGAATATCGAGGCCGAGGAGACGGCGCCCACAACGGTGAACGCCACCCCGATCCGCACGCGCCGCCTGTTCTCACAGGCAAGTGCGGGCGCCAAGAAGTTCCTGGACCATACGCTGGTAAACACCGCCGGCCCAACCGATTCCGAAGGCTCAAAGGACCCCGAGACTCCTGAGACCCCGACGAACCCGGACAAGCCCAAGTCCGACAACGGAGCTAAGATCGACACCAAGGTCAAGACTACGACCACAGCGAAGAACCTCGCAAACACCGGCGACCAAACATTCGCCCTAGTCGCCACTGCAGCAGCAGCGGGAGCAACGCTCGTAGTGATAGCCCTCATCATGCTGATCAAGCGCCGCAAGACCCACTAGTAGCCAGTCGAACATATCGACAACCTAAAAAAACAGGCCACCCGGGTTTTCTGTTGAGTGGAGACTCCGCAAGCGGAAACTGCGTCCCATAATTAGGCCGAGAAATGGGATGAACTTTCCCAATGAGAGCCAACCGGAAACCACGTCCCAGAATCAGCCCCCAAAGTGGGACGCACTTTCCCAACGAGCCTCAACCGGAAAATACATCCCGGAATCCAGCTGAATAGTGGGACACACTTTCCCAATCGGGTCCCAAGCGGAAACTGCATCCCATTCCAGACAAGAATTCCGGGACACACTTTCCGCAAACAAAGAAGGCCACATAACGTGGCCTTCAACTTATATATGTTCAGCGGATACCCCTATGACAAGCCGTGTCCCAACAACAAGGCGTCTGTCCGGGCGGAGGTATGTAAGGTTCATCGCGAGTTCCGCACGCAAAGGGGGCCACTTAATGTGGCCCCCGTCTTGCGCAGGACTGTCCGAGCAGGGAACCTTATATGTCTCCGCCCGGACAGACGTTTCAGTTATGAACTCGCAGCTGGTCGCTACTTGATCTTGGTCGTACCCGGTGCCAGGTTGGGGTCGGTCTCGTTGGCCTCGGTCTGGAAGTGCTCGGTGTACACGTTCTTGCCGTCGCGGAACATCTCGTAGTACTGCATCTTGGCGTAATCTTCGCGCGCCTTGGTGGCGGCTGCGGCATCGGCGTCGTCACCGGTGACGTTGGAGGAAAGCGCCCAGCGCAGGCTGGCGTCCTCGTAGCCCACCGAGTTGATAGCGGGCAGCGACTCGCGCAGCGTCATGTGCGCCTTCTGGTAGTCGGAAAGCGGGGCGCCGATCAGCTGCATAAGCTGGGTGGACAGGTAGTTGGTGGACAGGTCGTCGACCTCGCTCGTCTGGTCGCAGCCGGCAACGTCGTAGTTGGCCCAGATGATGTAGTCGGTCTGCCACAGACGCTCCTGATGCGTGGCGTCGTCCTCGCCGGTAAACCACTTATCGTTGAACTTGGACGGGAAGAACGGCTGGTGGTCGCCCCAGAACACCACGACCACCTTGCGGTCGAGCTTGCTCAAGGCGTTGAGGAAGTAGCGAAGCGCCTGGTCGGACTGCTCGATGCACGAGACATACTCGTCGACATCGGAGAGCGTGCCGTCCTCGACGGTCTTGGCGTCCAGGTCGGTCGTGTCGATGTTCAGGTGCATCTGCTTGTCGACCGGCAGCAGGCCCGTGTCGTAGCCCGAGTGGTTCTGCATGGTCACATCGAAGATAAACTGCGGATCGGCGTTCTGGTCGAGCAGCTCAAGAATCTTGTCGTAGGTCGCCTGGTCGGTCACCATGCCGCGCAGGGTATCGGCGCCCTGGAAATCGTTGATGGACAGGAACTGGTCAAAGCCAAAGTCCTTGTAGACGTTCTCGCGGTTCCAGTTGGTCGCGTGGTTGGGGTGCATGGCCGTGGTGGAATAGCCGAGCGATTTGAACTGCTCTGCCAGGTTCCCGGTCGTCTCCATGTTGTAGATGGTGTAGGGGTACACGCCCGAGCCCAGGTTGGCCATGGAGTTGCCGGTCATAAACTCAAACTCGGTATTGGCGGTACCGCCGCCGTAGGCGCTCACATAGAGCTTGCCGCGGCTGAGGCAGTTGGACAGGCTCTTAAAGTACTGCGGACCCTCGTAGCCGGCGCGCATGTTCTGGTAGATCGACAGATCCGAGAACGTCTCGTTCATGATGGCGATGACCGTGGGCTTCTCGCTGTCGAACTGCTCCTGGGCGGCGGCGCGCTCGTCGCTCTTGGCGGCGTCGGACTTGTCGTAGGCTTTGGCGTACTTTTTGAGCGTGGCCTTGGCATCGTCGACGGAGTAGTCGGCGGGTTTGGGCGGCTTGATGGACTGCGCCGCACTAATAAAGGCAGGCAGGTAGCCCTCGCGCCAGTAGCTCTCGAGCGGACGCCAGGTGTAGACGGTGATGCCGAGAGTGTTGTAGTAGTCGATAAGCGTGACGTGCGCGGTCACGCCGCCCAGGCACAGCACAGCGACGAGCAGGTTGGTGAGCAGCATACGCTTGGCGTTGGCGGCGCCCTTCTGACGGTGCGGTGCCACCAGGCCGGCATACTCGCATAGCAGCATGGCGATGGCGGTAAAGCCCATGGACAGCACGCAGAACAGCGAGATCGAGAAGGTGTAGCCGGTGCCGGCGACTGCGGCGGCGGTGGAGATGGCCGAAAGGTCGCCCGGCTGGATGGGCATGGATTTAAACGTGATAACGAAGAACTCGGCAATGCCCAGGACAAAGAGGGCAAAGGCCAGGACCGCGGGAGCTGCGCCGTGGCGCTGGAACAGGAAGAACAGGCCGACCATGAGCGTGGTGATGATGGCCCACTCGAGCAGGATGCACAGGGGGTAGACCCAGGTAAAGTCGTGGTTGGACGAGACTTCCATTCCCAGCAGTGCAAAGACGCCGGCAAGCAGCAGGCACAAGACAGCGGCGACGAGCGGTTTGCCCACAAAGGCGCCGCGCAGGCGGGCGAGCTTGCCGGTGGGGGCGGGGGCGTCGGGCGCGGCGAACGCAAAGACGCGCGGGGCGATGCGGTCGCGTGCGATGCTGGCCCAAGCGCAGCCGGTGAGGATGGCGTTGGTCAGGATGAGCATCACAAAGGCGAGCGGCTCGTTTTGAGCGACGAGGCCCACGGCGCCCCAAATAGTCAAAAAGACCTGGAACAGGCCGAAGGCGACGCTCCATCCAAGAGCGCTTTTGGCAACGGTGCCCGACTGAGCGCGAATGGCCTTGGCCTCGCGCAAGACAAGGTAGACGGTCGCCGCAAGACCGACGAGCGAGATGGCGGCAGCGAACATGCTGAGACTCCTCACAAACTAAAACCTACGAAAGCGGGGGTTTACCCGATTGTTACCTAAATATGCGCTGCATTTGAGGGCTGCGCACAACAACCAGCCATAATAACGCGCGGGTGTGACAGTGTGGCGCAATGTAGTGGCGACGTGCGCGATAATGGACGGGAATTACACGGAAACGTAAAGGCTTCTTAAAGAATTAGCGAGGATGAGGCGATGAGCGAGCAGGTTTGCACCAAGGCTGTGGATACGTGCGGCTATCCGGTCGAGACGACGGGCAGTGCGGTGCTGGACACGTTGGAGCACCGTTCCTCCACGCGTGCCTTCGCGCGTGATGACGACGACCGTCCCGTGGCGGTGACCGACGAGCAGCGAGCGGCGATTTTGCATGCGGCGAGTCGCGCGCCGTCGGCGGGCGCCATGATGATGTATTCCATCGTAAGCATTCGCGAGCAGGCTGCGCTCGACCGCCTGGCCGATCTGTGCGACCACCAGCCCATGATCGCTAAGGCGCCCTGGGCACTAATATTTGTGGTCGACTATGCCAAGTGGATCGATCTGTTTGAGCACGTGGGCTGCTTTGAGCCCGAGTTTGTAGAGCGCACGGGCAAGGCGCCCCGCCGCGCGCCGGGTTTGGGCGACTTTGCCATCGCGGCTCAGGATGCCGTGATCGCCGCGCAAAACGCCGTGGTTGCCGCCGAGGCCCTGGGGCTGGGGAGCTGCTATATCGGTGATATCGTCGAGAACGCTGAGGAAGTTGCCGCGCTGCTCGATCTGCCGCCCTATACCATGCCGCTGTCGATGCTCATCATCGGCACGCCCCGTAAGGAGCGCCCGGCAATCGCGCACCCCGTGGTGAACCTGGTGCACGAGGAGCGCTACTGCCGTGCGGATGCCGCGACTATGGATGCGCAGGTGGCCGAGATGGATGCGATGTTTCGCCCGCACGCCCGCGAGGTGGGGGAGCGCGTCGTGGATATCTACACCCGCAAGCACACGAGTCCCTTTATGGCTGAGATGAGCCGCTCCATGGAGTGGTGGTTCAAAAACTGGCTCGGAAAATGACGAATGTGACAAGGGGATAGTCCCTTTGCCGCATTCCATATCGCCGCGGTAGCCTAAAGACTGTATAAATCTTTATCTAGCTGGGAAAACAGTGCATTAAAACATGGGCCGATTACCTATAATCCCTTCGAACATTAAAGTTGGGAGGAAACCGGCTTATGGAACAAAAGGCCAAGGAGGCAGCCTCGCACGCTGCGATTCCTGTGAGCATCTCGGCGATGCTCGTCACGCTAGGCGTGGTGTACGGCGATATCGGCACCAGCCCCATGTATGTAACCAAGGCGCTCGTTGCCGGCAACGGCGGCATCGGAAGCGTCACGGAGGAGTTCGTGCTCGGCGCGCTCTCCCTTGTCGTGTGGACGGTCACGTTGCTGACCACCATCAAGTATGTGCTCATCTCGCTGCGCGCCGATAACCATGGTGAGGGCGGCATCTTTGCCCTGTACAGCCTGGTCAAGCGCTGCGGCAAGTGGCTTATCATCCCCGCCATGCTGGGTGGCGCCGCGCTGCTCGCCGACGGCATCCTGACGCCGGCCGTTACCGTTACCACGGCCATCGAGGGCCTGCGCACCATCCCGGCGGTCCATGCCGTGCTGGGCGATGACCAGGGTCGCGTCGTCGCCATTACGCTCGCCATCATCATCGTGCTCTTCTTGGTGCAGCGCATCGGTACGGCCAAGATCGGTCACGCCTTTGGCCCCATCATGACGCTGTGGTTCCTGTTCTTGGGCGGTACGGGTCTGTTCTTTGTCCTCCAGCACCCCGCCGTGCTGCTGTGCCTCAACCCGGTGCGCGGCATCGCCTTTTTGCTGAGCCCCAACAACCATGCGGGCATCATGATTCTGGGCAGCTGCTTCCTCGCCACCACCGGTGCCGAGGCGCTCTACTCCGACATGGGCCATGTGGGCCGCGGCAACATTTACGCCACCTGGCCGTTCGTTAAGTGCTGCCTGCTGCTTTCCTATATGGGCCAGGGCGCTTGGCTTATGAACAACGCTGCCAACCCCGAGCTCATGGGCATTGCCGATCTCAACCCGTTCTACCAGATGCTCGCCCCGGGCCTGCGCCCGTTTGCCGTCGGCCTTTCCACCGTCGCGGCCATCATTGCCTCGCAGGCGCTCATCACCGGCGCATTTTCGCTGGTGTCCGAGGCCAGCCGTCTGGACCTCATGCCGCACATGCAGGTCTTCTACCCTGCCGAGACCAAGGGCCAGCTCTACATCCCCATGGTCAACAACGTCATGCTTGTCGGCTGCGTCATCGTGGTGCTGCTGTTCCAGAACTCGGCGCATATGGAAGCCGCCTACGGCCTTGCCATTACGCTGACTATGATGTGCACCACGCTGCTGCTCTTCTTCTACCTGCACGAGGAGCGCAAGCTCAAGGTCGCGCCGTGGATCTTCGCGGCCTTCTTCCTTTTGCTCGAGGGCTTCTTCTTCGTGAGCTCGCTCACTAAGTTCTTCCACGGCGGCTATTTCACCATCCTCATGGCCGCGCTCATCATGGGCATCATGGTGTGCTGGTACAACGGTACGGCTGTTGAGCAGCGCCAGTTTACGCTGCTGCCGCTGCGCAGCTACCTGCCGCAGCTCAAGCGCCTGCGCGATGACGATCGCTACGAGCGCCTGAGCGACAACATCGTGTACCTGACCAAGGACACCCATACCGACTACATCGACCGCGACATCGTCTACTCGATTCTGGACAAGCATCCCAAGCGCGCTCGCGCCTGGTGGTTTGTGAATGTCGAGACCATGGACGAACCGCACACCTTTGCCTATTCGGTCGAGACGTTCGGCACCGACTACGTGTTCCGCGTGCATCTGTACCTGGGCTACAAGATCAACCAGCGCGTCAATGCCTATCTGCGTCAGGTCGTTCAGGACCTGGCTGCCACCGGCGAGCTGCCGCCGCAGACGCATGACTACTCGGTCTACAAGGATCCGGGTAACATCGGTACGTTCAAGTTCGTCCTGATTCGTAAGCTTCTGGCGCCCGAAAGCGATGTGGAGCCGAGCGAGCGTACGGCCATCACGCTCAAGTACATCATTCGTCGCGCCGCCGGCACGCCTGCACGCTGGTACGGCCTGGAGAACTCCAACGTGAGCTTTGAGTACGTGCCGCTGTTCACCAAGTTCAAGGCCGTGAACAAGATGCAGCGCCTGGCCCCCAACGAGCGGCCGTAGTCGACGCTCGAGGTTTGTCTGCGAACGGGCGGGCTTGTATTGACGGGGATTGAGTCCTGAGAGGAAACCATGGATGCAAAGGTGCTTGACGGTTGCGATTTTGCGACCGAGCTGGTGCGTGAGGCGCGCGTCGATGCCGCCGAAGATCGGTTCTTTACGAATCGTGCCAACATGGATATGGCCGACCGCGTGATCTCGATCGTGGTGACGGTGCTTGTCGCGGCGTGCGTTTGCGCGCTGCTCGCGCACGTGCTGTTTGTCTAGCGACCGCCGGTCGTAGAAGGCTTTACACTTGGAACCACCACAAGGGAAACCACCACAAAGGTGCCTGTCCCTTTGTGGTGGTTTTTGTTTTTGAGAGAGGGGCGGGGCGCTGATGGACGTCCGTACGGACGGCGATATTGCCGATAGCTTTTGGTGGCGGCGCACAACGCTGACGCGCCGCACTCCTCTGTATGACGCCTGCGTATCGGTGGGGCTGCTGGTCGCGGCGACGATTGTGGGCGCGCTGCTCGACCATCCGGGTCTCGCGCCGAGCATCATGATCGTCTATGTGTTCGCCGTTCAGCTGTGCGCATTCTTTACCTGGAGTCGCCTGTATTGCTTGCTGAGCTCGGCTGCCGCCGTGGCGCTCTACAACTTCTTGTTTGTCGACCCGCGCTACTCGCTGTCGCTTATCGACCGCGTCTATCCCGGCATGTTCTTCATCATGTTCGTGGTCTCGCTTGTGTCGAGCTCGATTGCGTTGGCCCTGCGCCGCGCCCTGGCACAGGCTGCCGCCAGCGACCGCCGCACGCATATGGTGCTCGAGACCAACCGTATGCTGCAGCGGTGTGCCGATCAGCAGCAGATCGTTCACGCCATGGCCACGCAGCTGGCGCGTCTTTCGGGCTGCCCGGTCGTGTGGTACAGCGCCGACGCCGAGGGCGATGACCTGCTGCCGCGTGCGACATACACGGCCGTGGGCGATGCCGCGCCGGTGCATGAACTGGCGCCGCAGATGCCGCCGCGGCTCTCGGCGTCCGCCTATGTGGGAACGCCGCTCGATGCCACCTATGGCGGCTCGGCGTTTTATGGCATCTACCTGACGGTTCGCACGGGCGACGGCTTCGTGCGCTCGGGCGACCCTGCCTCGGTGGTGGGCGTGCTGGCTATCGTTGCCGAGCCCGACGTGCTGACGCATGAGGAGCGGACACTTGCCGATGCCATCGTGAGCGAAGGCGAGCTGGCGCTCGACCGCGCCCGCGCCATGGAGGCCCGCGAGGAGGCGGCGGTGCTCGCCAAAAACGAACAGCTGCGCGCCAACCTGCTGCGCTCCATTTCGCACGATCTGCGCACGCCGCTTACCAGTATTTCGGGTAATGCCGACGTGCTGCTCGATCAGGGCTCGACCGGCACCGCCGTGCTCGACGCCCAGACGCGCCGCGGCCTGCTTCTATCCATTCGCTCGGATGCGCTGTGGCTCAACGCCACCGTCGAGAATCTGCTCGCCATCACCAAGCTCGAGGGTGGCGGTATGCGCCTGTCGACCACGCTCGAGCTCATGGACGATATCGTCGAGGAGGCGCTGCGCCACGTGAACCCTGCCGTGCGCGAGCACGACCTTAAGGTGGTGGCGTGCGATGAGCCGGCGCTCGTCAACGTCGATGCACGCCTGATGGTGCAGCTGGTGGTCAATCTGGTGAACAATGCCATCACCTATACGCCCGCAGGCTCGCATATCGTGATTTCGATTAGCGTCGACGATGGACGCGTGGCGTGCTCGGTGGCCGATGATGGTCCGGGTATCGCACCCGAGGATCGCGAACGGATCTTTGAGTCGTTCTACACCGCCAACCACGGTTTGGCCGACAGCCACCGCAGCGTGGGCCTGGGACTTTCGCTCTGCCGTTCCATTGCGTTGGCGCATGGCGGTAGCATAGAGGTTGCCGCGGCGGACCCGCACGGCTCGGTCTTTACGATTGAGCTTCCCGTCGCCGACGTTTCGTTTGATAAGGAGTAGCGCTGTGCCGAACTCTGCCGTAAAACCGCTCATCTTGGTTGTTGAGGACGACCCCGCCGTCCGCAACCTTATCGTTGCCGCGCTCGAGGCGCACGGCTTGCGCCATATGGCTGTGGAGACCGCCCATGCCGCCATCGCCGCCGCCTCGTCGCAGGCGCCGAGCATTGTGCTGCTCGATCTGGGCCTGCCCGATATGGACGGCGTCAAGGTGGTGGAGTCGGTGCGCGCATGGTCGGGCATGCCGATCATCGTGGTCTCGGCGCGCAGCGAGGACGCGGACAAGATTCGCGCGCTCGATGCCGGTGCCGACGACTACCTGACCAAGCCGTTTTCGGTCGAGGAGCTGCTCGCGCGCATTCGCACGACGCTCAGGCGCCTTTCGTATGCACAAACGGGTGGCGTTGTCTCCGAGGGCTCGTTCGATACCGGTGAGCTGCATATCGATTTTGATGCCGGCATCGCCACGATGGATGGCGAGGAGCTGCATCTGACGCCGATCGAGTATAAGCTCCTGTGCCTGCTGGCGCACAACGCCGACAAGGTACTGACGCACCAGTTTATCCTGCACGAGATTTGGGGCACGGCAACCAAGAGCGACCTGGCGAGCCTGCGCGTCTTTATGGGCACGCTGCGCAAGAAGATTGAGTCCGACCCCGCGCATCCGCGCTATATCCAGACGCACGTGGGTATTGGTTACCGATTGGTCATCCAGGGATAGGTCGGCATCCGCCATCCCAATATGAGTTGCGGTGAAATAGTTCCTGTTTGGGCCTTTACCAGGCTTTTAGGAACTATTCCACCGCAACTTTGTCTATTTGCCCTTGGGCTTGCTGGCGTAGAACTTCTTCTTTTTGGGCTTGCCGGCAGGAGAGGGTTTGCCGGCAAAGTTCGACTTGCCGTTGCCGGCCTGCGCGTGCGCGGGCACTGCCGCACGGGGCTTGCGGGCCTCGGGGTTACGCAGTTCCTCGACGCGCTCGGCAATCTCCTCGGCGCTAAAGCCGACCTCTGCCATGGCGTCCTCGATGGGCAGGCGGCGCACGATATAGCAATGGTGCACCTTCTGGTTGCGCGCGAAGTCCTCGGGGATGGTCTGTGCCGTAATGTCCTCCAGCACCACGCCCGCACGCGCGAGCTTGCGCGTCTCGGGACGGAAGCCGCGCAGGTTGCAGCTAAAGATGGCATGTCCGCCCTGTGCGAGCAGGCGCGATACGCCGGCCAAAAGCTCAACATGGTCGCGCTGGACGTCCCAGGTGCGGCGGCCCATCTTGGACGAGTTCGAAAACGTGGGTGGGTCGACAAAGATCAGGTCCCAGCGGTTGCGCGTCTGGCGCTGGTCGCGAATCCAGGCAAGCACGTCGTCGCGCACAAAGTGATGCTGCGGACCCACAAAGCCGTTCTGGCGCATGTTGCGCTCGGCCCAGTCCAGGTAGGTGTTGGAAAGGTCGACCGTCACAGTTTCCTCGACGCCGCCGTCTGCCGCATAGCAGGTGGCGGTACCGGTGTAGGCGAACAGGTTGAGGAAGCGGCGCGCCTGTTTGGCGTGCTCGCGCACCAGGTTGCGGGTGACGCGGTGGTCCAGGAAGATTCCCACATCCAGATAATCGTCAAAGTTGACGGCAAAGGTGAGTCCGCCCTCTTCGATGAGCGGCAGACGACGGCGCGCGATGTTGGCGCGCTCGCCCGAGCCGCCCTTGCCGGCGCCCTGCTTACCGTACTGCGAGCCGCCGCGCGAACGCATGCGGGCCTTGGCGTGCACATGCTCGGCCGGAACACCAAGGATACGCGGCGCGATGGCCAAGATGTCGAGCATGCGGGCCTGGGCTAGCGCGGGATCGATGGTCTTGGGTGCGGCGTATTCGGCGATGACGAGCCAACGCCCCGGCGTCTGCGGGCAGCCCTCGTACAGGTCGATGGCGGCGGAGTAGTCGGGTAGGTCGGCATCGTAGACGCGGTAGCAGCTCACGCCCTCGCGCTTGGCCCACTTGCGGCGCAGACGGGCATTCTTGCGCAGGCGATTGGCGAACTGCTCGGACTCCGGGATGAGCACGGGCAGCGGCTTGCCGTCGCCCAAGTCGAGCATGGCGGCAGGCGCGGGCATGGCGGAAGCGGCGGCTTCATCGTTGACTTCGTCGGCATCCGCAACCTCGGCCTCGACATCCGCACTGGTCGCAGCTTCGAATGCTGCGGCGGCGTGGTCGAGCGAGGGCCAAACCTCAATAGCCGCCTCCTCGTTATTGGGCATGACGGCGATCGAGTGCTCGGGCTCGGCGTGGAGCGCGCGGGCCAGCAATCCGTCGCGGGTGAGCGCGGCGACCGGCGCGGCGGTGAGCTCAGGCGCGCGGCGCAGTTCGCCGATCAGCGTCATGGCGTCGTGCATGAGCGAAAGCGGGGTCTCGGTCGTGTCCGCGACCAGGGCGGCACCGGCAACGGCACCTGCGTGGTCCAGCACGGTGGCGGACTTGGCGGCGCAAAAATCGACAAAGCGCTTGTAGCCGGCACACTTAACCATGCGCTCGGCGGTCTTGCGGGCGGTGGGGTCAATGTCCATGGCCACGATGCGCGCCTGGCGCTTGCGCGCTGCCGCCTGGCGCTCGCGCGCCTCGGCAAGCAGCTGCTCCCACAGAGCGGCGTCGTGTAGCTGCCAGCCCTCAAAGCCCCAGCGCTCGCGTGCGGCGCCCGGGGCGCGGTCGGTCAGAATGTTCACGGCTTCCAGCAACAGGCCGCCGCCGGCGCACGAGGCATCGATTAGCGTGGGAAGGGCTTCATTCTCGTAATCGTCGGCCGTCAACTCGCGCTCGCACAGTGCGGTCCAGCCGACCTGCGCCAGCACCAGGGCGGCGTAGTCGGGGCGCAACACGTGCGCACCCTCGCCGGTACGGGTCGCCGCGGGCGGCAGGCGCTTGAACAGTGGGTCGCCCGAAAGGTCCAGGCTGATGCTCGCGCGGCGCTGGCGCAGCGAAAGCAACAGGTGAACGTCGGGATCGGCAGCGTCGACATCGGCGCGACGGCCCGTGGTCTCGGCCAGACGGTCGCACAGCGCGTCCTTGGCGCGCAGGGCCGAGAAGCGCGTGTTGCGCAGCTGCTCGGTCACGCCGCGGGCGGTGATGGCAATGGTGGCGCCGGGGCGGACGATGTTCTCCCAGGCGATGTCGTAAACGCTATCGTACAGCTCGTCGGCATCCTGCGCCTCAAAGCGCCCGAGCACCGCAAACACGCGGCTCGCTAGGCGCGACCACAGACAGGCGCGGTAGCCTTCTTCGAGCTCGCCCTCAAACGTGGCGCGGCCCTTCAGCCGGCGAACATGCGAAAGCCCGAGGCGTTTAAGCTCATCGGCGAGTGCGGACTCAAAGCCTTCGGGGCAGCTTGCGTAAAATTCCATGGGTGACCTCTCTGGTTGCGTCGCTCCATTATATGATGGATGCTTCGTTTGCCCTTATCCTCGAAAGGAACCCATATGATTGATGCGTGTCCCGAACCCGCTGTGCTCTTTTTTGACGTGGACGGCACGCTGACGTCGTTCGATCCCGACAACATGACCGACAAGGACTTTTCGGCGGTTCGCCCCTCGCAGGCGGTCGTCGAGGCGTTTCATCGTCTGCGCGACGCGGGACACAAGGCGTTTATCTGCACGGGTCGCCCCCTGTGGCTCATCGCCGATAGCTTGCGTGCGCTCGACCCCGCGGGCGTCGTTGCCATGGCGGGCGCCACGCTCGAGGTCGAGGGTCGCGTGGTGTATGAGGACTGCTTTGACGAAGACATTGTTGAGGAGCTTGCACGCCGTATGGCCGCGGCAGGGATTGAAGCCTTTTTCGAGACCAACGTGGCTACTTTTGCCCTGGAACCCGCGGGTGTTGAGCAGTCGTCTCTGATCGGCACTTCTGTGGTGCACAGCACCGAGGAAATGCGCGTCGACGGCCGTCTGCGCGTGGGCAAGGTAGGCATCGTCGCGAGCGACCTGGCTCGCGTAGCCAACGATGATGGCTTTATCGATCGCGAGTTTGAGCTGTGCAACACCGGTGGTCAGAATCGCGAGCTGAGCCCCAAGGGCATTGACAAGGGCGTAGGCGTGGCGCGAGCGCTGGAATACCTGGGTCGCACCGGCAACGCGCGCACCTTTGGCTTCGGCGATTCGGGTAACGACCTGGGCATGCTCGCTGCGGTCGAGACGGCTGTCGCCATGGGCAACGCCATGCCTGAGGTCAAGGCGGTCGCCGACTACGTGACCGACGACGTCGCACACGACGGCACCGTCACAGCGATGCAGCATTTCGGCCTCATCTAATGAATCCCGCGTTCTGACGTTTGCTCAAACTGCGACTCTTTGCTTTTGCATGCTCAATCGATTTATCAATCCAAACACTGAGGTGTTTATACCGTTCGCCGAGAAGATAAAAAACCGCAGCTCACGCTTTGATAAACGTAGGTAAAGTGTTTAGCAGTTTATCGGCCGTATGCTAACGAAAGGAATCAGGCAGATGGCAATCAAGGTGTTCGCTGACGGTGCAAACCTCGAAGGCATGCTCGACATGTACGAGAACGGCAACGTTCAGGGTTTCACGACCAACCCGTCCCTTATGAAGAAGGGCGGCGTGATGGATTACCGCGCGTTTGCCAAAGAGGTCCTGGCTCACATCACCGATGTGTCCGTCTCGTTTGAGGTCTTTGCCGACGACGTCGAGACCATGGAGGTCGAGGCCCGCGAGATCGCTACCTGGGCCGAGAACGTCTACGTCAAAATTCCGTGCGTGACCACCAAGGGCGAGTCCACCGCCGAGCTGGTCCGCAAGCTTTCCGCCGACGGCATCAAGGTCAACGTCACTACCATCTTTACGCCTACGCAGGTCGATGAGATGGTCGAAGCCGTTGACGCCGAGACGCCGTCCATCATCTCGCTCTTTGCCGGCCGTATCGCCGATACCGGCGTCGACCCCATTCCGTTTATGACGGAGTCGGTCAAGAAGGCCGCCGCCAAGCCCAACTGTGAGGTCCTGTGGGCGTCCACGCGCGAGCTCATCAACATTTACCAGGCCGAGGCCTGTGGTTGCCAGATCATCACGGTGCCCAACAGCATCCTGGCCAAGCGCAAGAACATCGGCCGCGACCCGTACGAGGTCTCGCTCGACACCGTCCGCGGCTTTGCCAAGGATATCGCCGCTTTGGGCTTCCATATTCTGCCGTAACGCGAACACTGGCTACGCCGCGGGCTGCTCGCCCCGGCCTTTCCTTTCCCTATCGCTCACGCGCTTCGCGAGGGTCGCGCTAGGCAAAGGAAAGGCCGGAACTGCCGACACGAGCTTGCCAGCAAGTTGGCGCTTGGCTTCTATATCCTGCCGTGGGCAAAGGTACCCCCGCCTGCGCCGTGCAAAATTGAGAGTATTCAGCAAGGTAAAGGTCTTTATCAGTTAACCGAAGCATGGAACGGCCCCCGTTTTGGCTCTGACGACGCTAAAACGGGGGCTGTTTTTGCTTTTTCGCCTCTGAGGGGCATCCGGAACGGCGGAATTTGCAGAATACTCGCGATTTTACACGTCGCTGCAGGGGGTACCCCTGCTTTGGCGGTTTACTTCCCCTGCACCATGGTGAGGGAGATCTTCTTGCGGTCGCGATCGACCTTTTCAACCCACACCTTGACCGTGTCACCGACGCGCACCACGTCGCTCGGGTGCTTGACAAAGCGGTTGGCCAGTTTGGAGATGTGCACGAGGCCGTCCTGGTGCACGCCCACGTCGACGAAGGCGCCAAAGTCCACAACGTTGCGCACCGTCCCCTTGAGCTCCATGCCGGGCTCCAGGTCGTCGATGGAAAGTGCCGAGCGGCTAAAGACCACCTCGGGCGCGTCGTCGCGCGGGTCGCGACCGGGCTTCTTGAGCTCGTTGACGATGTCGATGAGCGTCAGGGTGCCGCAGTCCAGGTCGCTTGCCAGCGCCGAGATGCTGCCCAGACGGCGCTCGATATCGGGCACGCCGCCGCGGCTGAGCTCGCTTGCCGCAACGCCGGCGCGCTCCAGGACGGCCGTGGCTACCTCGTAGCTCTCGGGGTGGACGCTTGTCGCGTCAAGCGGGTTCTTGCCGCCGCTGATGCGCAGGAAACCCGCGGCGTTGAGGTATGCCTTGGGTCCCAGCTTGGGGACCTTCTTGAGCTGGCGGCGATCGGTAAAGGCGCCGTTTTCCTCGCGGTAGGCCACGATGTTTTTGGCCACGCTCGGCGTGATGCCCGATACGTATCCCAGCAGACTTGCGCTCGCGGTGTTTACGTCGACGCCCACGCGGTTGACGACGTCCTCCACCACGTGGCCCAGAGTGCGCGAGAGCTCGGCCTGGTCAAGGTCGTGCTGGTACTGGCCCACGCCGATAGACTGGGGCGGAATCTTGACGAGCTCTGCCAGCGGGTCTTGCAGGCGACGGCCCAGGCTCATGGCGCCACGCACGGTGACGTCCAGATCGGGGTATTCCTGACTGGCGAGCTCGGAGGCCGAGTACACCGATGTGCCGGCCTCGTTGACGATGGTGTATCGCAGCTCAGGCGCCTGCTCGGCAATGAACTCCGAGACGACTTCTTCGGTCTCGCGGCTGGCGGTGCCGTTGCCGATGACGATGGTGTTGACGCCGTCCTTTTTGACGAGGCGGGCGAGCTCGCGCTTGGTGCCGGCGACGTCGTGGCGCGGCTTGGTGGGATAGACCACGCCGTGGTCGAGCAGCTTGCCGGTCTCGTCCATGACGGCGACCTTGCAGCCGGTGCGGTAGCCCGGATCGAGCGCGAGCACGCGGGCGCCGCGCACGGGGCGTGCCGAGAGCAGGCCCTCGAGATTCTTGGCAAAGACGTTGATGGCCTCGGTCTGGGCGCGAACGGTGAGTTTGGCGCGGGCCTCGCGCTCCAGCGAGGGGGCCATGAGGCGCTTGTAACCGTCGGCGATGGCGGCATCGAAGACGGGCGCGAAGACGCCCTGGCGGCGGGGCCAACGGCTGCTGAGGCGCGCTGTGGCGGCAGCGCCGTCGACGTTCACGCGCACGCGGAGTTTGCCCTCGCGCTCACCGCGGTCGATAGCCAGCACGCGGTGGTTGGGTATACGGCGCAGCGGCTCATCATAGCTGTAGTAGGGCTCGTAGGGAGTCTTTTCGGCGGGGTCGGTGGCCTCGACGATGATGTCGGCGGTGTTTTGCGTAAAGGCGCGCAGGTCGGCGACGTTCTCGGGGTCTTCGGCCACCGTCTCGGCCACGATGTCCGCCGCGCCGGCGAGCGCCTTCTCGGGCGTGTCGAAGCCGGCGTCCTCGTTGACGTAGGCCGCGGCAGCATCGAGCGCACTGCCTTTGGCAGATGCCTGCATGATGATCATGTTGGCGAGCGGCTCCAGGCCTGCCTCGCGGGCCTTCTGTGCGCGGGTCATGCGCTTTTTGCGGTAGGGCTTGTAGAGGTCCTCGACACGCTGGAGCTGCGTGGCCTCGCGAATCTGCTGCTCGAGCTCGGGCGTGAGTTTGCCCTGGGCGTCGATGAGCAGGATGACGTCCTCTTTGCGCTGCTCAAGATTGCGCAGGTAAGACAGGCGCTCGTCGAGGGCGCGCAGGGCGACGTCGTCCATGCCGCCCGTGGCTTCCTTGCGGTAGCGCGAGATAAAGGGGATGGTGTTGCCCTCGTCGATGAGCTTGACGGCTGCCTCGATGTTGGCGGCCTTAAGGTTGAGCTCGCGGGCGAGCTGGGCGATAAGATCCATGGGACTCCTTGCGTTTAAGGTGCGTTTGCAGCACAGGGCTACCAAGGATACCACCCGCCACTTCACCCAAAAAAGACTGTTTTGGTGCGGAGCCACGAAAGCGGCCTATCTACTACGTTTTACCCGTAGGGGCTGACCATACCTGGGTTTTCCGAAAGTCGGCAAGCCGTTTACCTGCGGTTTTTATCTCGCGAAATTCGGCATGCTTGAGGGTGATCGGTTAAACGTAGTAGATAGGCCCATTTCGTGACGAACGAACCAAGCTGAGGCGCAAAATAGCCTCGTTCCAGAATAATCGTCGGCAAGGTAGCAAAATGCCCCGCGGGCAGGAGGCTGCTCGCGGGGCAAAGAAGAGGGGCTTGTTGGCGGCGGGCCAAGGCGCTCGGCGGGGAGTTTGCCGCGACCCGCTCTTAAGGCGTTACAGCTCGACGAGCTGGCCGGTCTCGGCGGCCTCCTTGATGGCGTTGAGAAGCGTGAGCGTCTTGACGTTATCGGCGGGGGTCACGACGGGCTCGACCTCGCGGCGGACAACCTTCACAAAGTGCTTGAGCTGCATCTTGTGCGGCAGTGCCGGGTCGACGGCCGGAATCTCCATCTGCAGCGGCTTGTGCCAGTTAGAGGCGCCGTCGTAGGAGAACTGGTGCAGGCGGGGCAGCGAAAGGGCGCCCTTGGTGCCGCCGATAAAGTAGGCGTCGGCGTCGAAGGGGCGGTACTGCGGATCCTCGCGAGCGGTCGCCTCCCAGTTCCAGGGGCTGGCGGTGGCGTCAGAGATGGTCATGCTCGCGAGCGCGCCGTCGGCAAAACGGACGTTGACCACGGCGGAGTCCTCGGTCTCAAAACCGCGGGCGGCGCTGGACTGCATACCCTGGACGGCAACGGGCTCGCCCAGCAGGTAGCGGAGCAGGTCGACGTCGTGCACCAGGTTGACTAGGATCGGGCCGGCACCCTTCTTGCGGCGCCACTCGACATCGAAATACTCGTCATTCTTATAGATCATGTAGTGGAAGCTCGACACGGTGAGCTTGCCCAGCTCGCCGGACTCGATGATTTCCTTGGCCTTGTTGACGAAGGGGTTGTGGCGACGGTGCTGACCCACGAGCACGGGCACGCCGGCGGTCTCGGCCTCGGCGGCGAAGGCCTGGGCATCCTCGAGATCGTTGGAGATCGGCTTTTCGACCAGCGGCACGATGTTGCGCTTTACGGCCTCGCGGGCAACGCCCAGGTGCAGGTCGTTGGGGGTGGCGATGATGACGGCCTCGGGCTTGACCTCGTCCATCATCTGGGCGGGATCGGTGTAAAACGGCACGCCGGCGGCCTCGGCCGTGGCGCGGGCGCCCTCAAAGGCGTCGGCGATGGCGACGAGCTCGGCCTCGGGCTCCTCGGTGACAAAGCGGATGTGGTTGCGGCCCATGGCGCCGGCGCCGATAACGGCAATGCGGACGGGGTTGAGCTCAGACATTTCGACTCCTTAATACTGGTGACCGGTGGGATGCGACAAAGGGGCTGTCCCTTCGTCGCATCGGTAAAACTAGGCGGACTTCTTCTTGCTGTCGGAGACCATCATGTAGACGGTGAGCACGACGGCGATGGCGGCGATCACAATGGCGCCGTAGAAGGACTGCTGGTAGGCGGCGCTGCCGGCCTCGGCGTGATACAGCACGGCGGTGATGGGCTGGCTGATCCAGGTGGAAGCGGCGTAGCCCAAAAACATGATGCCGTAGTTGACGCCGATGTTGCTGGTGCCAAAGGCGCCACCGGTGAGCGGCGGGTAGATGACGAGCAGAGCGCCAAAGCTAAAGCCGAGCAGGGCGAGCGCCACAAAGAACATGCTCTGCGTAAAGCTCATCGACATGATGACGAGCGCGATGATGGTCACGACAAGGCTGATGAGCAGCGACTTATAGGCGCCGAGCTTGTCGATGATCTGGCCAAAGGACAGACGGCCAACCAGGTTGGCGCAGGTGTTGACGGAGACCACCACACCGCCGAGGGCGACGGCCGCGGCGCTCGTGGGGTCGGCGAAGAGCTGGACGGCGGCGATGGAGGCAACCTTGCCGACGAGCAGCGTGCCGGCGGTGGCGGCAAAGGCGAAGGTGATGATGAGAACCCAGAAGCGCGGGGTCTTGACCATTTCGCCCGGGGTGAGGTCGCCGAAGGTGCCGGCGTGCGCGCCGCCCTTGGGGGCCTCGAAGCCCTCGGGCAGCCAACCGGCCTCGGGGGCCTTCAGGAACAGGGCGGAGGCGGCGATCATCACAAAGAAGATGACGCCGAGCGCCTTAAGGGCGCCAAAGATTCCCAGGCTTGGGATGAGCAGCGAGGCGAGCACCGGGGACAGCACGGCGGGGCCGGCGGTCGAAGCGGCCAGGGTGATGCCGGAGGCAAGGCCCTTTTTGTCGATGAACCACTTTTGGCCGGTGGTGAGTGCCGGGTTGTAGCCCAGGCCGTTGCCGATGGCGGCGACGAGCGAGAACCACAGGTAGAACTGCCACGGCTCGGTGACGGTGCCGGACATAAACCAGCCCAGGCCGTAGCACACAGCGGCGGCGATCACGACGTTGCGCGGGCCGATCTTATCGGAGATACGGCCGGCGAAGATGCCCGTCACGGCCATGATGGTCTGAAAGACCGGGAACGCCCAGGTAAGGGCGCTGGACCACTCGGGGTAGACGGCGAGCAGGTTCTTGCTCACGACGGAATACAGCGCGATGGAGCTGATGAAGAACATGGTGACGCACGCGGCGGAAAGCACGACGGCGCGACCCTTGTTGGAGTTGGTGGAAGCCATTGGACTCTTTCTAATCGATACGGGGGAGGAGCGGGCGTGTCCGCGGGCCTCCCTGTTAGGTTGGTTTACTGGTCAGTCGGCTTGGCGACGCCGGACTCATCGGACCAGAGCTCGACACCCTTGTTCTTAAGGTAGTTGTCGGCATAGGCGCGACGGCCGCCGGGTTTGGCGGTGAGGTCGCCCATCATGTTGGAGAAGCCGCCGTCGACCTTGATGGCGTCGCCGGTGGTAAAGTCCGAGCGCTTGGACGCCAGGAACATGACGGCGTTGGCGATATCGCTGACCTCGCCGATGCGGCGCGTGGCGATCAGGCGGCTGCGGCTCTTTTCGACCTCGGGGTCGGCGTAGAAGTTGGCCGACATCGGGGTCTTAACGAAGCAGGGCTCGACGCAGTTGGAGCGGACGCCGTAGGGGCCCCACTCGGCGGCGAGCATCTTGGACATCATGTTGACGCCCGCCTTGGTGGAGCTGTACACGCCCGAGAACGTCTCGGGGGAGTGGCTGGCGACGGTCGAGATGTGCACCAGGCGGCCCTGGCCGGCCTTGATCATCTCGCGACCAAAACGCTGCGAGGTGATGAAGTAGCCGGTGAGGTTGACGTTGAGCACCTGCTCCCAGTCGCTCAGCGGCAGGTCCTCCATGGCGGCGAAGCGCAGGATGCCGGCGGTGTTGACGAGAACGTCGACGCGGCCGAAGTCGGCGATGGTGGCGTCGACGGCAGCCTGAACCTCGGCCTCGTCGGTGGCGTTCATCTTGTAACCCTCGGCATGGATGCCAAACTCAGCGGCGAGGTCGGCGGCAGCGGCCTTGACCTTCTCTTCGTCCAGGTCGAGCAGGACGACGTTGGCGCCGTTGCGGGCGAACTCGCGGCAAATCTCGACGCCCATACCGCCGAGCGCGCCAGTCACGGCGCAGACATCGCCCTCGAGCTTAAGCCAATTGCTCATAGGAACTTCCCTTCTTGTGCCTCCCGGTGGGTCGCTCCCATTAATCGACCCACGTGGTTTTCGCTGGTTATCGTATGCTTTGCATTTGCGCAGGTGAATTGCATATTTGTTAGAATGGCGTTAACTGTAGGTTTACACCGTGCGATGCAGTTTTTTCTCAATTGAGCGCGTGACCTGCCAAAACGACCCCCTTCGGTAGTTCATTGCCATGCGTCTGGAAACAGGAGATTGACGTGTACGATCGACGACTCGAGGCCATATCGGCCGCCGCGGAGCTGGGAAGCTTCTCACGGGCGGCGGCAAAATTGCGCGTGTCGACTCCGGCGCTCGTCAAACAGGTGTCGGGATTTGAGGCCGAGTTTGGCATCATGCTGTTCGAACGCTCGCACTCGGGCGTTAAAGTGACGCCGGCCGGCGCCCTGCTGGTGGACGACGCGCGCTCGATCATGCGGCAGTCCGAGGACGCGCTGCGCCGTGCCAGACGCGCGGCGGGCGATGGCGGTGCCGTGCGTCTGGGCGTGTCGATGATGTGCCCGGGGCGCCAAACGCTGTCGATGTGGTCGGACATTCACGATCTGGAACCGTCGCTGCGATTTGAGATCGTGCCGGTAAGCGACCTCTATGACGAGCGCGAATCCGTCATGCGCAGCCTTGGTCGCGAGGTGGATGTAGTGCAGTCGAGTTTTTCGACCCCACGCTGGGGTGATGCCTGCCAAAAGCTCCGCATCGTTAACGTGCCGTTTTATATCGACCTGCCGCGTACGAGCCCGCTGGCGCGCAAGACGCGCATCACGGTTGCCGACTTAGAGGGCATGCGCCTGCGCGTGCTCCGTCACGGCAACGACGCCATGGACAGTCTGCGCATCGACCTTCTGGCCGACGGCGGCGTTGACGTGATCGACGTGGACAGCTTTGACTTTGCGCTCTTTAACGAGGCGGAGGAAAAGGGCGACGCGGTGCTCACCTGCGGAGCGTGGTCGGGGGTGCACCCAGCCTTTGTGGGCGTGCCGTTCCTGTGCGGCCGCGAGGTGCCGGTCTTTCTGCACTACCCGCTCGAGCCCACCCTCCAAGTCCAAAAATTCGTCAACGCTATGGCACAACTTCTCAAATAGCTATCGTGTCGATGATTCTTTAATCCCCGTCCTAGAAAAATCATCTGGTAGAGTTGACCTCACGTGAATTTCAGCACACTGTGTGTTACCTGCACTTTTGTCATTTGAGGAGTGAACTTGTGAATGCTTCTGTCGCCAAGAAAGCCAGTCGGGCGATGCGCCTGCTCATGATGGTGCTCACGGCAGTTCTCATCTTCTTCTTCATTAATGTTATGCTGCTCGTCTCCGATATCCAGGGCACGGCGCGCGTGGTCAACTACGCCGGTCTGGTGCGCGGTACCACGCAGCGAATCGTTAAGCTCGAGGACGCGGGCCAGCCTCAAGATGACCTGCTCAAAGCCGTGGATTCATACATCAACGGTTTGCGTTACGGAAGTGACGACCTCAACCTCGTCCGTCTCGACGACGATGAGTATCAGGCAAAGATGACCGAGCTTGCAAATTATTATGATGAGCTTTGCGCCGAGATTAGCCGCGTGCGCGAAGTCGGCTACGAGAGCACCGACATCATCTCCATGAGCGAGGAGTTCTTTGGCATTTGCGACGATGCTACGCGACTCGCAGAGGACTACTCTCAGGAGAAGGCGTCGGCGCTCAACTATCTCGAGGGCTTGGTGATCATCGACATCGTGGGCTTGGTGGCGACCTTTGCGGTCGAACTTGTTCGCGCGGTGCGCACTGCCGCGCTCAACCGCGAGCTGCAGAGCAAAGTCTATCTCGACGAAGCCACGGGACTGCCCAACAAGAACAAGTGCGAGGAGATCTTGGGGCAGGAGCGGCCTGTCTCCGCGGAGGCGCCCGTTGCGGTGTGCGTCTTCGACCTTAACAATCTGCATACGGTCAATAACAACTTCGGCCACGAGAAGGGCGACGAATACATCCGTTCTTTTGCCCAGCAGCTGGGGTGCGTGGCGTCCGAGACCTGCTTTGTGGGCCGCGACGGTGGCGATGAGTTTATCGCGGTGCTGCGGGATGCCGATCGAGCTGCCGTGGAGTCCTGTCTCGCTCGGGTTCGTGCGAACGTGAACGAGTATTCCGAGGCTCACCCCGACATGCCTATCAGCTATGCGGTGGGCTACGCGCTTTCCAGTGATTTTGACGAACCGCCTACGATGCGCGAGCTCTTTTCCCAGGCCGACAAAAACATGTACATCGACAAGAACCGCGTAAAGACAGCTGAGGCAGCCGGGCTGCAACGCGAGGAACGGTAAGCTTGTAACAAAGGGCATAGAAAAGCCTCCGCAGCTCGTGTGGCTGCGGAGGCTTTATTCGTTGCGGCGCATTGTGTTTGGGTCGTTGAGATGAGTCGATTTGCCCCGAAAGAGGAGGGCATTGACCTTAGGGTCATGCCCGACGAATGAGCAGCAAATCGGCCATCTCGGCGGGCCGAACTACTCCAGCTCAAACGCTCCGGTATAGAGCTGGTAGTAATACCCGCGCTTGGCGATCAGCTCGTCGTGGTTGCCGCGCTCGATGATGCGGCCGTGGTCCAGGCAGATGATCGCGTCGGAGTTGCGCACGGTGGACAGGCGGTGCGCGATGACAAATGTCGTGCGGCCCTCCATGAGCTTGTCCATGCCGGCCTGCACGATAGCCTCGGTGCGGGTGTCAATGCTCGACGTGGCCTCGTCCAGAATCATTGCCGGCGGATCGGCGACGGCGGCGCGTGCGATCGAAATCAGCTGACGCTGGCCCTGCGACAGCTGCGCGCCGTTGCCGGTGAGCATGGTGTCGTAGCCGTCGGGCAGGCGGGTGATAAAGTCATCCGCGCCCGCGAGCTTGGCCGCCGCGATGCACTCCTCGTCGGTGGCGTCCAGGTTGCCGTAGCGGATGTTATCCATCACGGTGCCGGTGAACAGGTTCACGTCCTGCAGCACCACGCCCAGCGAGCGGCGCAGGTCTGCCTTGCGGATCTTGTTGACGTTGATGCCGTCGTAGCGGATCTTGCCGTCGGCAATGTCATAGAAGCGGTTGATGAGGTTGGTGATGGTCGTCTTGCCGGCACCGGTGGCGCCGACAAACGCGACCTTCTGGCCCGGCTTGGCAAACACGGACACGCCGTGCAACACCTCGTGGTCGGGCGTGTAGCCAAAGTCGACGTTGTCCATGACCAGGTCGCCGCGCAGCGGCACGTACTCGATCTCGCCGGTTGCGCGGTGCGGATGTTTCCACGCCCACATGCCGGTGTGGTGGTCGGCCTCCTCGAGCTGCCAGGTGTCGGGGTTCACCTGAGCGTTGACGAGCGTCACATAGCCCTCGTCGGCCTCGGGCTTCTCGTCGATGAGCTCAAAGATACGGTCGGCGCCGGCGAGGCCCATGACCACGGCGTTGATCTGCTGCGAGATCTGGCCGATCTGTCCGCAGAACTGCTTGGTCATGTTGAGGAACGGCACCACGACGGCGATGGACAGTGCCATGCCCGAGATGCTCAGGTTGGGCACGCCCAGCGCCAGGAAAATGCCGCCTGCCAGTGCGACCAGCACGTAGAGCAGGTTGCCCAGGTTCATAAGGATGGGCATGAGGATGTTGGCGTACATGTTGGCCTTCTGCGAGACCTCGAAGAGCTTTTCGTTGCGCTCGTCAAAATCGGCCTCGGCGGCAGACTCGTGGCAGAATGCCTTGACGACCTTCTGGCCGTTCATGACTTCCTCGATATGGCCCTCGACAACGCCGAGCTCGGTCTGCTGCGCAATAAAGAAGCGCGCGGAGCTGGAGCCGAGCAGCTTGGTCATAAAGGTCATAAAGGCGACGCCTGCCACAATGACCAGGCACATCCAAACGCTGTAGTACAGCATGATAAAGAACACCGTGACGATGACGATGGTCGTCATGAGCAGGTTGGGCAGCGACTGGCTGATCATCTGGCGCAGCGTGTCGATGTCGTTGGTGTAGTGGCTCATGATGTCGCCGCGCTGGTGCGTGTCGAAGTAGCGAATCGGCAGGTCCTGCATGCGGTTGAACATCTTCTCGCGCAGCTTCTCGAGCGAGCCCTGCGTGACGATGGCCATGGCGCGGTTCCAGAACAGCGAGGACAGGATGCCGACGCCGTAGATGCAGGCGAGGGTGGTCACGAGCTGTGCGATCTTGGGCTGTGCAGCTTCCCAATCGCCCGACTGCCACGATTCGCTAATAATCTGCAGGGCGCTCTGAAGGAAGGTCGCGCCGATGGAGTTGATGATGGCGCAGAGCACCACGCCGACGACGACGAGGGGCAAAAGCACGGGGTAGAAGCCAAAGAGCGTCTTGATGAGGCGCGACATGGTGCCACCCTTGCGGTTGAGCGCGCGCTCGGCGGTCGTTGCCTTACTCATGTGCCTCGCCTCCTTCCTGGGTCTGAGCTTGTGTTGCGGATGCCTCGGTGTCGGCTTCGACGGCCTCTTCGCCCTCGGCAGACATCTTGTTCTGCGAGGTAAAGGTCTCACGGTAGATCTCGCTCGTCTTGAGCAGCTCATCGTGGTTGCCGATCTGCGCGATGCGGCCGCCCTCCATGACGATGATGCGGTCTGCATCCTGCACGGAGCTAATGCGCTGGGCGATGATGAGCTTGGTCGTGTTGGGCAGATAGCTTGCCAGCCCCGCGCGGATCTTGGCGTCGGTCTTGGTGTCGACGGCGCTGGTGGAGTCGTCCAGGATCAAGATCTTGGGGCGACGCAGCAGGGCACGCGCAATGCACAGGCGCTGCTTCTGACCGCCCGAGACATTGGAGCCGCCCTGCTCGATCCAGGTGTCATAGCCCTTGGGGAAGCCATCGACAAACTCGTCGGCGCAGGCCAGATGTGCCGCCTCGCGGACCTCTTCGTCGGTGGCGTTCGGGTCGCCCCAACGCAGGTTCTCGGCAATGGTGCCGCTAAACAGCACGTTTTTCTGCAGCACCATGGCCACTTGGTGACGCAGAGCGTCCAAGTCGTAGTCGCGCACATCCACGCCGCCCACGCGCACGGTACCTTCGGTGGTGTCGTACAGACGGGCGATGAGGTTTACGAGCGTGGACTTGGCCGAGCCGGTGCCGCCGATGATGCCGATGGTCTCGCCGCTCTTAATGTGCAGGTCGATATTGTCGAGCGCCTGGCGCTTCGCATGCGCGGAATACTTAAAGCTCACGTGGTCAAAGTCGATGGAACCGTCGGCAACCTCGAGCACGGGCTCGGCGGGATCGGCGATCGTGGGCTCGGCGGCCAGCACCTCGGTAATGCGGTGTGCCGATTCGTCGGCCATGGTCACCATGACAAAGATCATCGACAGCTGCATCAGACTCATGAGGATTTGGAAGCCATAGGTAAAGATCGAGGAGAGCTGGCCCACGTCGAACAGCGTGCCCTGGCTCGTGATGATGAGCTTGGAGCCCAGGTAGATGATGACGACAAACGCGCCGTTGACGCAGATGTTCATCATGGGGTTGTTAAGGGCAAGCAGCTTCTCGGCGCGGGTGAAGTCCATCTGGACGTCGCGCGCAGAGGTCGCGAACTTCTCCTTCTCAAAGTCTTCGCGCACATAGCTCTTAACTACGCGCATGCCGGTGACGTTTTCCTCAACGGACTCGTTAAGGGCGTCGTACTTGTGGAACACGCGCGAGAAGATGGGGCGCACCTTAAAGATGATAAAGAACAACCCAAAGCCCAGCAGCGGAATGATGACCAGGTAGACCATGGCGACGCTGCCGCCCATGATAAATGCCATGGTAAAGGCGAAGATCAATACCAGCGGCGCGCGCACGGCGATACGGATGATCATCATAAAGGCCTGCTGCACGTTGTTGATATCGGTGGTCAGGCGCGTGACGAGCGAGGAGCTTGAGAACTCATCGATGTTGGCAAAACTGAACGTCTGGATCTTGTAGAACAGGTCGTGACGCAGGTTCTTAGCGAAGCCGCAACTCGCATGGCTGCAGGTGACGCCGGCAGCGGCGCCAAAAGCAAGCGACGTCAGCGCGATGAGCACCAAAAAGCCCGCGGTGGGAAGCATCTCGGCTACGGTGGCGCCGTCTTTGATGGCATCGATCAGGTTGGCGGTGATAAATGGAATCAGCATCTCGCAGAGCACCTCGCCAAGCACGAGCAATGGCGTGGCAACAGTGACTTTCATATAGTCGCGGATGCTGCCCATGAGGGTTTTAATCATCCAGTTCCTCCCAGGTTACACGGATTTTCTCGAGCATTTCGGCGAGGTCCTCGCGCTCGTCGTGGGTGAGGGCACTAAAGGCCTGCTCTCTAAAGCGAATGCGGGCTGCCTGCTCAACGCGGGCCTTTTCCCATCCCGCATCGGTCAGGCGGATGGTGAGCTGCCGACGGTCTTTGGGATTGCGACTGCGCTCGATAAGACCGCCCAGTTCGAGCTTGGACAGAATCTCGGAAAGGGACCCCGGCTTGAGGTCGAAGTGCATGCCGAGCTCTTGTTGTGACAGCTCGCCGGTCGGCTGCTTGGCGAGCAGGCAGACGATGGGCGCCTTGCCAGATATGCCGCCGCCGTGAAAATGCATGTAATGGCCGCAAAACCCCAGCCCATGGAGGATTCTCTTGGCGAGACGGTCCTCCTTGGACTGAGTCTCGGGCTCGTCTGCCGGCTGCGAGGGGTCGTCGCCGGGTTCATGCGGATGGGCGTGTGGTTCAACACACATATCTAATCTTCGCTCCTTTCTTTAGTTAGGTAGATGAATTGTTTTGTGCCTAACTAATCTAGGAGCGTGAGAAATAAATGTCAAGGTACCAAACTAGTGGTTACGCGGTTTTACCAAACCGCGTAACGGCTCGACGCTGCAAGCCCGCCAGAGCGGCAATCTACCTTTCAACTTCGGCGGCATGACCAGAAGGTCAATGCCGCCTCGTTTCAAGGCACCTTGCTCGCTCTGGCGGGCTTTCGCTGACTTTGCCAAAACATCGGCGTTGCCCGACTAGTCGTTTTGGCACTTGGGACGTTCCTCTTGTGCCGGTAGATGGGGACACTTCTTGTCAAGGGATTGGTGCAGGGGACAGGCTGCTCTCTCATTTCCGAAACCTTTCCGCAACAATTCGTCCTCCGCGGCGCCAGCGCCCGTTCACAACGTCCCCTGCGCTACACTTAGTTGCACTATGGCGCCATCGTGCCGCGCCCGACCCAAGGGGGACTCTCATGAAGAACACTCAGCTGCTGCTGATCAACGATATGTGCGGCTACGGCAAGGTCGCGCTTTCCGCCATGCTGCCGGTGCTGTCGCACATGGGTTACCGTATCCACAACCTGCCGACGGCACTTGTGTCCGATACGCTCAACTATCCCAAGTTCTACATCCATGACACCACCGAGTACGTGCGCCAGAGCCTCGCTATCTGGGAGGAGCTCGGGTTTGAGTTCGACGCCATCTCGACCGGCTTTATCGTGACCGAGGAAGAGACGCGCATCATCTCGGACTTTTGCCATCGCCGTGCGCAAAAGGGCACCAAGGTGTTCGTCGACCCCATCATGGGCGACAACGGCAAGCTCTACGCCGGCGTGCCCGAGTCCACGATCGGTCTCATGCGCAGCCTGCTCGAGTGCGCTGACTATGCGGTGCCAAACTACACCGAGGCATGCCTGCTCACCGATACGCCCATTGCCGAGCAAATCACGCCTGATGAGGGCCGCGCTCTTGTGGATGCCGTGCGTGTCCTGGGCGCCAAGTCGGTGGTCATTACGAGTGCTGTGGTCGACGGTGCGAATGTCGTCATCGGTTACGACCATGTGGCGGGGGAGTACTTTACGATTCCCTTCGACCTGATACCGGTCTACTTCCCGGGCACGGGCGACACGTTCTCGGCGGTGCTTGTCGGCCGCGTTATGGCCGGTTGGAGCCTGCAACGCGCGACGAGCGATGCCATGCGTGTGGTAGCGGAGCTCATCGAGCGCAATGCCGACCAGGAGGATAAGTCCGCCGGCCTGCCCATCGAGGCCTGCCTGGATGTGATCGACCATGAGTAACGCCGACGAGAGCGGCACCGAGGCCACGGGCGAGAACAAGCCGCTCGGCGCACCGCGTGGCAAGCGCCCACGTATTCGCATTAGCTGCGTTGACCAGCTGGGCACATGCCGCTGCCACCACGGTCACAAGCCGGGCGACGTTTTTGACTTCGACCGCGATCGCGGCAAGATGTGCGCCATGGCCTGCCATGTGGGCTTTCCCTATATCGATATCCTGCGCTACGGCGGAACCGTGCCTGGCAACGAGCCCGGTACGGCAAAGTTCTGCTGCCCCGAGGTCGATACGCTGAACGTCTGGCTTGCCGAGATCGTTGACGAGTAGCTGAGCGCAATGTGACAAAGGGACAGTTCTTTTGTCACATTCGCCGGTGGTGCCCCTTCTATTATGCTTGTAATCTCAAATCTCTGCATTTCATCCGATTTTAGGTTCTAAAAATTCTGCGTTTCATCGATAATCAAGCGTATAAAACTTTGCATTTCATTTGATGACACTGAGGGGAGAGCCTATGCTGCGCAGGAAAATAGCGGCAGAACTGGAGCATTGGCTGAAGTCTGCCGAGCAAAAGGCCTTATTCATTACGGGTTCTCGCCAGATCGGCAAAAGCTATTCGATTCGCGCATTTGGCAAAGCCAACCATGCAACCTACATCGAGCTTAACCTCATGGAAAACCGCCAGGCAAAAGATGCTCTTCTCGAGGCGCGGGATGCCGATGATTTCATCAGCAGGGTGACGCTTCTTTCGGGAAAGTCGATTGCACCAGGCAAAACGCTCGTGTTTATCGATGAGGTCCAAGAAGCCCCCGACATCATGACGATGGCAAAGTTCCTTGTTGAGGACGGGAGGTGCCGTTGGGCGTTTTCGGGGTCAATGCTCGGGACTCAGTTCAAGGGCGTCAGGTCCTATCCCGTGGGGTATGTCCACGAGCTTAGGATGTTCCCGCTCGATTTTGAGGAGTTTTGCTGGGCAATCGGGGTGAGCGAGGGGGCTCGCCAAACGATACGTGACGCGTGCATCAGCGAGAGGCCCATTCCTGATTACATTCATGACGCGATGATGGCAAACTTCAGGACCTATACCGTTGTCGGCGGAATGCCGGAGGTCGTGCAGCGTTTCCTTGACACGCAGGGCGACCTTGCCTCTGTTCGTCAGCTACAGTCAGAGCTCAACGAACAGTACCGGCGGGATATCCCCAAGTATGCAAGCGGGCGAGCCCTTCAGGTGCAGAGCATCTACGATCAGCTCCCTATTATGCTCGAGGGCGAAAACAAGCGTTTCGTGCTCAATTCCATTGACCCCAAGGCTCACTACGAGAAGTATCAGCGAGATTTTGTATGGCTTGTCGATGCCGGCGTTGCTCTCAAAGCCGATATCGTAACCGAGCCAAAATCGCCCCTGCTCAAGACGGCACGGCCATCGCAGTTCAAGCTATATCAATCGGATACGGGCATGTTGATGGCGCGCTACCCCGTTGGAGTCGCCCAAGCGGCGTATCTTGATAGCAAGGAGCCCAATCTGGGCGGCATTTACGAAAACGTGGTGGCCCAGCAGCTGGCTGCCCAAAACCGCCAGCTTTACTACTATCAGACAAAAAAGCGCGGTGAAGTGGACTTTGTGGTCGATGGACCGGATGGGACGGCTGTTCCGATCGAGGTTAAATCGGGCTCCTATTACCACGCGCACGCTGCGCTCGGTCATGTGCTTGATACGGCTGAATATGGCGTAAGGCTCGGGATTGTTTTCTCGAGAGGCAACGTTGAGCGCAACGGAGCGGTTCTCTATTTGCCGCTATATGCGATCTGGGCCCTTTCGGATGTTTTGGGCGACTCCTGCGCCGAGGGGATAAAGCTGGAGGTCAAGCCGGTCTAGGGCCAGTTCCCGATGCGACAAAGGCGTGGCCCGCGACCTCGCTTGCCTACAGCTGCTCGAGCATGGCCGTGCAGCCGGCGAGCACATCGCGGTAGGTGGCATCGAAGTTGCCGGTGTACCAGGGATCGGCCACGTCGCCGGGGCGATCGGTCCAATCGAGCAGGCGCGAGATCTTGCCATCGGGGTCCTTGCCAAAGATGCGACGCAGGCCACGCGCGTTCTCGGCATCCATATAGACAATGTGATCCCAGTCGCCATACTCCGCGCGACGCACCTGGCGTGCACGATGGGCGACGACGGGAATCCCGACCTCGCGCAGCTTGGCAACGGTGCCACGATGCGGCGGATTGCCGATCTCCTCGGTCGATGTCGCGGCGGAATCAATGGCAAACTCCGCCTCGCGCCCAGCGCGGCGCACGAGCTCGGTAAACACGGACTCAGCCATCGTCGAGCGGCAGATATTTCCATAACAGATAAACAGTACACGTTGCATATGTGGTTTCCTTTCGATCGCCATCATCGAGCTCGAGTATCGCATCTACGCCTGCACCCTCGCCCGCTTGCGCTCCCAGCGAGCCAACTTAATCGTCACCAGCGTGAGCGCCCAGGCCACAAGCGAGAACGCGGCGCCCACTGCGCCCACGTACGCAATACCAATGCTGCTTACCACGGCGCCGCCCACTGCGGTGCCAAACGAAATGCCGACATTAAACGCCATGGGTTCTACCGAGCTCGCGAGCACCATCGATTTGGGATGGCGGCTGCGAGCCACGTCCATAAAGTGCGTGATGCACGACACCGAGAACAGGTACATGAGCATCGCCAGGCTAAAGACAAAGACAAGTGCGAGCGGCATGGCAGCGCCTACGGCAAACAGCCCAAACAATGCCACCGCCTGCAGCACAAACGTCACAAGCAGCGCCTTCATGCCAAAGCGCGCATCGATCCATCCGCCCAGGATGTTCGAGATCAGGCAGAACACGCCGTAGGCCATAAGCGTGGTACTGGCTTCGACCGTGCCCATGCCCAGCACCTGCTCAAGATAAGGCGTCACGTAGCCGTAGAACACATAGACCGAGCCCACGCCAAACAAAAAGATAAGCATGCCGGTGATGATACTCGGCTCGCGCAGCAGACTCGCCTGCTCGCGAAAGGTGGCGGGCTCGTCGGTTTGCCCAGCGCGCGGCATAAACGCCACGAGCGCTCCGCAGATCAAAACGGCAAAGGTCAGCGCGCCGCACATGGCAACGTGCCAGTCGAGCGTGTCGGCCACAAACTTACCGATCGAGGTCACAAAGACCATCGCCACGGAAAACGCACCATATACTACCGAGATGGCAAGCGAAGTTTGCTGTGGGGACAGAAGCTCAGGGATGTACGTCACGCCCACGGCGAGCAGCGCACCCGAGACAGAGCCCAGGACAATGCGCGAGATAAAGAGCACCTGGAAGTTGGGCGCCAGTGCCATAAACAAATTGCCAAGCACAAAGACGATGCTATAGCACACGAGCAGCTGGTAGCGGCGAAAACGGCCCGTGCTGAGCGCAAGCGTCGGCGTAGCGATGGCGTAGACGAGCGCGAACACGCTGATGAGCTGGCCCGCAGTGGCAAGTGATACGCCGAGTTCCGTTGCCAAGTCGCTTTCGATGCCGATGACCACGAACTCGGAGCAGCCGAGCGAGAATCCCAACAGCACGAGCAGCGCCAGGCAGAGCTTGGTGCGCGCGGGGGAGAGCGCGGCGGCGGTTGACTTTCTTTTAGGCGTGGTTGCGGCGGTCAAGGTTGTCACTCCAATGTCGCATGAATAAGCGGGATTCAATCCCTGCAACTCTAGCAGAATGTGACAAAGGGGCAGTCCCTTTGTCACATTGCGCTGCCGGCCAGTCGCCCAAACCGTCACAACATTCGATGAAAATCTCGAAATCGAAGAAAAGCGTCGAATGTTGTGACGGTTTTCGTGTTTGGCGCGGGTGAGCTTCCGCGTCATCTGAGGGTATAAGGCTAGCAAGTGTTTATTTGCGAGGCCTAAGGGGCGCCCCGTATGGATATCGATAACTTTGAATGGTGGTATAGCGAGGGTGAGGCTCCGGACGAGGAGTGGGACGAACCCACGCCGCGTGACGTGTCGAGCGACGAGGACGAGACCGGCAACGACGTCGCCGCCGACTCGGACGCCGCCCTCGACCCCGTCGAGCCTCTGACCTTCGAACAAGCCTGGGCCCAGGCCGAGGCAGACGAGGCCAAGGCCGACGCTACGGCCACGCTCGGCGAGCCAGCCGACATGTCGATCTCGCCGGCAAAGACCCCGCAGCCGCGTCACACTATCGACCCCGACAGCACGGCATCCTTCAGTATTCTCGACGTGCCCTCGCAGGGCGCTCAGGCGCCCGCACCCACACGTCGCCCCAATCTGTCTCGCGAGGAAGATGCAGGACGTCGCTCGCCGCTTGGCCCCATCCTTATCGCCTTTATGGCCGGCGTTATCGCATGCTCGGTAATTGGAAACGTCTGGAGCCATGTCGAACAACAGCGAAAAGACGCCGCCAAGGTCGAGATGTCTGTCGAGCAATCGCTCAGCCGCACGCGCTCGGTACATGTGTCGGTCGAGGTCAAGGACGGCGCGACGTGGGACACCGCGCGCGGCGACAGCCAAATGCTCATCCATATCGTGGGGCGCACGCTCAAAGGGCAGACGATTGACGAGTATCAATACGTCAATTCCGCTGGTGACGGCATCGAGCTCAAGCCCGGCGACTACGAGCTCACCGTCGATGAACCGCCCGTCGCCACCGACGGCACGCGCTTCCGTGCCTCAAAGCGCATGGTCCCCGTGAGCTTTAACTCACAGGCGCCCGACACGGTCGACACCACACCGCAGGGCAGGTTCGACCTTTACGTGGATACCCAGTAGGCACTCGCCGCTCATTCCGCTATGGCTACTCAATAATCGCCTGCCGTCCCGTCCCGCCGCCAAGAGTGGGACAATAGCCCTCGACACTATTGTTTACTTTTGGAGGAAGTAGCATGTCTACTGTCACTACCATCAAGCGCGGCGGCCTCACCGCGGCCATCGATTCCATGGGTGCCCAGCTCACGAGCCTTGCCCTCAACGGCAACGAGTATCTGTGGCAGGGCGACCCCGCCTTTTGGGGCAAGCATGCGCCCATCCTGTTCCCCATTGTGGGCTCGCTGCGCAACAACACGGCGACGTCTGCGGCCGGCACCTGCGAGATGCCGCGCCACGGACTCGCGCGCATCGTCGAACACAAGCTGGTCGAGGTTTCGGAGGACGGCTCCTCGGTAACGTACGAGATCACCGACACGCCCGAGTCGCTCAAGGCGTTCCCGTTCCACTTTAAGCTCAACATGACCTATGCCCTGACTGGTGACGCCACACTTACCCAGACCTTTGCCGTCACCAATACCGGCGACGTGGACCTGCCGTTCTCGGTGGGCGGCCACCCCGCGTTTAACGTACCGGCTCCCGGTGCCGAGGACGAGGCATTCGAGGATTACGAGCTGGCGTTTACCGAGGCTTGGACTAATGAGGCTCCCATCATCACGCCCGACGGTCTTATGACGTTCGAGGGCAGTTACAAGGCTCCCGATAACTCGGACGTGCTGCCCATCACGCACCGCAGCTTCGATAACGACGCCATCATGTTCACCGATACCCCGGGCTCCACGCTCACGCTGCGCGGCCGCAAGTCGGGCCACGGCGTCAAGATCGACTTTGAGGGCTTTAAGTACATTGGCGTGTGGTCTGCCGCCAACGACGCCCCGTTTGTGGCGCTCGAGCCCTGGACCGGTCACACCACCATGGACACCGAGGACGACGTCTTTGAGCACAAGGTCAACACCATCACCTTGGCTCCCGGCGCTACCGACAAACGTAGCTTTAGCGTCACCTTGCTCTAGAGGTTCCGCCGTTCTGACGAACGGCGGGCCGGTCGACGCTGCGCGCCGCCCAGAGCGACAATTTGTCATTCAAAAGGCATGGCATGACCAGAAGGTCTATGCCTTGCCTTTTTCATGCCAACTTGTTTGCTCTGGGCGGCGCTCGCTGGCATTGCCAAAACATCGACGCTCCCAATGACTACCGTGTGTCTATTAATTTTTCGAGCTTGTACTGCGCTGCTGGTCGCTGGCGTATATCCTGTCTTATTGTCAGCAAAACGAAATAGGGAAGGCATCAGATGCAATCTCGACAACAGCGCGGCATGCATGTCCAGCCGATATGCAGCCGTCGCATCTTTTTGGGTAATGCTCTCGCTGCGAGCGCTTCTGTCGTCGCCGGCGCACTTGCCGGTTGCCAGCGTCCCTCCACGCTGGAAGTAGTTCAGCCCACGACGGGCGGCGGTCGCGACGACCTGTCCGATTCCGTGATCGGCAAGGACAAGATCCGTATCGGCATGGAGGCGGCCTACGCCCCGTACAACTGGCAGGTCTCCGAAGCCAGCGAGTACACCATCCCCATCGACAACGTGCAGGGCGCCTATGCCGATGGCTACGACGTGCAGATCGCCAAGATCGTCTGCAAGGCCCTCGGTGGCGAGCCCGTTGCCGTCAAGCAGAGCTTTTCGGGCCTTATCGATTCGCTCAACAACGGCCAAATCGACCTCATCATCGCCGGCATGAGCGCCACGCCCGAGCGCGAAGAGTCGGTCGGCTTCTCCGACCCGTACTTCATTGGCTACTTTGGCCTATTCGTAAAAGAGGGCTCGCCCTACCAAAACGCCACCAAGCTTAGCGACTTTAGCGGTGCCACGGTGCTCGGCCAAAAGGACACCATGCTCGACACCGTCATCGACGAGATCCCGGGCGTTGTGCACAAAAACCCGGTCGACTCCGTCCCCACGGTGTTCTCGAACCTGCTGCAGGGCACCTGCGACGCCGTGACCTACAACACCGAGAACGAGAAGGGCTATATGGCTCAAAACCCGGGCATCGTTCCCATTCATTTTGCCGAAGGCGAGGGCTTTAAGCAGGAGGTCGCGGCAAACGTCGGCTGCCGCAAGGGCTCGGACAAACTGCTTAAGCTCATCGACAAGACACTCAAGGGCATTAGCCAAGAGGAGCGCGACCAAATGTGGGACGCGTGCCTCGACCGTCAGCCGGCATAGGGAGGCAGCATGAAAACCGTCAATCGCCTGGCCTCCTTTATCAAGGCCGATCACCGTTACGTATACCTGGGCACGAGCGTCATCGCGGCGCTTGGCCTGGCGTTTAGCCAGCGCAACCCCACGCCGCTGAGCTTTTTGGCGCCCACTGGCATCTTCCAGGACTGCCTTTGGGCGATCCTGTGGGCCTGGGTCGTCGTGTCGGCGGCGGCACTCGTCACCAAGCTCATGCACTGGAACGACTATCGCGAAAAGTCGCCGTTCGCCTCCGAGCGTTTCCGCCGCGGCGCGCGCCTGGGTAGCTATGTTGTGGTCGCCATCGCAGCGATCTTTTTCGTGGACCGCTGCATCATGTCGTTTATCGACCTGGTGCAGGTGAGCATTGTCTCGGATTCCAACCCCAGCGACTTTTTGTCGAGCCTGGTCTACATGACCTACAAGAGCGGCGACTTCTTCATCCGCGGCATCGAAATCACCATCGCGCTTGCCACCTTCGGCACCGTCATCGCCTTCTTCCTGGCACTGCTCTTTGTGTTTTTGCGCATTCAGACGTTCGACCGCGTGGACAACGACTTGGTGCGTTTCTTTAAGAGTATCGGCCGCGGCTTCGCGACCGTCTACTCCACCATTGTGCGCGGCACGCCCATGATGGTCCAGGGCCTGCTTATCTATTACGCGGGCTTTACCGTTCTGCGCGGCATGGGCTTCGAGACCGCCCAGGCCAACCAGATCTGGAGCACCTTTACCGCCGGCCTCGTCACCATCTCGCTTAACTCCACCGCCTACATGATGGAGGTCCTGCGCGGCGGCATCGAGTCCATCGATCCCGGCCAAGCCGAGGCGGCGCGATCGCTGGGCCTGTCGCAGTGGCAGGCCATGCGCAAAGTCGTGTTCCCCCAGGGCATTAAAAATGCGATTCCGGCGCTCACCAACGAGCTCATCATCAACATCAAGGATTCGTCGGTGCTCTCGGTCATCGGCGTGTTCGACCTTATGTACGCTACTACCACGGTCGCCGGCGTGTACTACCGCCAGATGGAGGTCTACTGCGTGGCGCTCGTGGTCTACCTGATCCTGACGCTCGTGGCGAGCCGCCTGCTCGAAGCCTTTGGCAAAAAGCTCGGTGCCGAGGCTCCGGCCACGCTGCCCAGCTCTAACTAGGCTTAAGACGAGGAGAATCATCATGGCAGATACCGCCACTACCGGCGTTGCGGCCGCCGCACAGACCAATGAGCCGCTCATCCGCGTTGAGGGCCTGCGCAAGAGCTTCGGCTCGCTCGAGGTACTCAAGGGCATCGACTTGTCCGTTAACCCCGGCGAGGTCGTCACCATTATCGGCGCCTCGGGCTCGGGCAAGTCGACCTTCCTGCGCTGCCTCAATCTGCTCGAGACCCCGGACGCGGGCCACATCTGGTTCCACGGCCAGGACCTTACGGCCGAGCGCTGCAATATCAATAAACTCCGCGAGGACATCGGCATGGTGTTCCAGGGCTTTAACCTGTTCAACAACATGGACGTGCTCGACAACTGCACGCTTGCGCCCGTCATGCTCAAAAAGATGAGCAAGGCCGAGGCTGGAAAAATTGCGATGGAGCATCTGACGAGCGTGGGACTCGAAAAGTTCGCGCACGCCGCCGTGGGCCGCCTGTCCGGTGGTCAAAAACAGCGCGTAGCCATCGCACGCGCCCTGTGCATGAATCCGCAGATCATGCTGTTCGACGAGCCGACTTCGGCACTCGACCCCGAGATCGTGGGCGAGGTGCTCGAGGTCATGCGCAAGCTCGCGGCCGACGGCATGACCATGGTCGTCGTCACGCACGAGATGGCCTTTGCCCGAACCGTGTCCGACCGCGTGGTCTTTATGGATAAGGGCGTGGTGCTCGAGGACGCCGCGCCGGCCGAGCTCTTTGGCAACCCCAAACACCAGCGCACCCGCGAGTTCCTCTCGCGTTATCTCGAGGACAAGTAACCGACCGCAAATGTTTGCATGACAGGGCCGCTCCCGTGGGGCGGCCCTCGTCATCACAATCGAAAGGATGTCATGGCCGAGGTTTGGCGCTTCTTTGCGCATGAGGATGATTTTGCCGATTTGGACGAAGCTGGTGCGTGCGAGCGCCTGGGCCGCGTGCTGTCGTTTCCGACCATCTCGAGTATGGATGCCGAGGCGGTGAACTGGCAGCCGTTCGACGACCTGCGCGCGTATATGCAGCAGGCTTGGCCGCACGTATTTACGGCGGGTAAGGTCGAGCTTATCGACCATTCGCTATTGGTGACGCTTAGCGGTTCCGACCCTGCCCTCAAGCCCATTATGCTCATGGGCCACATGGACGTGGTTCCCGTGGTACCCGGCACCGAGGCTGACTGGACGCATGCCCCCTTTAGCGGACATGTGGACGACACCTACATTTGGGGTCGCGGCGCCATCGATATGAAAGACCAGGTCGCAGGCATTCTCGAGGCGGTTGAGTATGCGCTCGCGCACGGCTGGGAGCACAAGCGTACCCTGCTGCTCGCCTTTGGCCAGGACGAGGAAACCACGCAGTACGGCGCGGGGGCGATCGGTCGTGTGCTCGAGGAGCGTGGCGTTGAACTTGAATATCTGATCGACGAGGGTGACTACCGTATTGTTTCGGCTGCCGAGTATGGCGCGGGCGAGGGCTGGCTTATGCATGCCGACCTCGCGGAGAAGGGTTACGCCGATATCATACTCAAGACGAAGAGTGAGGGCGGGCATTCGTCCAACCCCTACGGCGGCACATCGCTCGAGGTGCTCAGCCGTGCCATCACCGCAATCTGCGATATCGAGTGGCCGACGCGCGTGACCGACTTGCTTGCCGCTCAACTCGTCGAGTTGGGGCTCTACACGGCCGATGAAATTGCCGCCAACGGGGATGCCATTGTCCGCGATTGCCTCGCCAGCAAAAAGCTCTATCCGCTGGTGACGACCACCTGCGCGCCCACGCAGATCGAGGGTGGCAGCACCGGCGCCAACGTAATGCCGCAGGATATGTGGGCCAACATTAACTTCCGCATGCTCGAGGGTACGAGCGTGGTCGACGTTGTGGCGCGCTGCCGTGAGGCGGTTGCCGGGGCGGACCTTGCCGGTTGTGTCGAAGTGGAGCTGGGCCCCGGCAGCTCCGAGCCTTCGCCGTCTCCGCGTGTCGGTGGACCGGGGCTCGAGGCCGTTCGCGCCATCGCCGCCCGCTATTTCCGTGATCCAAAGGGGACGGAGGAAAACGGACCGAGTGCGACGGGCGGGGCTCCTGTCAGCATCGTCCCCTCGACCGTGATCGGCGCGACCGACGCTGCCAACTATCAGCGCATTTGCCCTGAGTGCATTCGTTTCTCGGCCTTTGTGGTCGACGATGACGAGTGCGACCGAGGCGTCCACGGCACCAACGAGCGCATTACCCGCCGAGTCTACCTTCAGGGTGTCCGCTTTTTCATCGCTCTGCTCCACACGCTCTAGAATCCAACAAAGGGACTGTCCCTTTGTCGGATTCCGTGCGGGTTATATGCAGGTTTGCCTGCGCACGCTATCATGTATGGGTTAGACCGCAACTATGTACCCCATACGCGAAGGGATGCGCATGTATCTGAGGATCGACATGTTCTAGCCGGGCTTACCCCCGCAGCGGCGCCCCGCGCCCCATCAATTCTGCCGATTTTCACCTTCACGCATATAAAGGAGTCCGTCATGCGCGACAAGCTCGAAAAGATCATCAAGGCCTACGAGGAGCTCGAGAAGAAGCTTTCCGACCCGGCCGTCGCCTCCGATATCAAGGAGTTCACGCGTCTCAACAAGGAATACGCGCACCAGTCCGACCTCATCGCCGCCTCGCGCGAGTACATCGGCGCGCTCGATGACATCGAGGCTGCCAAGGAAATGCTGCACGATACCACCGATGCCGATGAGAAGGAGATGCTCCAGATGGACATCTCCGAAAACGAGGCCAAGCTTCCCCAGCTCGAGGAAGACATCAAGTACATGCTCATCCCGAGCGACCCCAACGACGACAAGAACACCATCGTCGAGATCCGCTCCGCCGCCGGTGGCGACGAGGCGGCCATCTTCGCCGGCGACCTGTACAAGATGTATCAGCGCTTTTGCGAGTCGCGCGGCTGGAAGACTACCGTGCTCGACTCCAGCCCCAGCGAGGCCGGCGGCTTCAAGTCCATCGAGTTCAAGGTCGAGGGCGACCGCGTCTACTCCGTTATGAAGTACGAGTCCGGCGTGCACCGTGTCCAGCGCGTCCCCAAGACCGAGTCCCAGGGCCGCATTCAGACCTCCACGGCTACCGTCGCCGTACTTCCCGAGGCCGAGGAGATCGACGTCCAGATCAACCAGTCCGACCTGCGCATCGACACCTACTGCGCCTCCGGCCCTGGCGGTCAGTGCGTTAACACTACCTACTCCGCTGTGCGAATCACCCACCTGCCCACCAACACCGTGGTGCAGTCACAGGAGCAGCGTTCCCAGATCCAGAACCGCGAGGTCTGCATGCAGATGCTGCGTGCCCGTCTGTACGAGATGGAGCTCGAGAAGCAGCAGGCAGAGCTCGGTGCCGAGCGCCAAAGCCAGATCGGCCACGGCAACCGTTCCGAGAAGATCCGTACCTACAACCAGCCCCAGGACCGCGTGACCGATCACCGCATCGGTTTCAACTCCACCTACAACGGCGTCCTTCTGGGCGATCAGCTCGGCACCGTCATCGAGGCGCTCGCCGCCGCCGAGCGTGCCGAGAAGCTGGCACAGGCCGTTTAGGTTACGGCGTTTTATCAAACGCCGTAACGGCTCGACGCTGCAAACGCCCCTAAGCGGCAATCTGACGTTCAATCGTCGGTCGCGTACCAAAGTACGCTTCCCTCCTCTTTCACGTCACCTTGCTCGCTTAGGGGCGTTTTCGCTCATATGACCCAATCCGCTGTCAAGAGCCACAATGGCCCCGCCGACCGCTTGCAATCGGTCGGCGGGGCCTGCCGTTGAACCCGTCCCGGTCCGCCCCCGGCATGTCGTCGACGCCTTCGGCTCAGTCTCATATCCGCGGATACCGCTGCGGCGGCCCGCAATTCTCTCCTTCGGCGGGGTTCCCCAAGTCTGTCGACGCGGATGCGGCGTGTGCCACGCGCACAGCGGAAGCGGGGGTATCCCCGAAGGCTGCCCGGCTCGCCGGGACGGGGGCTATGTCTACTCGCCGGCCTCCCGGCACATCATGCCGAGGGCCCAAAGCCACCTCACGAGCTCGGCGGCGGTGGCGGCGTTCGCCTTCGCCTGGGGCATGCCCCTGGCGAGCATCTCCTCGCGGCGCCGGAGCAGGCGCTCGGAACCCTTCCTCCCGTGCATCCTTACCTCGAGCGGGACGCCGCTGCCCTTGGGCATCAGCTTCGGTTGGTGGCTCGCTTGGACGTAGCTCCAGGACCCCTCGACAGCCAACCTCCTGACGAGGGCGTTGCCGGCCCCGCTGATCCCGCCGAGGCGCACGGAGTCCGCGCTCGACCTCTGCTTCGGGGCGAGGCCGAAGTAGGACGTCACCTGCCTGCCGGAGCGGAACCTCGAGAAGTCGCCGACCTCGGACGCGAAGGCGGCGGCGAGCGCGAACCCGCATCCCTTGATCGACTGGAGTGCCTCGACCTCCGCCGAGAGGGGGCCCGCCGCGACGGCGGCCCTGTACTCGGCGAGGAGATCGTCGCGCGTCTCGGAGGCCGCCTCGACCTCGCTCCTCAGCGCCGCCAGCGCCCGGATGCCGCCGTCGTCGGCGGGCCGAACCTTGTCGAGCCACCTGAGGAAGTCGTACGTCCAGTACTTCCGGGGGTTTCCGGCCGGCGTCGTGCCGCCGTAGGCGTAGCCCCGGCGGGCGAGGAACGCCAGGAGCCGCTGCTTCGCCGCCGCGAGCCTCGCGGTCGCCGCGTCGTGCGCGGCGGCGAGGTCCCTGAGCCCCTCGATCTCGGGGGACGGCACCCATACCGGGGTGATGTCGTGCGACAGTATCGCCTTGGCCATCCTGGCGGCGTCGTTCCTGTCGTTCTTGGAGGCCGAGTCGGCGGCCGACCTGGGGATCTTCGAGACCGCGGCGACGACGCACTCGACGCCGAGCCCGGCGAGCTCCCTCTGCGGGGCGAAGCCGAGGTAGCCGCTCTCGTAGGCGGCGAGCGACGGGCCGGGGAAGCCCGACATCCACTCCGCGACCTCGCCCCAGGGGTTGCCGCGGAACCTCCTCGTCACGGCCTCGCCCGTCTCCGCGTCGAGCGCGCAGACGGTCGTGGACCTGAGGTGTACGTCCATTCCGAAGGCGGTAGAATATCTAGGCACGGGAGCCTCCCAACCTCGTTGCGGCGCGGCTGCGCCTCTGGCACTTCAACAACATTGTCGCAGCCCCGACCCGCGGTCACGAGCGGGGGCTCCTGTCGTTTCCGTGCCCTCGGATTGGGTCATAGTGTCTGACTTATGCTCAACCTGCAGCGCCTTAGATGTAGTCATTGGGGACGTTCTTAAATGACTAGGTTGGGCACATTGCTTTGAGATGTTATTCAATCAGTTGTGATGGCATTTGAGCTGTCTACCTGCTCAAAGTAATTAATATCATGCATCTGCTATTGAAAATATTGCTCGAAAAAACGTTCAAGAAGTCGCGGGGTGATTTTTACCGCGTCGCGCGTCAAGTGATTTGGCAAGTTCTTGGTTAGATATTGGTTAGTTTTGGGGCAACCTTGCCAAAAGCTTGACGAATGCAAATCTAGACGTCGGCGAATGAACACTTTGAGCGAGCCCGGTGCAAAATTCTGGGCTGATTCTCGATAATCGCTTTCAATCGTCCCTTGCCAAGCGCTGACCTCGCGTACAATCTGCTCCGACATTCGCGCGCCGCCCGGCGCTTAAGAGGGGAGGGCCCCATGGCAAACGAGATCTGGACCATCAAGCGTTGTCTCGAGTGGACCAAGGAGTACCTAGCCGAGCGCGGCGAGGAGCACCCCCGTCTTTCTGCCGAGTGGCTGCTGTGCGCCGCCACGGGTCTGGCGCGCATTGACCTATATATGCGCATGGACGAGACGCTTAACGCGGCCCAGCTCGAGACCATGCACGCGGCCGTTGTCCGCCGCGCTAAGGGCGAGCCGCTGCAATACATCACGGGCAGCACGCAGTTTCGCATGATAGACGTCGCGTGCGCCCCCGGTGTGCTCATTCCGCGCCCCGAAACCGAGATGCTCGTCGAGGAAGTTCTCAATTATCTGGATGCCGAGGTGCTGAGCCCCGAGGCTGCTGCCCGTCAGCGTGTTGAGCTGCCTTGGAACGATGAGGTCGAGCAGGCCCGCAAAGCCGAGGCGGCGCTGGCTGACGAACGCGCGGCCTCCGAGCGCCGTGCCGCCAACCTGACGGCCGCCGATGAGGCTGCGCTGGGTAGCGACGTGCTCGGTAGCCGCGCCTATGCCGAGGAACTGGCCGACCGCGAGGCCGAGGAAGCCGCCGCGCAGGCAGCAGAAGCCGAAGCGGCAGAAGCAGAGGCCATGGAAACCCCCGAGCCCGAGCTCGACGAATACGGCATCGCCATTGAGGACAACGACCAACAGGCGACTCCCGCGCAAGATGCCGCCGAGGCCAACGTATCTGCCCCAGCCGAGCTCCGCACTGCCCGCGTTCTCGAGGTCGGCTGCGGCACGGGCTGCATTTCGCTCTCCCTTGCCTGGGAGCGCCGCGGGCACGTTACCTGCACTGCTACCGATATCGAGCCGCGCGCCATCGACCTTGCTACCAAAAACCGCGATGCGCTTGGCCTCACGTCCGACGAGGTCGCCTTCAGCCTCACAAACCTGGTGAGCTCCATTCCCCGCGAAGAGTGGGGCACCTTTGACGTACTCGTCTCCAACCCGCCCTACATCCCCACCGATGTCATGCGCTCGCTGCCGCATGAGGTCAAGGACTTTGAGCCCGATCTGGCGCTCGAGGGCGGTGCCGACGGTCTCGATATCTTCCGCCGCCTGCTCAACGCGGCGCCCTACATGCTGCGTGCCGGCGGCCTGTTTGCCTGCGAGCTCTACGAGGGCGCGCTCGACGCCGCGGCCGAGCTCTGTCGTCAAGCAGGCCTTTCGGACGTGCGTATCGTCCACGACCTCACCGATCGTCCCCGCATCGTTCGAGCCATCGTCACCGAGCCCAAACAGCGCCAGTAATATTTATTAACTGGTTAGCAAAAATTATAAAGTAGTTTATAATTAGGACGGCTGAAAGAGGTCGGCCCATGCAACCTCCTACCTTTCGGGAAATCATTGCCCTACTCAAGCACGATGGATTCGTGAAGGTCGCGCAAGTCGGTAGTCATGCTAAGTACGTTTCTGGTGACCGTGTTATCACCGTGAACGGCTCTGGTGGTGATCGACCAAAGAAGGGCACGTGGGCAAGTATTCGTCGCCAAGCTGGATGGTAGTTGGAGGCAAAATGAGGCAGCGATTTACTTATGACTGCGTTCTCATAAAGGAAGACGACGGTTACTGCGCTAGCTTCCCGCAGATTCCCGGCGCCTTTGCCGATGGCGATACGCGCGAAGAAGCGATTGCCCATGCCACCGAGGCACTGATGGCGTTTTTGGCCGACGACCTCAACAACGGTTTGACTCCGGCAGGGTACGAACGCTCGGCCGAGGTCGTGGCCCTTTCAGTCGAAATCGACCACGAGGACGCTCGGGAAGCGGCGTGCCGAACATTTAAAGACGCAGCGCTGGACCTCAAAGTCTCCGCTCCGCGGATTACCGCGCTGGTCAAAGCCGGCAAACTCGATGTTGAACTCGTCGACGGCCGTCGGATGATAACGATAGACAGTATCGAGCGTTACGCCGCCCAAGAACGTCACGCCGGAAGACCAAAGAAGTTCGTAGCCGTCCAATAACCCCCTCACTTTCACCGACTACTAGAGCCGCTCACCAAACCAACATGCGCTCTGGGCAAATAGGTTGAACGTTTCGTGCGAGAATGCCCCACAGTAAACAAACTTGCACCAGAGCGTAAGGGGCTGGCATACACATGCAGACGGTCTATCGGGTATACGAGGGAACGCGCGAGCCGCATCGGCTTGCCGTCGAGCGCACGGCCGAGGTGCTCGGCCGCGGCGGCCTGGCTTTGATCCCGACCGAGACCGTCTACGGTGTCGCCGTGGCAGTCAACGCCTTCTCGGACGCCGTGCCCCAAGATACAAGCGAATTCCCATCGTGGCCGCGCGATCCGCAGGCTGCCGTCAATGGCGCCGCAGTTCCTGCGCTCGGCACCGGCTATCGCCGTATCTTCACTCTCAAGCAACGTGAACTCACGCAAACCGTCGCTTGGCTGGTCGATGGCGTCGAAGCACTCGACCGCTATGGCGTGGATATCCCGGAAGATGCCCGCATACTCGCGCGACGATGCTGGCCGGGAGCCCTGACTATCGTGGTCAAGGCAGCCCCCTGCGTGCCGACCTTTATGCGCGCTGCCGACGACACGGTGGCACTTCGCGCTTCGGCCTCGCCCGTGGTGCAGGCGCTCATTCGCGCTTGTGGCAGCCCCCTTGCCTGCACCAGCGCCAACACGCATGGCGCGCCCGCGCCGGCAAGTTTTATCACGGTGGAGGGTCGCATCCTGGAGGGGGTCGATGTTGCCGTCGACGCCGGTGAGACCCCGTGTCGCGACGCCTCGACCATCGTGTCGTTTCAGCACGGCGGGCTCCAGATCCTGCGCCAAGGCGCACTTCCCGCATCAGAGATCGAACGGGTCCTGTCCGACCCGATGCAATAGAAAGGTTTAAGCGATGTCGTTGAATCTGGGCAGCCTGGGCATGGAAGATGCCTCGTTTGACTTTGGCGGTTCCTACATCATGGCGCTCGACTGCGGCACCACCTCGGTACTTGCGACCATCGTCGACGAGTACGGATGCATCGTCGCGCAGGCACGTCGCAGCGTCAAAACCAGCTTCCCGCGTCCCGGCTGGGTGGAGCAAGACCCCATGGCGGTCCTTGCTAGCCAGATCGCCGTCATGATGGAAGTCCAGTTTAAGAGCGGTATCCACTCCGACCGCATTGCCGCCATCGGCATCTCCAACCAGCGCGAGACCACGGTGGTCTGGGATCGCGTGAGCGGTCAGCCGATCTATAACGCTATCGTATGGCAGTGCCGCCGTACCGCACCTCTGATCGACGAGCTTGTCGAGCAGGGCGCAGAAGGGCTGGTGCGCTCCCGCACGGGACTCACGCTCGACCCGTATTTCTCGGCCTCCAAGGTGCAGTGGATTCTCGACAACGTCGACGGCGCACGCGAAAGCGCGGCGGCGGGCGACCTCATGTTTGGCACCATCGACACCTGGCTCATCTACAACCTCACCGGCGGCCAGGTCTTTGCCACCGACTACACCAATGCCAGCCGCACGGCACTCTTTAATATCCATACGCTCGATTGGGACGACGACCTGCTGGCACTCTTTGACGTTCCACGTTCCATGATGCCCGAGGTTCGCTGGAGCTCGGGCGACTACGGCCGCGTCGCGAGCGACATCATGACCAACATGCCGCCCATCATGGGCGTGGCGGGTGACCAACAGGCGTCGCTGTTCGGCCACTGCTGTTTCCGTCCCGGCCAGACCAAAAACACCTATGGCACGGGTTGCTTTATGCTCATGAACACCGGCGACGAGATCGTCGAATCCAAGAATGGCCTGGTCTCCACCATCGGTATCGCTGCGGACGGCAAAGTCAGCTATGCGCTCGAGGGCTCTATTTTTGCCGCCGGCTCAACGATGAACTGGCTTCGCAACAACATGGGCATCATCTCGAGCGTGAGCGAGTCGGCACAACTCGCCGCTTCGATTAGCGACAACGAGGGCTGCTACTTCGTTCCGGCCTTTGCGGGTTTGGGTGCTCCCTGGTGGGACCCGCATGCTCGCGGTATCGTGTGCGGTCTGACCGGCGCCTCGAGCCGTGCGACCATCGTACGTGCCGCCTGCGAATCCATGGCATATCAGAGCTACGACGTGCTGCGCGCCATGGAGCAGGACGTGGGGCTTTCGATTGAGCGCCTGTCTGTCGATGGCGGTGCCTCGCGCAACGAGTTCATCATGCAATTCCAGGCCGACCTGCTGGATATCCCCGTGCTGCAATGCGAGACGGTGGAGACCACGGCAATCGGTGCCGCGTACTTGGCGGGTCTTGCCGTCGGCTATTGGGAAGACCTGGAAGAGCTGGAGCAAAATGCCCAGATCGTTAGGACCTTCCTTCCCCACATGTCCGCCGAGCGCCGCGAGCAAAACCTTGCGGGCTGGCGTGATGCAGTCAAGCGCTCGCTCAGTACCGCACAGTAGGGCCGCGATGGGCTGCTCGATACAACAAACCGCTAAACTAATGCATGGCGTGCGGTGGCGACATTGCTGCGCGCCTTGTCAGCAAGGCCGTTTTGCGGCCGCAACGAAAGGGGCAATCAACCCATGACCGTCACCTACGATGCGTCCCGTGTGACGCTTGTCGATCACCCGCTCGTCCAGCACAAGCTGTCGATCCTGCGCGACAAAAACACCGGCACCAACCAGTTCCGTCAGCTCGTGCGCGAACTCGCGCTTTTTGACGGCTACGAGGCCATGCGCGACCTGCCTATGGAAGACGTCGAGGTCGAGACCCCCATCACCACCGCCACGTTTAAGCAGCTTGCCGGCAAAAAGCTCGCCATCGTTCCCATCCTTCGTGCGGGCCTTGGCATGGTCGACGGCATCCTCGACCTGGTACCCTCTGCCCGCGTGGGCCACATCGGCATGGAGCGCGACGAGGTCACCCACGAGCCGCATGAGTACTACTGCAAGATGCCCAAGGATATCGACCAACGCATCTGCCTGGTTGTCGACCCCATGCTCGCCACGGGCGGTTCGGCCGAGATGGCTATCAGCTACTTGCGCGAGCGCGGTGTCAAGGACATCCGCATGCTGTGCATCGTCGCCGCGCCCGAGGGCCTCAAGTCGCTGACCGAGAAGGATCCTGACGTACATATTTATACGTGCGCCATCGATGACCATCTCAACGAGGCCGCCTACATCGTTCCCGGCCTGGGCGACGCCGGCGACCGCATCTACGGCACGCTCTAGTTGTCGGGCCTTGTCGGCTACGGTCACAAATACGAAGAAATGGTGCGCGCGGGCGAGCAAAAGACGTCCACGCGCACTCCTGTTAACGGACGTTTAGCCTAGAGGGGTTCGAGAAAAACGTATTACCTACCTGCGGCATAAAGAAGGTCTTAAGAAAACGAACAGGTGCGTATTAACCGATGCTTTTTCGGTTGTACTTTAGCGATTGGCTCGTACAATAGTCACCAATGTTTGGCGGGAACTGTTCTGGGAAGCGTTAAAGAGGGAAAGTGAGGACGCCAGTGTTTCAGATAGCCGATCTGCTCGCTATCGTTGCAGGCGCCATCGCGGGCGCAATTGCCTTCCTTCCCTTTGTCTTTACGCTCAAGCCGGTTCTTGACGATAAGCAGAATGCGGACATGCTCAAGGGTATGGTGAGTCTGGCGGTCTCGGCAATCGCCCTGCTCGTCTTTACCTTGGTCGTGTTTGTGTTGTTCGGAGAGGCATTTCGCATGTTCCTCCTGGGCGAGGCGATCGGCTTCGTGGCCTTTATGGCCGCCTGCGCGGTTCGCGTCGCCAAGGCGCTGCGAGATCCTCATGAGGTCGAAAGGTAAGTCGTGGAAATTTTTGAAAAGCTGCCTGATGAGATTAATCATCTGGTCAGCGAGTTCAGCTCCACCCCTGTCGTGGGCGATCTGAGCTGCGGCATCACGCAGTACTCGTTTTGGCTGATCGTCTCCACGATCGTGCTCCTGATCGTCCTGGCCGTGTTCAAGAAGAGGCAGACCCTGGTTCCCAAGGGCTTCTTCGTCAACGGTTTCGAGTACATCATCGAGTACGTCGAGAACGATATCGGCAAGGGCGTCGTGGGTGAGAACTGGAAGAAGCACTTCCCGTTCCTGTGCTCGCTTTTCCTGTTCATCCTGATTAATAACATGATCGGCCTGATCCCGGGAATGAAGCCCGGCACCGGCGCAATCGGCTCCACCGCCGCGCTCGCCATCTTCGCCTTCGTGTACTTCATCTATTACGGATGCAAGGCTCACGGCGTGATCGGCTACATCAAGAGCCTCGCCCCGCAGGGCGTGAGCTTCCCGATGAACGTGCTCGTGTGGGTCGTCGAGCTCTTCTCGACCTTCCTGCGCCTCATCACGCTCGCCGTCCGTCTGTTCTGCAACATGTTCGCAGGACACGTGGTCATGGGCTCGTTCGCCATCATGGCGAGCATGTTCATGCAGCCGCTGCTTCAGCAGGTTTCCGCGGCCCACGCCGTTGGCGCCCTGCCTTCGCTAGCCTGGCTTGCCATCCTCATCCTGATCTATGCGATCGAGCTTGTGGTCGGCGCCATCCAGGCTTACGTCTTCACGGTCCTTACCGCCGTGTATGTCTCCGAGGCAGAGGAGGTCGCGGAGGAGGAGTAGTCTTCCGCTCGCGCCTTAAAGGTAAGCAATTCGTTAAACCGCCGGTGCCCGTACCCATGGAGCCCGGCAGTTATAAAAAAAGGTTATCCTGCGTGAAATAAGACACGCACGACAAAGGAGGAATCGTGGGAGTTATCGGTTACGGTCTCGGTGTTATCGGCGCTGGTCTTGCTATCGGCCTGTCTGCTCTGGGTGCTACGGGTGCTATGGCCCGTCAGCCTGAGGTCCAGGGCCGCGTGTTCACCGTCTTCATCATGGGCTCCGCCTTCGGCGAGGCTCTGGCTCTGATCGGCTTCGTTGTCGCGCTGATCGTTAAATAGCACGGAGCGTCAAGTATGAATCTTTCATCCCAGAAGAGCGCGATCGCACTCTCCGCGTCCGCGGCCGCGCTGCTCATGCCGGTTTCCGCGTTCGCTGAGGACGGCGCTGCCGGTGCGGACATCCTCATCCCTAAGATGGCGGAGTTCATCCCGGCGCTTATCGCCTTCCTGATTATCTGGATCGTGCTGGCCAAGGTCGCCCTGCCGGGCATCATGAAAACCATGGAGGAGCGCGGCAAGAAGATCGAGGAGAGCCTCGACGAGGCCGAGAAGACCAAGCAGGAGGCTATCGCCAAGCGCGCTGAGTCCGACTCGATCGTCACCGACGCCCGTCGTCAGGCTGCCGACATCGTTCTCGAGGCCCGTAAGGACGCCGAGTCCGAGCGCGCCCGTATCATCGAGGCTGCTCACAAGGAGGCCGAGGAGATCATCGCCAAGGCCCATACGACCGTCGAGGACGAGCGCAAGTCCATTTACGCCGGTGCCGCGAGCTCCATCGCCGACCTGTCCGTTGCCGTCGCCACCAAGATCGTGGGCGAGGCACTCGAGGACGATGCCGAGCAGAAGAAGCTCATCGAGCGCTACATCCAGGAAGCAGGTAGCCTGAATGCCGACTAGCCGCTATCAGGACAAGGTGCTCGAGACCTACGCGCGCTCCCTTCTGGAAGCCGCCAAGGCCGAGAACCATGTGTTCGAGGACCTCGAGATGATCGAGCGCTTGGCTTCCGCCAGCCCCGAGATCATCGCCGTGCTCGACACCATGTCCAAGCGCGACCAGCTCGACCTTCTTCCCAAGGTGGCAGCTGCCTTTAAGTATGTTGCCGAGGAAGACGAGGATGTAGTGGGCGTGACCGTCACCACGGCGATCCCGCTCGACGACGAGCTGCGTCAAACCATCACTAAGAAATGCGAGCAGGACTTCGGCCGCAAGGTATTCCTTATCGAGCAGGTTGACCCGTCTATCGTGGGCGGCCTGGTGCTCGAGGCCCGCGGCGAGCGTCGTGACATTTCCGTCAAGACGCAGCTGCGCATCGCGCAGGAGACCCTCGCAAACTCTGCTAATTCGTACGGAGGTGAAGCCTAATGTCCGAAACCCTCAATGCCCAGGATATCGCCAAGAAACTGCAGGAGCAGCTCACGAGCCTCTCCGCGACGGTCGATACGCATGAGGTTTCAACGGTCGACGAGGTAGGCGACGGCATCGCGCGCGTCTCCGGCCTCAAGAGCGCCATGGCAGGCGAGCTTCTGGAGTTCAAGAGCTCCGATACCGGTGAGACCGTCTTCGGCCTTGCCCAGAACCTTGACCGTGACGAGGTCGGCGCCGTTCTGTTCGGTGCCGTCGACTCCATTAAGGAAGGCGACGAGTGCCGCACCACTGGCCGCATTATGGATATCCCCGTGAGCCGTGCCATGCTCGGCCGCGTCGTCAATCCGCTCGGCCAGCCCATCGACGGCCTGGGCGACATCGTCGCCACGCACCGTCGCCCCATCGAGTTCAAGGCTCCCGGCGTCATCGATCGTACCCCGGTGTGCGAGCCGGTTCAGACCGGTCTGCTCGCTATCGACTCCATGGTGCCTATTGGCCGCGGTCAGCGTGAGCTCATCATCGGCGACCGTAAGACCGGTAAGACCGCCATCGCCATCGACGCTATCCTCAACCAGCGCGGCAAGGGCATGGTCTGCATCTATGTCGCCATCGGCCAGAAGGCCTCCACGGTTGCCAACATCCGCGAGACCCTCGCTCAGCACGGTGCGCTCGACTACACCATCATCGTTTCGGCCACCGCTGCCGATTCCGCCCCTATGCAGTACATCGCGCCTATGGCCGGTGCCGCTATCGGCGAGTTCTTCATGTACAACGGCGAGGACGGCAAGCCCGCCAGCGAGACCAACCCCGGCGGCCACGTGCTCGTCATCTACGACGACCTGTCCAAGCAGGCTGTGGCCTACCGTCAGATGTCGCTGACGCTGCATCGTCCGCCCGGACGCGAGGCCTATCCTGGCGACATCTTCTACCTGCACTCTCGTCTGCTCGAGCGTGCCGTCAAGATGTCCAAGAAGAACGGTTATGGCTCCATGACGGCACTGCCGATCATCGAGACCCAGGACGGCGACGTCTCGGCCTACATTCCGACCAACGTCATTTCCATTACCGATGGTCAGATCTACCTGCAGTCCGAGCTCTTCTTCCAGGGTCAGCGCCCGGCAGTCGACGTGGGCATCTCCGTGTCCCGCGTCGGTGGCGACGCTCAGACTAAGGCTATGAAGCAGGTTGCCGGCAACCTTCGCCTGGACCTCGCTTCGTACCAGGAGCTCGCCGGCTTTACGCAGTTCGGCTCCGACCTCGACGAGGCTACTCAGAAGCAGCTGACCCATGGTGCTCGCATGACCGAGCTCCTGAAGCAGCCGCGTTACAAGCCGTTTGAGGTTGGCGAGCAGATCGTTACGCTGTTCGCTGGCAACGAGGGCTTCCTGGATGACCTGGAGATCGCCGACGTGCTGCCCTTCCGTGCCGAGCTCATCGAGTACATGGACAATGGCTTTGGCTCGCTGCTCGACAAGGTTCGCGCCAAGAAGATCGATGATGACACCAAGGCTGAGCTCTTGCGCGTCATCGGCGACTTCAAGCATCAGTTCATGGCCAAGCACCATTCGGATGTTTCTGGATCAGAGGAGAACTAAGCCCCATGGCCAACCTTCGCGACATTAAGAAGCGAATCTCCTCGGTTACCACGACCAAGCAGATCACGCGCACGATGGAGATGGTCTCTACGGCCAAGATCCGTCGTGCCCTCGATCGCTCCAAGCAGGCCGAGCCCTATAAGGAGGCGCTGACCGACGTCATGTTGACGGTCGCCGGCGACGCCTCCTGTTCGGGCACCGATCCCATGCTGCAGAAGCATGAGAGCGTCAAGCATGGCCTGATTGTCGTTATTGCCTCGGACCGCGGCCTTGCCGGCGGTTTCAATACGACGGTGGAGCGCACGGCCGAAAAGCTCGCCGCTTCTTGGGCGAACGACGGCATCGAGTGCGAGATCATCGCGTGCGGGCGTAAGCCGGCCACGTATTTCCGTGACCGCGCAAACGTTGTCATGCACTTTGAGGGCAACTCCTCTGAGCCCGATTTCAATCAGGCCCGCATGATCTCCTCTCATATCTGCGATGCGTATCGTGCCGGTGAGCTTGACCGTGTCGAGCTTGTCTACCACCACGCCAAGAACCGCGTGGATCAGGAGCTTCGCGTCGAGCATCTGTTGCCGCTCGACCCCGAGATGATCGCTATGGCCCACGGTCCGCGTAAGAACGAGACCGACGCCCCTAAGCGCATCTCGTCCACGTTCGAGTTCGTGCCCTCTCCCGAGCATGTTCTCGGCAAGCTTGTGCCGTCTTATATCCTGACGGTCATCTACCAGGCCCTGATCGATTCGGCGGCTGCCGAGCAGGGTGCACGCCGCAAGGCCATGCACTCCGCGACGGAAAACGCCACCGCGATCATCTCGACCCTTACCCGCACGTATAGTCGCGTGCGCCAGGCTTCGATCACGACCGAGATTAACGAGATCGTCGGCGGAGCCTCAGCATTGGAGGAACAGTAATGGCTAATAACACCGTAAAGCTTGCGGTCGAGGAAGCCACCAAGAAGACGACTGCCGGTGATGGTCGCATCGTGCGTATCATCGGCCCTGTCGTCGACGTCAAGTTTGACGGCGCGGTGCCCCCGATCTACAACGCGCTCACGGTCGAGGCCGAGACCCCGATCGGTCATCTGAGCACGATCCTCGAGGTCGAGAGCCAGCTTCCGGGCGGCGTCGTCCGCACGGTCGCCATGTCCTCGACCGACGGCCTGCAGCGCGGCCTCATCGCCACCGATACCGGTGAGCCCATGAAGATGCCCGTTGGCCCCAAGACGCTCGGCCGCATTTGGAACGTCATGGGCAAGCCCGTCGACGGCAAGCCCATGCCCGAGGTGGAGGAGTTCTACCCCATCCACCATGCAGCGCCCCGTTTCGACGAGCTCACCACCAAGACCGAGATCTTCGAGACCGGCATCAAGGCCGTCGACCTGCTCGAGCCCTACATCCGTGGCGGCAAGACGGGCCTGTTCGGCGGCGCCGGCGTCGGCAAGACCGTTCTGATTCAGGAGCTCATCAACAACCTCGCCCAGGAGCACGGCGGCACCTCGGTGTTCACCGGCGTCGGCGAGCGTACCCGCGAGGGCACCGACCTGTTCCTCGAGATGAGCGAGTCTGGCGTTATCGACAAGACCTGCTTGGTCTATGGTCAGATGAACGAGCCGCCCGGAGCGCGTCTGCGCATCGGTCTGGCCGGCCTTACCACCGCTGAGTACTTCCGCGATCGCGGCCAGGACGTTCTGCTGTTCATCGACAACATCTTCCGCTTCTCCCAGGCAGGTTCCGAGGTTTCCGCACTGCTGGGCCGTATGCCGTCCGCCGTTGGTTACCAGCCCACGCTGGCAACCGAGATGGGCGACCTCCAGGAGCGCATTACCTCGACCAAGACGGGCTCCATTACCTCCGTCCAGGCTGTCTACGTCCCCGCAGACGACCTGACCGACCCGGCGCCTGCCACGACGTTTACGCACCTCGACGCCACCACGGTTCTTTCGCGTAGCATTTCGTCGCTCGGCCTGTTCCCGGCTATCGACCCGCTCGCATCTTCCTCCGACGCTCTCGATCCCTCGATCGTCGGCGAGGAGCACTACCGTGTCGCCGTCAAGGTCCAGGAGCTCCTGCAGGAGTACTCCGACCTTCAGGACATCATCGCCATTCTGGGTATGGACGAGCTGTCCGAGGAGCAGCGCCTTACGGTCAACCGTGCTCGTAAGATTCAGCAGTTCCTCTCGCAGTCCTTCCACGTCGCCGAGAAGTTCACCGGTAACCCCGGTGTCTACGTCCGCGTCGAGGATACCGTCCGCTCTTTCGCCGAGATTGTCGACGGCAAGGCCGATGACCTGCCCGAGCAGGCTTTCCGCTATGCTTCCACGATTGAGGACGTGCGCGAGCGCGCCCGCAAGATGGGGGAGAAGTAGGTTATGCGTATCCGCATCGTGTGCCCCGTGAGCTGCGCCTATGAGGGCGACGCTGCGTTTGTGTCGATTCCGTCCACGGATGGCGAGTTTGGCGTCCTGCCTGCTCACTCCAGCGAGATCTGCACGATCGACCGCGGTTACGTTCGCGTTTCCGATAAGGCCATGGGCACTGTCGACCACACGTTTGCCGTGGCCGGCGGCTATGCCCAGGTTGCGGACGATGTCGTGACCGTTCTCGCCGAGCGCGCTTGCGATTTGGCGACCGTCGATGCCGACAAGCTTAAAGCTGATATTCAAGGTTTTGAAGAGAAGCTGGGTAATTTGTCGGAGGATGATGCACGCCGCGCCTACCTCTATAATGAAATCGCATGGTGTAAGCTCAAGCTTGCCCAATAGTCAAACGATTTAGCGTTCGACCATTTGCGAACACATCATGCCCGGGATGGCCCAGCCACCCCGGGCATGCTTTTTGAAAGGGTAGACCTTGGATATTATCCGCGTTGAGGGTGGCCACGCCATCGGAGGCTCCGTGCCCGTCTCGGGTGCCAAGAACTCCGCGCTCAAACTCATGGCGGCAACGCTTCTGGCACCGGGCAAGACGACGCTGCAGAACGTGCCCGATATTTCCGATGTTCACGTGATGGGCAAGGTGCTCAAGGGCATGGGCGCTACGATCGATGTTCTCGACGAGCACACGCTCGAGATTGATACCTCTCAGGTCGATTCATGGGAGGCCCCCTACGAGCTCGTTGCCAAGATGCGTGCTTCCACCGCCGTCATGGGACCCCTGCTGGGCCGCTTCCATCGCGCCAAGATTGCCATGCCGGGCGGCTGCAACCTGGGTGCTCGCAAGATCGATATGCACATTCTGGGTCTCGAGGCCCTGGGCGTTGAGTTCGATACCGCCCACGGTTACATCAACGCTAATGCGCCCCAAGGTCTGCGCGGTACCACCGTCACGCTCGAGTTCGCCAGCGTCGGTGCGACCGAGAACCTCATCATGGCCTCTGTGCGCGCACAGGGCACCACGGTTATCGACAATGCCGCCCGCGAGCCCGAGATTGTCGATCTCGCCAACATGCTCAACGAGATGGGCGCCAAGATTGTAGGCGCCGGTACGCCCGTCGTGACTATCGAAGGCGTGGAAGAGCTCCATCCCGTTACCCATCGCGTGGTGGGCGACCGCATCGAGGCCGGTACCTTTATCGTTGCCGGTGCGTTGATGGCCGACGATCGCGGTGTCGATGTCACGGGCTTTTGCCCCATTCACTTGGGCATGGTGCTCAAGAAGATGGAGCTCATGGGTATCGACTGCGAGCGCGTCGAGGATGGCGTCCATGTGAACCGTGCCGAGCGTATCAAGCCGGTCGACATCCAGACGCTTCCGTTCCCCGGCTTCCCGACGGACATGCAGGCGCAGATTATGGTACTCTCCGCCCTTGCCGATGGTAGCTCCGTTATCACCGAGAACATCTTCGAGAATCGCTTTATGTTTGCCTCTGAGCTGGTACGCATGGGTGCCGACATTCGTATCGAGAGCCATCATGCCATGATTCATGGCGTCAAGGGCTTCTCGGGTGCACAGGTTACCTCGCCCGATCTGCGTGGCGGAGCGGCCCTCGTCGTAGCGGGCTTGATCGCCGACGGGACGACCGAGGTTTCGGCTATCCATCACATCAAGCGCGGCTACGAGCAGTTTGTCGAAAAGCTGCAGGCGCTCGGCGCGCATGTCGAGCATGCTACCGTCCCCGATCCCGTCATCTACTAATACAGGTTGCCTATGTTTAATAAAAAGCCCCTCGCGGATACCACCACCCGAAGACCCTCAACTGGTGCGCAGGCCAAGATCTACAGTCGCGATAACGTGGCTCGCTATTCCGAGCGAGCTCGCCAACGTCGTCGTAGCCACACGATTCGTCACGTCGCGCTCATTGTCGTGCTTGGCGTGCTGCTGAGTGCCACTACCGCTGCCGGCCTGTGGTTTGCCACCATTATGGGCAAGCTCGGCGATTCTAATGTCATTACCGACAATCTGCGTCGGGTTCTGGTTGACACCGATGAGGCAAAGGATCCGTTCTACGTGCTGCTTCTTGGCACCGACGGCCGTCCGGGCGAGGATACGTATCGTGCCGACTCGATTATCTTGGCACGCATCGACCCCACGCAAAAGCAGGCGACGCTCATTTCCGTTCCGCGCGACACCAAGGTCGAGTACAAGGGCGAGACCATGAAGATCAACGCCTGCCATACCGTTGGCGGTGCCGAGGCCATGGTCGAGGCGGTCAACGAGCTGTGCGGTGTTCAGATTTCCCACTATGCCGAGGTCAGCTTCGACGGTATGCAGGCGCTGATTGATTCGGTTGGCGGTATCGACATTAACGCAACCGATGATGTTGACGACCCCGAGCACCTGGATATCAAGATTACCGCTGGCCAGCAGCATATGGACGGTGCCACCGCCCTTACCTATGCCCGCTGCCGCTACACCTATGCCGACGGCGATTACACGCGCATGCGCCACCAGCGTCAGGTGCTTGGCGCCCTTGCCAACCAGATTCTCAATAACTTCGATGCCACGAAGATCTTTGGCCTGGTTAATTCGCTGTCCGATATGCTCGTAACCGATATGAGCGTTCAGGATATCGTGGCTACGGTCAACGCCATGCGCGGTATGGATGTCGACGGTATCTACTCGGCCAACCTGCCCTCGTATGCCGACGACAGCACCATGATCGACGGTGTGAGCTACGTCTTTGTCTACGAGGACGAGCTCAAGGAAATGATGGAGCGCGTCGATGCCGGCAAGGATCCCAAGGGTCCCAACACCATGGGTCTTTCCGACGGTTCCAGCTCTACGATCGGCGACCTGAACAACAACACGTCTGACGACTACGCAAACGGTACCGCAACCTCATCGGTCAGTTCTGACGATTCCGATGACTCAAACGATTCGAGCGATTCGGACTACTACGAAGAGCCCACCGGCGACGGCAACGGCTACGAAGCTAACTACTAAGTTACGGCGTTTTACCAAACGCCGTAACGGCTCGACGCTGCGCGCCGCCCAAGGCGACAATTTGTCATTCAAAAGGCAGGACATGACCAGAAGGTCAATGCCCTGCCTTTTTCATGCCAACTTATTCGCCTTGGACGTCGCTCGCTGACGTTGGCTCAACCTGCGGTGCTGACTACTCCCCTTGCACCAAAAACCGCCCCGTTCTCGGTTTTGAGGACGGGGCGGTTTTGCTTACCTAGATTGTTCGAGTTCCTTATGCAAAGCGGGCGACGAGCTCCTGGAGCACGTCGGTCATCTTGACGAGCGAACTGACCGGGACGAATTCGTTGACGCCGTGGTAGCAATAGCCGCCGGTGGAAAGGTTGGGGCAGGGCAGACCGCGGAACGACAGCTGCGCGCCGTCGGTGCCGCCGCGAATCGGCAGCACTTGGGGCTCAACGCCGCAGGCAAGGTAGGCTTCCTTGGCAACATCAATAAGCTCGGGAAAGTCACAAACGATCTCGGCCATATTTCGATATTGCTGCTTAATCTCGACCGTCACGCGCTCCTCACCCAGACGCTGGTTGAGCATCGAGGCGGCGGCATCAATAAGGTCGAGTTTCTGCTGGAACTTGACGGCGTCATGGTCGCGGACGATGTAGCGCGCCGTGGCGTGGTCGACGGTTGCAGATACACCCTCAAGGTGATAAAAGCCCTCGTAGCCTTCCGTATACTCCGGGCGCTGCACGTAGGGGAGCAACGCGTTGAAGTCGCAGAACAGATTGCCTGCGTTGACCATACGGCCCTTGGCGTCGCCCGGGTGGATGGACTGGCCCTCAAAGCGGACGGTCGCCTCGGCGGCGTTAAAGCACTCCCACTCCAGCTCGCCGATGGGGCCGCCGTCGACCGTGTAGGCGTACTTGCAGCCAAAGGTATCGATATCCAACAGCTCGGCTCCGTGGCCGATCTCCTCGTCAGGGCAGAAGCAAATGCCGAGTGCGGGATGGGGCAGAGAGGGGTCCTGAGCGATACGTGCGACAAGCGACATGATCTCGGCGACGCCTGCCTTGTCGTCCGCGCCCAGCAGTGTGGTGCCATCGCTGCAGACCAGGTCCTCACCCGCGAGGTCGTTCAGGGCGGGAAGCTTGACGGTACTCATGGCAACGGGCTTACCGTCAACCGTGCCGCAGACCAGGTCGCCGCCTTCGTAGTGTACGATGTGCGGCTTCACGCCGGCGCCCGGTGCAACTTCGGTGGTGTCGAGATGGGCGATCAGGCCCAGGGCGGGCTTGTCCTCAGCGCCCACACTTGCGGGGATATGCGCGCAGACATAGGCATGCTCGGTCACGTGGGCATCTTCCGCACCAAGCTCGCGCAGCTCTTCAGCCAGCACGTTGGCAAGGTCAAACTGAACGGCGCTCGAAGGTACCTGGTCGCAGTTTGCATCCTCGGACTGCGTGTTGATCTGGACGTAGCGCAAAAAGCGCTCGAGGACATCGGGGTTCGTGGTGGTGTTTTCCATAAAGACCGCTCCAATCTTGGTCGTCGTGTGCAACAAGAACTCTAGCACGGTATGCCACGGCATACCGCGACGCTTGGATGGGGTAGAATCAGCCATTGAATGCAGAAGGGACGGAAGATCATGGATACGACAAATAGCTCGCGCGAACTACATCTGACGGTGGCGAACGAAGACTACTTGGAGTGCATGGTTCGCATTGAAAGCGAAGAGGGGGAAACCAACGGCGTGCGATCGGTCGACATCGCGCAGCGCCTTGGCGTCTCCAAGGCATCGGTCAATAAAGCGGTTTCGGCGCTCAAGGCATCCGAGCTTGTCGAGCAATCGCACTACGGCAAGGTAGTCCTGACCGATCGCGGCCGCGAGGTTGGCACGGCTATCTGGTACCGTCATCGCCTCATCCGCACGTTTTTGGTTCAGGAGCTCGGTGTCGAATTTGAGCGAGCCGATTCCGAGGCCTGCATGATGGAGCATGCGCTATCCGAGGACACGATGAGCCGCTGGCTCGCCTATCTCGAAAAGCAGGGAATCAGCGTCGAGGAATAGCGGGATATATATGGATACGAGTTATTACAACCGCTTTGGTGCCGAGGAACTTACGCGCCGCTTGTCGAGCGAGACCTTGTTGGCGCAGGGCCCCATGGGCAGTGTTCTGTTGAGTGAGTACGACGCCGCCGATATTCCACCGGCGTTTTGGAATCTGGCGGAGCCGCAGACCGTTTCTCGTATCCATCGCTTGTATGTCGCCGCCGGTGCGCAGGTGCTCATTACCAATACCTTTCAGGCATCAAGCTATGCCCTCAAGCACGACCAGATTGCGCCGTCCGTGGCGGAGGTCAATCGCGGGGCCGTCGACGATGCCCGCCAGGCGCACCCTCAGCTGCTGCTGGGCTCGATGGGTCCGATCGGTATTGAGTGGTTTGCCGAGGACTCTGCCGAGTTTCGTGAGATCCGAGGCATTGCGCGCGAACAGGCGCACGCCTTGCTCAATGCTGGTGTTGATGGTCTGCTGATCGAGACGGTGACGTCTATCCGTAATTTGCAGCCCATGCTTGCCGGCGCTCGAGATGCCGCTGACGGCATGCCTGTCCTGGTGAGTTTTGTCGTTGATGACAAAGGCGACCTGTTGGGCGATGGCCTCAACATCGAGGCAGCCGTTTTGTACGCCGAAAAACACGGCGCAAACTCGGTTGGTGTTAATTGCTGTTCGCTTGCGGCCGCGAACGCGGCGGTGCCCAGGATGGTTGCATCGGCGACTACTCCCGTCACGGTGCGTCCCAACGTGGGCGATCCGGTCCAGACTCAGGATGGCCCCGTATGGCACGAGAACCCCGAAGCTTTCGCGCGCGCATGCATCGAATGGAGACATGCCGGTGCCGCAATGGTGGGCAGTTGCTGTGGAACCACGGCAATCACTACGGCAGCGATGGCCGAGGCGCTCGATATATAAAGGGCAAAACCGCTCCATACGGGGCGGTTTTTTTTATTGCCTGCATGTCCTCGGCAGCATTTGCCCAAATGGTGAATGCTGGTGCCGGCAGGTTGCCGAGTGTGTATCGCGGGTATACCTCATGCGTACCATGATCCAAACACTGTGAGGTGTCTGCGCGTGTGCGCGATAATTCATTTTGGAACTGACGGTTGGCGCGCTCGCGTCGATGAGGACTTCACTGCCGATAACGTTGCCCGTATCGCCGATGCCGTCGGCGAGTTGTGGCAAAAGACCAATCCGGGCAAAACGGTATATATAGGGTTCGACACTCGGCCCCTGGCGCGCGAGTTCGCTGAGCTTGCGGCGGGTGTGCTAGCAGCGCACGGGCTAGACGCCGTGCTCGCTTCGCGACCTGTTCCGACCCCTGCCCTTACGTGGGCGGCGGCTTATGACGGTGAGGCGTGCGGCGCGCTCATGGTGACGGGGTCCCATCATCCGCAGGGTTATCTGTGTCTCAAGATTCGCATGGGTGACGGCTCGACCGCCAACCAGGATGTCATCGAAGAGCTCGAAGAGACCATGGCTCCCGAGCCAATGGGGATCGAGGGGCAATATCGCACCGCGGATATCATTCCTGACTATATGCAAGCGGTGGCATCGTTTGTCGATGCCGAAGCCATCCGCGCCGCGCACCTGCGCGTGGTTGTTGACCCCATGGGCGGCGCGGCCCAGGGCTATCTAGCCGACTTGCTGCGCGAGCTTGGCGTTGAGGTGCACGAGATTCACGCCGGGCAGGCGCCTGACCAAGAAGATATCTGCCCCGACCCCGTTGAGCCGTGGGTGGACGCTTGCGAGCATACGGTTATCGAGGACGGAGCTTGCGCTGGCCTGGTGACCGACGGCGACGCCGACCGTATCGGCGCGGTTGACGAGCGCGGCAGATATATACATCCGCATCAGATCATGGCGCTCGTTTTGGGCGACTTGGTTCAATTTCGTAATTTGGAGGGGCGCGTCGTCGTCAATCTTTCGTGCTCGACGCTCGTGCGTCGCATTGCCGAGGCGCTTGGCTGCCGCGTGACCGTCAAACCAGTCGGTTTCAAATATATAGCGGCAGAGATGAAGAAGGGTGGCGTCCTCATAGGCGGCGAAGAAGCCGGTGGTATCGGCATCGCCGCGCATATGCCCGAGCGCGATGGAATCCTCGCCTGTCTGATTCTGTGTGAGCTTATGGCAAAGACGGACGCGCCTTTGGGCGTTCTGGTCGACCAACTCGAGGACAGATTTGGTAAGACGAGTTACGGTCGACGCGATTTGCGCCTTGAGGCCGAAGATGCCGAAACGTTACGAACCCTGCTGCCGGGCGTAAACCCCAAGTCGATTTGTGGCAAGGTACCGCAAAACGTTAGTCATATGGATGGCTTGCGTTTAGCATTCGAGGATGACACGTGGCTGCTGGTCCGTCCTAGCGGGACCGAACCAGTGGTGCGCGTCTACGCCGAGGGGTTCTCGGTGGAAGAACGTGATGAGTTGCTCGATGCTGGCTGTGCTTTAGCTAGGGGGACGTATCCGCTCTAACCATGAGATTGCCTTATATAAAGAGATGCTCGGCGAGCGGTAGGTAACGGCTGGCAAACGTTAGTCGGATCCCAAGATGTGTAGGAAATGTGTACGCCCAGATTCCCGCCCCCGGCGCCCCTCCGGTCTGGCAATATATCTCCTTGCCGCGCGGCCCGGTCGGACCGGATCAGCCGCCAGGCGTGCACCTTGAGAACCGGATACTGCGAGGATGGACACATTCAGTGTCGCATCCGGGCAGACATCGAACCATTTGAAATGGTCTAACTTGGATTTGTTTTTCGCAAGGCCGCCGAGAGGCGGCCCCGAGAAATTCCTTTTCCTATACAGAACCATATGAATCGAACGGAACCGATCAGCGATGGACTGAGAGGACCGGACGGGCTCGAAGCCCAAACATTTTGGACGGAGAGTTCGATCCTGGCTCAGGATGAACGCTGGCGGCGCGCCTAACACATGCAAGTCGAACGGCACCCACCTCCGGGTGGAAGCGAGTGGCGAACGGCTGAGTAACACGTGGAGAACCTGCCCCCTCCCCCGGGATAGCCGCCCGAAAGGACGGGTAATACCGGATACCCCGGGGTGCCGCATGGCACCCCGGCTAAAGCCCCGACGGGAGGGGATGGCTCCGCGGCCCATCAGGTAGACGGCGGGGTGACGGCCCACCGTGCCGACAACGGGTAGCCGGGTTGAGAGACCGACCGGCCAGATTGGGACTGAGACACGGCCCAGACTCCTACGGGAGGCAGCAGTGGGGAATCTTGCGCAATGGGGGGAACCCTGACGCAGCGACGCCGCGTGCGGGACGGAGGCCTTCGGGTCGTAAACCGCTTTCAGCAGGGAAGAGTCAAGACTGTACCTGCAGAAGAAGCCCCGGCTAACTACGTGCCAGCAGCCGCGGTAATACGTAGGGGGCGAGCGTTATCCGGATTCATTGGGCGTAAAGCGCGCGTAGGCGGCCCGGCAGGCCGGGGGTCGAAGCGGGGGGCTCAACCCCCCGAAGCCCCCGGAACCTCCGCGGCTTGGGTCCGGTAGGGGAGGGTGGAACACCCGGTGTAGCGGTGGAATGCGCAGATATCGGGTGGAACACCGGTGGCGAAGGCGGCCCTCTGGGCCGAGACCGACGCTGAGGCGCGAAAGCTGGGGGAGCGAACAGGATTAGATACCCTGGTAGTCCCAGCCGTAAACGATGGGCGCTAGGTGTGGGGGAGAAGACCCCCCGTGCCGCAGCCAACGCATTAAGCGTCCCGCCTGGGGAGTACGGCCGCAAGGCTAAAACTCAAAGGAATTGACGGGGGCCCGCACAAGCAGCGGAGCATGTGGCTTAATTCGAAGCAACGCGAAGAACCTTACCAGGGCTTGACATATGGGTGAAGCGGGGGAGACCCCGTGGCCGAGAGGAGCCCATACAGGTGGTGCATGGCTGTCGTCAGCTCGTGTCGTGAGATGTTGGGTTAAGTCCCGCAACGAGCGCAACCCCCGCCGCGTGTTGCCATCGGGTGATGCCGGGAACCCACGCGGGACCGCCGCCGTCAAGGCGGAGGAGGGCGGGGACGACGTCAAGTCATCATGCCCCTTATGCCCTGGGCTGCACACGTGCTACAATGGCCGGTACAGAGGGATGCCACCCCGCGAGGGGGAGCGGATCCCGGAAAGCCGGCCCCAGTTCGGATTGGGGGCTGCAACCCGCCCCCATGAAGTCGGAGTTGCTAGTAATCGCGGATCAGCATGCCGCGGTGAATGCGTTCCCGGGCCTTGTACACACCGCCCGTCACACCACCCGAGTCGTCTGCACCCG
>CAUBPS010000004.1 GCA_958437935.1 uncultured Collinsella sp. | reverse complement strand
CGACCGACTACCAACTAATATTTTTTCAGCCCAGGCCCCTGTGTACCGCGCGTCGAAGATCTTCAAATTCAAATAACCTGACAATCGATTCTTATAGCAGAGGCCCCTTGGCCTTTAGTTTGATACAAGTTCCGCACGAGCCGGAAAGCACTTAATGTGCTTTCCGTGCGAGCAGGACTGTTCGCAGTAGCAAACTAAAGGCCAAGGGGCCCAGTCAACCTATCAGCAGCGATTACTCGGCAGCTAGTTGAATTTGAAGATCTTTGAGGCAAGACGGTATAGGCCGAGTGTGGTTTTGTCTCCGGCACGACCGCGCAGGTTGGTGAAGAAGCCGACCACACCGTAGCGTGCACGACGATACATACGCTCGTCATAGGCTTTCAGATCACTCCACAACGTCTTCAGGCGCTCGTCGGCACAATCCTCGTCGGAAAGCTTAGTAAGCACCGAGCAAATTGCCATCATCATGGTGAAATAGCCCATCATGTACGAGCGCAGACGCGATGACTCGACATCGCCGTACAGATGGAACGACTCCATCATGATGCGCGTCACGCGGAACTGCTGGTCCAGACGCTTGACCATCGTGGCCTCGTTGACGCTTTGACCCTCACGGCCGATAAAGTAGCGATAGAGGTCGATATCGGCGTAGTACATGGTCTTACAACGCGGCAGCGGCACGTAGGCGTAGATGTTGTCTACATAGAACGTGTGCGGCGGCATAGGCAGATTGGACGCGCGCAGCACATCCGTGCGATAGCACAGGCTGTGCATAAGCAGATTCTGGTCCAGACGGAAATGACCAATCTGGTCCCAGGTAAAGATCTTTTTTCGCGGCAGGGCAAACTTGTAGCCAATAGCGGTGTGCGTACCCTCGTAAACCTTCTCGTACACATAGTTCGAGATAAAGAGGTCGACGCGCTGGTCGCGCTCCTCAAAACCGCGCAGGATCGAAAGCATAGTCGACAGGGCTGCGCCATCGAGCCAGTCGTCCGAGTCGACGACCTTGTAGTAGGTACCCTGCGCCTCGCGCAAGCCCGAGAGGACGGCAATGCCGTGGCCGCCGTTCTCCTGATGCACCGCGCGGATGATGCCGGGATAACGTGCCTCCCACTCATCTGCCTTGGCTGCCGTCTCGTCCTTGGAACCGTCATCGACGATGATGATCTCGATATCGGTGGCGTAATTGCTCCCCTCCAGAATGGAGGTGATGCAATGGTCCATGTCCTTGGCGGCGTTATACGAGGGAATACCGAATGATATGACTTTATGCATGGCAGGCGATAATCTCATCCGAAAGATCGAGGGCAGAGTTGGTCACGGCATCCATATCGTAGTAACGATACTCGGCCAGACGACCCACCGGGTGGAAGTTCGTCAGGTTCTGGACGCGCTCAAGATAGCGCTCATAGAGCTCGCGGTTCTCGGGCTCCAGAATGGCGTAATAGGGCGTCTCGCCCGAGCCGGGCGTATAGGCCTTGGAATACTCCTTCATGATGGTGGTCTTGCCGGGCAGGACCTGACCAGTCATGTTCTTGAACTCGGTGATGCGCGTGTAATCCTCGCTCGTGGTGTAGTTGACGGTGCCCACGGGCTGGAACTGGTCCATATCGAGCGTCTCGAACTTCATGTCGAGCGTACGGTACGGCAGAGCGCCCAGGTCGAGGTTGAACAGCTCGTCAAGCGGACCGGTGTAGACGATCTCGCCGCCATAGACCTTACCGTCGATCTTGACGGTGGTCTCGTCGATCTCGAAGAGGTCGCGGGCGTCCACGTCGCAGAACACATCAATCAGATCGTGGTCGAGCATGCGCTCGAACAGCGCGGTATAGCCGTCCTGCGGCATGCCCTGGAAGGGAGCCTGCGGGAAGTAGCGGTCATCGTCGCCCACAAAGACGGGAACGCGGCCGGTGATCGAGGGATCGATCTGGTCGGGCGTCTGACCCCACTGCTTCATGGTGTAATGCAAAAAGACGTTCTCGTAGACGTAATCGGCGACCTCGGCAAGATCCGGGTCGTTCTTCTTGCGCAGCTCCATGATGGGCACCTTGACGTCCTTGCCAAAGGTCTCCACGAGCTTCTGATACAGCTCCTCGCCGCGCTCGTCACCAAAGGCGAGCTTGAGGCTCGCGTGGTTAAAGGGCACAGGCATAAGGGTGCCGTTGATGTTGGCGAGCACCTTGTGCTGGTAGTCCGTCCACTTGGTAAAGCGCGACAGGAAATTGTGGACGCGCTCATTAAAGGTATGGTAGATGTGCGGACCATACTCGTGGACCAGGATTCCGGCCTCATCAGCGCAGTCGTAGGCGTTACCCGCAATGTGGCTACGGCGTTCCAGAACGGCAACGCGATAGCCGATAGTCTCGGCGAGACGACGGGCGCAAACGGCACCGGCATATCCAGCACCGACGACAATCATGTCGTATACGCCGGCGTTAAAGCCTTCAGGCAGGCCTGAGGTAATCTGCATCGATACTCCTTGTCAAAAGCCACGGGCTCGTTAGCTGGGCTTTTCTCGAACATTCTTCGAGACATATTTATCAGAGCGATTATAGCGCTAATGCGTCCTATAATGAGCTTGCCACACAAGGAAAGCTCAAGCACCGCGGCGTACATAATTGAAAGGTAAACCCGCTAGCAGCGGGTTTATTCGTGAACAGCCGGGCGCCTGGAGCTTAGCGAAACGCTTGTAAGGAGTAACATGAGCGATTTCCTAAACCGTATGAAGTCTGCCGCCAAGGCCGACCTTAAGACAATCGTCCTGCCCGAGGGCGAGGATCCGCGCACCATCGTCGCGGCCACCAAGATCATCGAGGAGGGCCTGGCAAAGATCGTCATCCTGGGCAACCCCGACGAGATCAACGTTCCCGGCGCTACCGTCATCGACCCGCGTAATGCCGAGAAGCACGAGGAGTACGCGCAGAAGTTTGCCGAGCTCCGCGCCAAGAAGGGCGTTACCATCGAGCAGGCTCGCGCCCAGGTGATGGATGCCACCTACTTTGGCACCATGATGGTCAAGATGGGCGACGCCGACGGCCTGGTCTCCGGCGCCTGCCACTCCACCGCCGACACCCTGCGCCCTGCGCTTCAGATCCTCAAGACCGCCCCGGGCACCAAGCTGGTCTCGGCCTTCTTCGTGATGTGCACCGACACCCCGCAGTTCGGCACCGACGGCACGCTGATCTTCGCCGACTGCGGCCTCAACATCAACCCGTCCTCCGACGAGCTCTCTGAGATCGCCATCGCCTCCGCTCACTCCTGGTCCACCTTCATGGGCAACGTTGAGCCGCACGTGGCCATGCTCTCCTACTCCACCATGGGCTCCGCCGGCGGCGAGGTCGCCAAGAAGGTCCAAGAGGCCGTGAAGTTCTGCAAGGAGAAGGCTCCCGAGCTCGCCATCGATGGCGACCTGCAGCTCGACGCCGCCATCGTTCCCACCGTCGCCCAGCTCAAGGCTCCTGGTTCCTCCGTTGCCGGTAAGGCCAACGTGCTCGTGTTCCCCGACCTCGAGGCCGGCAACATCGGCTACAAGCTGGTCCAGCGCTTCGCCGGCGCCGACGCCTACGGCCCCATCCTGCAGGGCATCGCCAAGCCGGTTAACGACCTTTCGCGCGGCTGCTCTGCCGACGACATCGTGGGTGTCGTGGCCATCACCGCCGTCCAGGCCCAGATGGCTGAGTAGCGGACATATCCCCTCGGGACCCTACAGGGTAAAGCTCTGAAAACGTCCTCGGACATGCATGAAACCCCCGCTGCGCACTTCGTGCGGCGGGGGTTTCATGCGTCCTGCGGAATATTTTCAGAGCTTTACCCTGTAGGGTCCCTGCCGCCACGTAGCAATCAGAGAATCCGGGGTGGACGGCGGCTTGGCTACGAGCTGGAGCTGAAAATCTGAATGGATGGGTGCCGTTGCTGGGAGCGCAGGCGTTGCTGATGATGATCACTTTGGAGATTGAAAGGCCGGTGGGCTTCGGCGGTTGTTGTGCCGGAAACTACATCCCAGTTTGGAGGCGGATTGTGGGATGTGGCTTCCGCTTGGGGCCTGTTTGGGAAACTTTGGGACGGAATTTTGCTTTATTGTGGGTCGCACTTTCCGCAACGTGCCTCAACCGGAAAGCGTGTCCCAGTATTTGCGCTCGAAATGGGATGGGGTTTCCGCCGTCCACCTGCTAGTAAAAAGGCCTCCGGAGCTGTTGCTCTGGAGGCCTTTCGTTTACTTGCAAATGCGCGCGTTAGTTGTTCTTGGTCAGGCGCTCGACGTCGTGGGCGATCATGTATTCCTCGTCAGTGGGGATGACCATGACCGTGACGGCGGAACCGGCGGCGCTGATGACCTGCGGGCCGTTGCCCACAGCCTCGCGGTTCTTGTTGTTGTCGATGCGTACGCCCAGCCACTCAAAGCAGTCGCAGAAGGCCTTGCGGATCGACCAATCGTTCTCGCCGATGCCGGCGGTAAAGGTGATGGTGTCCACGCCCGCCATGGAAGCGATCATGGAACCGGCCTGCTGCATGGCCTTGTATGCGAACATATCGAAGGCAAGCAGGCAGCGCTCATCGCCCTCGGAGGCGCGCGTGCGGATGTCGCGGGCGTCGTTGGAGATACCCGAAATGGCAAGCAGGCCGGACTGCTTGTTCATCATGTCGTCGACTTCCCGGTAGCTGTAACCGCCCTCGCGCTGCAGGTAGCATACGGTAGCCGGGTCAATGGAACCGCAGCGGGTACCCATCATCAGACCGTCAAGCGGCGTGAGGCCCATCGTGGTGTCGCGGCACACGCCGTCCTCGATAGCAGCAAGCGAAGCACCGTTACCCAAATGGCACGAAAGCAGACGGTGGCAGCGCGAACCCAGGATCTCCTTGGCCATCATCCACTCATAGCGGTGGCTCGTGCCGTGGGCGCCGTACTTGCGCACGTGGTACTTGTCGCACACGTCCTTGGGCAGCGCGTAGGTATAGGCGACCTCGGGCATGGTCATGTGGAACGAGGTGTCGAAGACCGCCACGTTGGGCAGCTCCGGATACTTCTCACGGCAATACTCAATCGCCGCGGCCTCGCCGTAGTTGTGCAGCGGAGCAAGCGGTGCCACCTCGAGAATCTTGGCCATGACCTCGTCGTCGACGACCGCGGAATCATCGAAGTGCCAGCCGCCCTGAACGATGCGATGCCCAATGCCATCAATCGTAAAGTCGGTCTTCTCGAGCTCCTCGAGCACACGAGCGATAGCAGAGCGATGATCGGGGAAAGGGACCTCCTCGGTCTGCTTGGCGCCACCGTTCTCGGAGTGGCCAAAGATGCCCATGTCCGAACCGATACGTTCGCAGTTGCCCTTGGCGAAAACCTCGCGGGTAACGGTATCCAAAAGCTGATATTTAAGGCTTGAGCTGCCGGCGTTGACAACAAGTACGTTCATGAGACTCCTTTGCAGTGCAATACGGTCGACGCAGACCCCTTAAGGCGGCCGCATTTTAATAAGAAGTTATCACAACTTGATAAATAGCTATCAAGCATATCGCCCAACGAGCACAAAAAAGGGGCCGAACGGCGCTCGGTCGTCCAGCCCCTCCCCTCTTGCAATTACTTGCCGTTGACGATGCGCTCGACGTCAGAAGCGATCATGAACTCCTCGTCCGTGGGAATGACGAAGATCTTGACCTTGGAATCCTTGGCAGACAGGCACCAAGCGCCGTCGCCACGCAGGGCGTTACGGGCATGGTCCATCTTGACGCCCATAAAGGCCAGACGGTCGGCAACGCCGGCGCGAACGGCCGGAGCGTGCTCACCGATGCCGGCGGTGAAGACCAGCGTGTCCATGCCGCACATGGAAGTGGCCATCTCGGCAGCCTTGGCGGCAATCTTGTAGACGAACATATCGAAGGCGAGCTGAGCCTCAGGGTCACCAGCAGCGGCGAGCTCCTCGACATTGCGGCAGTCGTTGGTCTTGCCGCCGGTCACAGCCAAAAGGCCGGACTTCTTGTTCATCATCTCGTCGACCTCGTCGAAGGTGTAGCCGCCCTCGCGCTGCAGGTAGCACACGGTAGCCGGGTCGATGGAGCCGCAGCGGGTGCCCATCATGACGCCGTCGAGCGGGGTGAGGCCCATGGTGGTGTCCATGCACTTGCCGTCCTCGATGGCGCACAGGGAGGCACCGGAGCCGATGTGGCACACGACGACCTTGCGGGCCTCGCCGTTGGTCATCTCGGCGACCTTCTTGGAGATGTAGCGGTAGCTGGTGCCGTGGGCGCCGTACTTACGGATGTGCAGCTTGTCGCAAACATCCTTGGGAAGGGCGTAAGTCTTGGCGACCTCGGGCATGTTGAAGTGGAAAGCGGTGTCGTAGACCGTAACGTTGGGCAGGTCGGGATACTGCTCCAGGCAGTACTCGATAACGTTGGCCTCGGGGTTGTTGTGCAGCGGCGCTAGCGGGGCGACCTCGCGAATCTTGGCGAGAACGTCCTCGTCGACGAGGGAGGAATCGCCAAAGTACCAACCGCCCTGAACGATGCGGTGACCGATGCCCTCGATCTTGACGCCGTTGGCCTCGAGGTCCTTCAGGACAGCCTCGATGGCGACCTTGTGGTCGGGGAACTCGATGTTCTCGGTCACCTTCTTGGAGCCGTTGGCAGCATGGGTGAAGGTACCGCCGGTAAAGCAGACGCGCTCGCAGGAGCCCTTTGCGGACACCTTGTGGGACTTGGTATCGATGACCTGATACTTAAGGGTCGAAGATCCTGCGTTGACGACCAGAACGTTCATGTGTCTCCCTACTAACAGGCGGTGTGGCGCCGCCAGGTTACATACGCTTCAATAATAAACCCAAACGCCCTCGCGCTCGGGTTTATTGCGTTGATATATAAGTTATCGGTGCCTAAATACTCATGGCCTTTGACTTGTAAGACGAAATAGCGCGGGGATATACACCAGGGAAGAAATCCCGAGCGCAACAAGCAATACGACTCGAATGCCCGCAACGCTACTCAGCACAGAGTTGAGCAGATAGAAAAGAACGGCACCCACCGCCACCATCTGGCTTTGAACCGAAATCAGTGAACAGCGCATCGATGAGTCGGCAGCATTTTGGAAAACTGAGTATTTGATTGGGGCAAACAACGAGTACGCAACTGTCTGCAGCACATAGAACACGGGCAGCAAATTAGCCGGAGTAAGGGGGATCAAAAACAAAGCTGTCAATACTAAGCGAATGATGCCGCAAATACGCGCAAAACGGCCCTTGTCGACATGAGCAATCACACTGGGCACAATAAGCCCCATGGAGGCCGAGGCAAGGAGCTGGACCGCAATGGTCACACCCGAAGCGACGGAATTCATTCCGCGGCCCGCAAGCAGCAGTGAGAAAAAGTCTTCCAGGGCGACAAAAGCAAATGCCTGAGAACAGTCCATGATGAACGCTGAACGAAGAATGCCATTACACGCAATAGCGGCACCGATCATCTTCGGGCTAATTCCACGCTCAGGTGCCCCCGCAGTGCCCCCTCTTCGCATCTCAGGAATGCAGACAACGACAACCAACGTCAACACCATTGCGATGATATCTGCCGAAAGACCAATGAGATATGCACCGACAGACGAAATGAAACCGCCCACGCAAGCGGAGATGGCATAAGAGGCATAGAAAACAAATCGCTCAACGACATTAAGTCTTACGAGCTGGTCCTGAGAGACGCTGTCAATGTAAATCGCTTCTATGGATCCGCTCAGACATGCAACGGCAAAACCTTTGAGAGCGAACGCACCGATTAAAAGCAGAGGGGAACGGACGAGAAGCAGGGCGGCGTAGTATCCAAGCATCCCCACGACGCCAACGAGACCGCTTGCCTTTCGTCCAAACCTATCAGCAATATAGCCAGTGGGAACTTCGAGGATGAACTTGCTCACTTGATATGCAATCATCATGCTAGAAATCGCCACTATCGAGAATCCGACGAATTCAAGGTAAACCGTCAGAAAATACAAAATAGTGCTGAAGTTCGACAGAAAAACGAACGTCATATAAAGCAAAACCGTACGGTTTTTCATGCTCCGCCCTCCAAGAGTCAGCAATCTAAATCGAAATCTTGGAAAAGCATGAGGGCAAAGCTGTCAGCTATGTGTTGCAGGGCGTCAACATTCACTTGACGACACGAGGCCAAATGGCCTCACGAAGCGAGATGACGCAATAGGTGAAGAAATACCGTCTGGTGTCGATCGGTCCAGGCATTTTGTCGATAGCAAAAGTAGATGGGCAAGGCTACGTCATGTGAGGCTTCAATGGAGCACTCGCTCACTTCCGATCCATCCGATGCGAGAGAAGAGCCAGAAAAACTCAATATCAATCCCCCGGCTTGAAGAAACTCAGCCTGCGCCCTGTTTCCGTATTCGACATCGCGAAAGCGGAAATTAACCAGCTGAGCTTCGGGACATTGATTGATTGCATTGAGACAGGGTGACAAATTAATGGGAACAGCGAGCCTGCCGCCCAGTAACTCACGAACGGTCATAGCACCCACAGATTGATGACCAGCTGGGCATGAAAGAACCCTGAGCTCCTTTTCACCCATATATTTTGAAGAAAGGACGCTGTCCCGTGGTTCCTCAAACGAGATAGCCGCGTCCGAAATGCCAAGTATAAGTGATTCAAAGCATGTAGCCGTTGGCTGATGCCACACATCGAGGTGAATCTGAGGGTGCGAGCTTTCAAACGAGTCATACCAGTTTTCGGCAAAAAGGCGCCCCCGCCCATGAAGGCAGGGGGCGTAAAGACGAAAGTGGCCGTCGGGCGAGACGCCGTCGTCCCTCGATTGAGCGTACTTTTTGAGATCGTCGACTTGTGCCAGGATCACGCGTGCACGACGCGCAAATTCTCTGCCCGCCGGAGACAAAACAGCCTCCCCCGCCGATCGGTTGAGCAAAACGATCTGATACTCAGATTCCAACTTTTTGATTGCCGACGAAACGGCCTGCGGACTCACATGAACGGCGCGAGCTGCTTTGCGCACGCCGCCATAGTTCGCTACCGCTTGAAGGTATTCGAGTTGAGAAAGCTGCATAGATTACTCCAAAGGCAGCCAAGTCGACGGCCTACGCGCCCTCAGATGAGGTTCTCACCCAAGTTCTTGCCGCCGAGGACGTGCATATGGAAATGCATGACGGTCTGACCGGCGTTGACGCCCTTGTTGGAGATGACGCGGAAACCGTCCTCCAAGCCCTTGGCCTTAGCGACCTCCTGGATGGCGTGAGCCATGGCGCCCATGGTCTCGGCAGGCACATTATCGGCGATATCGCTGTAGTGCTTCTTGGGAATCACGAGAGTGTGGACCGGCGCCTGGGGGTTGAGGTCGTCGAAGGCGATGACTTGATCGTCCTCGTAAACGACGGTCGAGGGGATCTCGTGGTTGGCAATTTTGCAGAAGATGCAATCACACATGGTTGGTTCCTTTCTCGCAGACCAAGGTAATTATATTTGGTCGGGGTGGTTAGAACGAGAGGTTGTCGTCCGTGTTGGCGGCCTCGCCGTCGGCGAGCACGTCGTTGCCGTCGACGTCCTTAAGGAGCACCGAGACCTTCTGCTCGGCATCGGACAAGCGAGTACGCAGGCTCTTGAGGAGCTCTACGCCGCGGGTATAGCTCTCGAGCGACTCCTCGAGCTCCATATCGCCCGACTCCAGGCTGCGGATGATGAGCTCCAACTCCTGCGAAGCCTGCTTGTACGTAAGCTGCTCGACCGGGGTTTTCTCTGCCATATCTGTTTCCTTTCCTAAAGGTTTATCGCTATGAAACGCAGCCTACTCGACCGTATCGACCGTTGCTGCCACGTTGCCGTCTGCCATGCGTACGCGAATGGCGTCGCCCGGCTTAAAGGTCTTGGCGCTCATAGCCACGCCGTCAACGCTGTACGCGATGGAATAGCCGCGGGCAAGCACCTTGAGCGGCGACAGGGCATCGAGCGAGGCTGCCGTACGGCCCAGGTCGGACGCTGGCTTGTTGAGCATCGTGCGCCCCTGATGCTCCAGGCGAGAGCTCGCGAGCGTGAGCGCATGGCGCTTACCATCGAGCCCCGAGGTGCTTGCAACCAGACGCTCGGGCAAGCGCTCAAAGTTGGAGCGAAATGTCCCGACCGAGCGTACTATGGCGCCCGACAGGCGATCGGCGGTCAGCGCAAGCTCCGATTCGCGACGCTCGACCATAAATGTGGGGTCGTTGAGGCACGGGCGGCACGCAGCCGCATCGAGCGCATCGCCCAGGCGAGCCGTATAGGTATCCCAGGCACGGCGACCGCGCTGATCGAGCATCTCCAGGTCGACCTGGGCCGACCCAATCATCGATGCCATCGCGGCACCCAGACGCTGATGGCGCGCCTCGAGCACATCGGCCAACTCCGTCATAGCCGGCGCCACCGATTCTGCCGCCGCCGTGGGCGTGGAGGCGCGGCGGTCGCTCACCATGTCGCAAATCGAGGTATCGGGCTCATGGCCGATACCGGTCACCACGGGCACGGGACAGGCAGCCACTGCACGGGCAAGCTCCTCGTCGTTGAAGGTCATGAGGTCCTCGAAGGAGCCGCCGCCGCGCACCAGCAAGATGCAGTCGGGCGCCGGCGTGATGGCGGCGGCACGGCGCAGGCCCTCGATAAGCTCGGCCGGCGCACCCTCGCCTTGAACCTTGGCGCCCACGCAGACAAGCTCGACGAGCGGATTGCGCCGACGCAATGTACGCTTGACGTCGTCGATTACCGCACCGGAAAGCGAGGTGACGACCGCCACGCGGGAGCAGAACACCGGGATGCGGCGCTTGCGCGCTTCGTCCATCAGGCCCTCGCGGCGTAGCTTTTCGGCCAGTTGCGCCACTTGTTGACGCAGCAGACCCTCCCCCGCCAGCGAAAACGAGCGAGCGACAAAGCTCATGCGGCCTGTGGCCTTATAGAGGTTGAAGCTGCCCTTAAAGCTCACCTGCATGCCGTCACGCAGATCGAAGGTACGCTTGAGATAGGCGCCCTTCCAGATGATGCAGTCGACGGCGGCCGAGTCGTCTTTAATCTGGAAGTAGCAGTGGCCGCTTCGGGCATTGGGACCACGAAAACCCGTGACCTCACCCAAAACGCTCAGCTGCGGAATGGCGTCGAGCGCGCCGGCGGCGATCTCCACCGCTTGGCTCACGCTGAGCTCCTTGCGCTCCTGATCGTCCGAACCGTCGAACTCGGCGGAAACGGTATTGCCGGTCAGATTCCAGCCTGCCACGCAGCCTCCTTTCGTCATCGTGCACAAGGGCTTCGGCCCTGCGCAAATTCAAGTCCAACACATAGTACAGCGCCGCGGGGACACGAATCCCCGCGGCGCCCAGCGACCCAATTTGTTATCGGTTGGAGTTTCTGTTGTAGCGAGCCATAAGATAGAGCAGCTGAATAATCGAGGTGAGCGCCGCAGCCACATAGGTAAGCGCGGCGGCCGTCAGCACCTTCTTGGCACCGTTGACCTGCTTGGAGCTCATACCCGACTGCTCAATATACGCCACGGCGCGCCGACTAGCATCAATCTCGACCGGCAGCGTAACCAGTTGGAACAGCACGCTAAACGAGAAGAAGATCAGCGCGAGGGCCGTGAGCCCGGCAATGTTCATAAATAGGCCCAAGAGCAACACGATGGTCCAGGTGTTCTGGGTAAAGTTGACGACCGGCACGAGGGCGGTGCGAACCTTCATCATGGCATAACCGCTTTGACGCTGGGCGGCATGGCCCGCCTCGTGGCAGGCAACGGCAACGCTTGCGACCGACCCGCCCGAACGGTTGGCATCCGAGAGATACAGGTTGTTGTCCTGCGGGTTGTAATGATCGGTGAGCTCACCAGCGACGCCCTTGATACCCACGGCGTTGCAGCCGTTGGCGTCGAGCATGCGGCGAGCGACCGTGGCGCCCGTGTCGCCGTCCGAGCGAACCTTGGACCAGGTTTTGTACGTCGAGTTGATATAGTTCTGTGCGGCAAGACCGATCACCGTGCAGACAAGAACAACCAGCAGGTACAGCGGGTCGATGCCAAAGCCGTATCCATAGTAATAAGGCATGCGAATTCCTCCGAATCGAGTTACACGTTGGAGGCATTTTACCCACTCGCCCAGCCAACGAGACACCATCGATGTTTTGGCATTGCAGCTCTAAAACGTTTGCAGCGCTTGGCAAACCGCGTAACTACAAAAGCTCGATTTTGCCGTCCTTCACAGTGAGTCCCATGTTGCCCGAGAGCAGATCGTCCAGGCGCGAGCCCACAAGCTCAAAGCGCCAGCCTTCGCGCAAGGGGCTCTGCTCGGGATGCTCAATATAGTCGGCCAGGTCATCGCGCGAGGCAATGACCGAGGTCGCCACTCCCGAGCGTTCGGCAACCAGGCGGATAAGCGCGTACATGAGATCCGTCACGCTCTCCAGCTCCGGAGAGATCTGGCGATGCCCGCGCACCATGAGCGGCAGGCGATCGTGCGGGCAGCTTGCGCCGCGCTTGATGGCCATGAGCGCACCGTCCACGTCGCGCTCCCCCAACTGATCGGTACCGCGAATGCTACGGAACTCCTCAACGCGCACGGGATTGCGCTTGACGAGCGCAAGCAGCGTGTCGTCGGACATGACCCACTTGCGCGGGATGTTACGGCGCTCGGCGCGGTCCTCGCGCCAGGCGGCGAGCTCGCGCGCGATGCCCAGCTGGTGGCGGCTGCACGAGTTGATGCGCTTGACCTTGCGGAATGCCTCGTGACGGTCGGCGCGATAGTGCGACTCGTCAGCCAGCGGGCGTAGCTCGTCGAGCACCCAGTCCACACGGCCCAGCTCGCGCAGGCGACTCATCATCTCGGTATAGGCGACGATCAGGTACTTGACGTCATCAATCGCGTACTCAATCTGCTTATCGGTCAGCGGGCGACGCGACCAGTCGGTCAGCGACTCGGTCTTGGGCAGCGAGACGCCGCAAAACGTCTGAACAAGCGCGCCATACGAAATCTGCTGGCGCTCGCCCAAAAAGGCAGCGGCGACCTGCGTATCGAAAATCGGTCGTGGCAGCACGCCCACGGTATGGAGCATAACCTCCATATCCTGCGAGCAGGCGTGGAAGACCTTAGTCACGCTCTCGTCTGCCATAAGCTCGGCCAGCGGCGATAGGTCGTCGATCACCAGGGGATCGACCGCGACGCTCTCGGCAGGGGTGGCAATCTGAACCAAGCACAGGCGCGGATGGAACGTGCGCTCGCGCAAAAACTCGGTATCGACGGCAATCGCGTCGAACTCACGGGCGCGCTGGCAAAAGTCGAGTAGAGCCTGATGTGTGGAAATGTACATATCAACCCATCGAATAAGGTTAGGCCCGAAAAACACGGGTAGGATATCGGCATTGCCTTACAACTATACTCGGTTAGTCACAGAACGGGAACGTAAGTATGCGCTGCCTTATCATCCACAACCCGGCATCGGGCCCCAGCTCAGATGAAATCTTCGCATTCACGCACGCCCTTGCACAGGGCGGCGACGAGGTCGTGATGCGCTTTATCGGCGATGGCATGGAACCCGAGGACGCCGTGGCAGACGTGCGCGAGTTTGATCGCGTGGTCGTTTCGGGCGGTGATGGCACTGTCTCCAACGTGCTCGACCAGATGCGCGGATGCGGTGTCCCCACGCTCGTCTTCCCCTCCGGTACGGCCTGCCTGTTCTTCAACAACATCGGCAATGCCCCCGAGGCGGCGGCGCTTGCCAAGGCTTGCCGCGCCGGTCGCACGGTCAAAGTAGACATGGGCGAGCTCTTTTGGCTCGACGAAGACGGCAACGAGAAGCGCCACGGCTTTATCATCATCGCCGGCTCGGGCTTCGACGCCGAGATCATGATGAAGGCCGCCCCCACCAAAAACGACATCGGCGAGATCGCCTACTTCCTCTCTGCGCTCGCCACGCCCAACCCTACGGTAGCGCACTTTACGATTGAGCATGACGGCATTGTCGAGGAGCTCGATGGCATCTGCTGCATGGCCGGCAACACCTCGGTCATTCAAAACGACATCAACCTGTTCCCCGATTGCCGCATGAACGACGGCATGGTCGACATCGCGGTCATCGAGCCCGTAAAAACCGTCCAGCTGCTCCCGACCGTGATCACCGCCGCGCTCGACCCCGCCGGCAAGTTGCTCGGCCGTCCGCAGTTCAAGATCATCCAGACCAAGGAAGCCAAGATCACCTGCACGCCGTCGCTGGGCATGCAGTTCGATGGCGAGATCATCTCCAGCAACTCGGGCGTCTTTGGTGCCCGCGCGCTTCCGCAATGCCTCGACCTCATCGTCGACGAATTCTCACCGCTCGGAAAATAGGAGGACCCCATGAACGACAATCCCCTGATCGGCTTTATTGTCATCGTCTTGGCCATGCTCGTCGGTTACGCCATCAACGTGATTCACCGCCGAAAGAAGTAAATCTACATTGGTATGATATTCATCCAATTATCGTCTCCCCTGCCGTTTATGCATTTGCCAAACAGCAGGGGATTTTCATTTCGGGCATTCCCAGCTACTTTATTCGACTACAGTAATTACAGGGCGTCTTTATTAAAGTAAAGCTATAAACTGAGTACAATTAACCGCTCATCGCATATTTCATTACGCTTATCGAGTAAGTTTCTTTCATAGATGAATATTGTTTCCAGTTCGTTACGCTAATGGGGTGTCTTTATTGGCTGAAGCCCTCTGGCAACGGAGGGCTTTCGCACGCTGGGAGGGAAAATGAGGAAAACTCACCCCGTCAACGCGCTCAAAAAGCTTGGCATAGGCCTCGCCTTTGGAGCTGCAACCATCATGTCCATGCCGACATCTGCGCTCGCCTGCACGCAGATGTACATGGGCAAGAACCTTACGGCCGACGGTAACACGTACTATGGCCGCACCGAGGACATTGGCACTCGTTACCTCAAACACTATGGCATCGAGCCCTCTTATGGCCCTGGTCATACCTACAGCTCGAACGAGTCCGGATTCTCCTACACCTCGACCAAGACTACGTATCGTTACAGCTACGTGCGCGACCATCCTGCTGAGTGGGACGGACGCTGGGATGCCTACTCCGAGGCCGGCATCAATGAGAAGGGCGTCTCCTGCTCCGCAACACTGAGCACCTCCTACAACGACGATGCCAAGGCAGCGGATCCCACGACCGAGCATGCCCACAAAGCAAATCCCGAGGTCAAAAATACCGGCATCGGCGAGTACAGCTACGCGGGCGTCATCTTGGGCGAGAGCGCAACGGCCCGCGAGGGCGTCGAGCTTATCGGCAGTCTAATTGACGAGCAGGGCGTCTGCTCCAACGACCAGATTGTCATCGCCGACAACACCGAAACTTGGCTGTTCGCCGCGCTTTCCGGCCACCAGTGGATCGCTATGAAGCTGACCGACGACGTCGCTTCGGTCAACCCCAACATTAGTAACCTCAATTTCCAGGTCAATCTTGACGATCCTGAGAACTGCCTCCACTCTGAGGGGATCAAGACTATGCCCGAAGAGAAGGGCTTCGCCAAGTACTTTGAAGACGGACAGTTCGATGTTGCCCAGACCTACGGTGTATCTATCAACAATACGGGCATGGGCTCTTGGGCGCGTTATATCCAGGGCCGTGACTACTTTATGGCTCCGCTGACCGAGGGCACCGACTACGAGATCGTCAAGGACAAGGACAAGAATGACGTCACGCTCGGTGCCATGGTTCATGAGATGCAGCCGCTGTTCTTCCAGCCCAGCAAGTCCGACTGGAACACGTTTGAGCTGATTCGCGCCTTCGGCAACCGCGGTGAAAAAGTCCCCGGCCTTAATGCCAATACTGACGGTGTCAGCAGCATCGGTTCCGACCGCAACGCCGAGGCCAACCTCTTCCAGATTCGAAAGGGCTATGACCCCGAGGTTGCAACCATCCAGTGGGAGATGCTCTCCTGCGCCGAGTTCTCCGTCGCTATCCCGCTATACTCCGCTCTGATGACCGAAGTCAGCCCCTACTTCAGCGACCAGACCGTTGATTATGGTCACTGCAGCGAGACGGACATCGTGAACAACGAGGAGCCCGAGAACTCCATTAACTACGTCCTGATGGACATCAACTCGCTTTGCTTCGCGAACCGCGCACAATTCGCCACCAGCGTCCGCACCTACCTCGATGCGCTCCAGAACGAGCTCATCGAGCAGAACAAGGAAGTCGACACCGCCATGCTGGCCGAGACGACCACCGAGGGCCGCACTGCCCTGGCCAACAAGGCCGGCAAGGCTGCTACCGAGAACACCTACAAGAAGTGCAAGGCACTGCTCCAGGAGATGCGCGCCTATCAGAAGGCCGAAAACTTCGACCAGCCCTTCACCCCAAGCGACCTGAACACCGAGACCAACGGCCTCAAGGTGTCCATCACCTACGCCAAGGATGCTCTTGCCACCGATCCGGTCACCCCGGATCAGCCCGGCACTCCCGAGCAGCCTGGTACTCCTGAGCAGCCCGGTACCCCCGAGCAGCCCGCTAAGCCCGAGCAGCCCGCTAAGCCCGAGCAGCCAGCCGCCAAGCCTGAGAAGCCTAGCAAGTCCGACACCACGACCACGGTAACCACTAACAAGACGAACACCAAGGGCGGCCTGCCCACCACTGGCGATCGTTTTGATGGCCGCATGGTGGCCGCATTCGCCATCGCTGGCGTTGCCGTCATCTCCGCGGGCGGTTACTTCCTCTACCGTCGCAATAAGGAGTAACGTCTTAGCTGGGCGGGCAAGGCAGCAATGGCAGCCTCGCCCGCCCAGCCCGCTCTTTTGACCGGCGGGAAACCCGCCTGAAATCTTTTCAAAAAAGATTTCCCCGCACGCACTTCGCTGTGCTATAGTGCAGCGCAACAGCAACTAGGTGCGACCGTGCCACGGTATCACGAAAGGAGCCACCAACATGAAGAACACGATGAAGTCTCTCAACAACTGGTGGTGGCGTGATGCGAATACGATCGGTCGACAGTGAGTCCCTCACGCCTGTTTTTGCGCTCTAGGTGATTGGAAGGCCTCCGGTTTCGACCGGGGGCCTTTTTCTATCTCGAGCCCGATCGCATTCGCATCACGCGCCTCCGCTTTTCCCCTGCGCTTCCCTTCAGAAAGGATTTTCACCATGTCTCAGAACACCACCGCCACCCAGCCCCGCACCGTCCAGACCGCCGACCGCGGCAAACTCGACGTCCGCGCTCTCGTCCTGCTCGCCATCCTGCTCGCCGCCGGCTTCATCCTCAACTTCACCGTCGGCAAGGCCATCTCAGGCATCTCGGGCGGCATGATCAGCCCCGAGTTCATCATCTCGGCCTTCTGCCTCACCATCCTGGTCGTTCGCCCCAACATCGGCCAGGCGCTCGTCATTGGCCTCATCTCGGCAGCCGTGATCCAGATCACCACCACTTCGCCGTTCGTCGATTTTGCCGCCGAGGGCATCGCCGCCATGCTCATGGCCGGCATCGTCAACGCCGCCGGCAAGGACGGTCAGGTCAAGCCCGCCATCGCCATTGCCGCAACCTTCCTGACCACCTTTGTCTCCGGCGTCATCTTCATGGTCATCAAGATGGCCATGCTCGGCGTGGTCGGCGAGCTCGCCGCCGCCATGCTGCCCGTCGTCGCCATGACCGCCGTCTTCAACGCCATTCTGGTCGGCGCCCTCTACCTGCCCATCCAGAAGGCCCTTAGGCTCAACTAACCCGCTCGGCTTTACGAGCCACCCCATCTTGGCGTTCATTCGTCGCTCGCGTACCCAAGTACGCTTCGCTCCTCTTTCGCGCCAACCTGGGGCCCCTCGTAAAGCCGTCTCCGTGCTTCACCACCAAAGACCGTCCCAAACAACGAGCTTTTTTGGGACGGTCTTAAACAACTGGTCATGTAAGAACGTCCCCAATGACTATGAAAGGTATCCATGGAAACGATCATCAACGTCGACGATGTCTCGTTCTCCTATGGCACGCAGACCGAGCAGGCGCTCAGCCACATCTCGCTCAGCGTGAACAAGGGAGATTTCATCGGCATCATCGGGCCCTCGGGCGCCGGCAAGTCCACGCTTGCCGCCTGCCTGTCGGGCGCCGTGCCCCACCACTACACCGGCACGTTCTTTGGGTCCGTCATGGTTGACGGCCACGATACCTGCGAGGCCTCGCTGACCGACGTGTCGCAAATCGTTGGCAGTGTGCTGCAGGATATCGACACGCAGATGGTCGCTTCGGTCGTCGAGGACGAGATGCTCTTTGGCCTCGAGAACTTTGGCGTTCCCCACGACCAGATCGAGCAGCGCGTGAGCGAAACGCTCGAGACCGTCGGCATCAGCGACCTGCGCGACCGCGAGATCGCCACGCTCTCGGGCGGACAGAAGCAAAAGGTAGCCATCGCCGCCATCCTCGCCATGCGCCCGCACGTCTTGGTTCTCGACGAGCCCACCGCGGCACTCGACCCCGCCAGCTCCACGTTGGTCTTCGAGACGCTGCGTGAGGCAAACCGCACACTTGGAATCACCATCGTCGTCGTTGAGCAAAAGGTCTCCCTGCTCTCGGAGTACTGCAACCGCGTGCTCGTGCTCAACCATGGCGAAATCGCGCTGCAGGGCGAGCCACACGAGGTCTTCGCGCATACCGACGAGCTCCGTGCCATCGGCGTCGACTGCCCTCGCGTCACGCGTATCTTCAATAGCCTCGAGGCCGATGGCCTGGTAAGCGGCACCCCCTGCTTGGATGTCGATGAGGCTGAGCGCCTGATTTCGGGCATCGTCGACCCCGCACACGCGGCCATCGAAGCCCAGGCGCCCACCGGTTCCCCGCATGCACCGTCGTTGCGTCCTCATGCCAAGGACGCCGAACCCGTACTCACCTTCGACCATGTTGAGTTTGCCTATCCCAATGGCGGCGCCGCCGTACACGACCTTAGCCTGACGCTCTATCCTGGCGAGCTCGTGGGCATCGTCGGCCAAAACGGCGCCGGCAAGACCACGCTCACCAAACTGCTCACAGGCCTGCTTAAGCCCGCCTCGGGCAGCGTGCGCGTCACGGGACTGGATACCGCAGCCGTTCCCACGAGCCGCATCGCTCGCGAGGTCGCGACCCTTTTCCAAAACCCCGACCGCCAGATCTGCAAGGACACCGTGCTCGACGAGGTCGCCTTTGGCTTGGAGCTTGGCGGCATGGACCGTGCCGAGGCTCTGCGTCGCGCCCAGCTCGTCATCGACCGCTTTGGCTTGCCGGCCGACGAGGCGCCCTTCTCGCTCTCGCGCGGTCAGCGACAAATGGTGGCGCTTGCCTCCGTCGTAGTGGTTGAGCCCAAGATCGTCGTACTCGACGAGCCCACGAGCGGCCTTGATTACCGCGAGTGCATGACCGTCATGGAAACGGTGCGCACCATGGCCGAGCGCGGTTGCGCCGTTATCATGGTCTGCCACGATATGGAAGTCGTCTCGGATTTTGCCGAGCGCATTGTGGTAATGGCCGACGGTCGCATCCTCGACCGCGGCCGCACGCACGAGCTATTCTCGAACATCGATCTCATGCGGCGTGCCTACGTGGAGCCTCCCCAGGTTATTGAACTCTCGCGCCGTCTGGCATCTTCCGTCTCGCCCGCTTTTGCGCAGGTGAGCGAGGTCACCGATGTCGTTCGAATTACCAAGGAGATGGTCCACCGTGGTTAACGTCATCGACTACATGCCGGGCGATACGCTGCTGCATCGCCTGAACCCCGTCGTCAAACTGGGCCTCGCCGCCGCCATCATCGTCGCCATCTTCTTGTCCGACACCTACGTGGCGCTGCTGGGCTTTTTGGCACTCACCCTTGCGCTGGGTGCCTATGCCGGTGTCGTCGACCGTCTGTTCTCGCTGCTCAAGTTGCTGATTCCGCTCGCGCTTATCATGCTGGTGCTCCAGCTAGCCTTTATGCGCGATGGCAACGTGGTGTGGGGCTTTATCACCGACACGGGCCTCATCACGGGATCGAAGGCCTGTCTGCGCCTGCTGGGTGTGGCGTTACCACTCATCCTCATGCTCATGGTGACCAAGCTCAACGACCTTGCCAACGCCTGCGTCGAGGTGCTGCACGTGCCGTATCGCTATGCCTTCACCTTTACCACGGCGCTGCGCTTCGTGCCGGTGTTTGGTCAGGAGATGAACGCCATCATGGAAGCGCAGACCGCACGCGGCGTCGAGTACGACACCAAGAACCCCATCAAGAAGCTCAAGCTCATGCTGCCACTGTGCGTGCCACTGCTCATCTCGAGCGTGGGCAAGACCGATGCCACAGCCTTGGCGGCAGAACAGCGCGGCTTCTATCTGCGTACGCGCGCCAGCTCGTACAAGCGCTACCCCATCAAGGGCCTGGACATCGCCGTGCTCATCGTCAGCATCGCCCTCATCGCCATCGGCTTCCTGTTCTAGTTCACCACCGACATCAACCGCCCAACGCAAAAGACCTCGGCTCGCACCAAACGAGCCGAGGCCTTTACTGTTTCACCAGATAAAACCTACCAAAATAAACCTGTCCCTTTTTGGCAGGTCGGAAGCTAGAGACGGTAGGGGGCGCCGCTGCGGATGATGGATTCGCGCACCAGGACATCCATGGCGTCGAGGGTGATCTCGGGCATCTCTCGGTACTTCTGCAGCACCGATAGCTCGGTGCAGGCCAGAATGACGCGGTCGCAGCCGCTACGGGCGAACTCCCACATCACGCGGTCGAACTTATCCATATCGGGCTCACGTCCGGCCTTCACATCATCGTAGATAAGCGACATCACATCGTTCTGACGTTTCTCGCTGGGATAGACGACCTCAACACCCGCAGCCTTACATTCGCGGCCGTAGACGCCCGCACCCACGGTTCCGTCGGTGCCCATGATGCCAATCTTGCGCACCGGCTCGGCCGGCATACTCAGGTTGGGGTCGAACTCGCACTCCCCCATCACCGCGCCCGCTAGGGCATAGCGCACCGACTCGCGCGGCATGTGGATAATCGGCACCTTCGTAAACGACTGAATCTGGTCGTAAAAGTAGTGTGACGTGTTGCAGGGAATGGCGATATGCGCGCAGCCCAGCGACTCGAGCGCCTGGGCGCACTCCTTCATAGTCGCCAGCAGCTCGGCATGCTCGCCGGTCTTGATGGCCAGCGTGCGGTCGGGCATGGTCGACTTGGAAAGAACCACCATGTCGATATGCTCCTGGTCGCACGTAGCCGCCGTATGGCGCACCACCTGGTCGTAGTAATACGACGTGGCCTCGGCGCCCATGCCGCCGATAACTCCCAGCTTTTCCATCGCCGCCTCCTTGGTGACGCCCGCGCAATTGCGCGTATCATACCCGCGCCCGCCCGATGTAAACCGGACGGGCACCGCACTCATCTACTTGTAATACGTCTTGAACAGCTTAAAGTGGCGCAGTTTGGTGTGCCACATGCGCAGCCAGCGGTTAAAGACAAAGTCACCCTTCATAAACGAGGGATCGGCGCCCTTGCCCTCCTTGGCCAGGCGATGTACCTTCGTGCGCAACTCGGGATCCTTGACGTACTTGTCGACGACGTCCATGGGGACGACCATCCACAGTGCCTCGTTCTGCGCCGTCACAAACTCCGGCTCAAACGGGCGGTTGTACACATACTCGTCCACCACATACTTGGCAACGTTAAAGCCGCTGTTGGTGACGTAGTAGTTGCTGCGGCCCTGACGGGTGTTGAAGTCGAAGAACTTAAACGAGCCATCGCGCTCGTCATACTTCACGTCAAAGTTGGAATAACCCACAAAGTTCAGGTCCTCGAGCAGCTTGCGCACGCCGCCCATGAGCTCGTCGTTGGGTTCGGTGATGATACAGGCATGGTTGCCAACGCCATGGGGCTGATGCTCCTCGAGCAGCACGTGGCCCAGGCACATCATGCGCACCTTGCCGTTGCGATCGGAATAGCTGGTGAGCACGCGCATGTACTCGTCGTTGCCGGGCACGCGGTCCTGCAAGATCAGGTCGTCGGTGTAGCCGCTAGCATAGGAGTCACGGATAACCTGCTCCAGCTCGGCGCGATCGGCAATCTCATAAGCCTTCTTCTGGCCCTCGAACTCATGCTGCCACCACATGATGCCGTCGGACGGCTTCAGGATCATCGGGAACGGGAAGTCGATCTGGTCGAGCACCTCGGCCGGCGCCTCGCCTTGCGCGTTGAGCATCTGCGCAGTAAAGGTAAACGTATGCGGATACGGCACGCCATGCTTCTCGCACAGCTCGTAGAAGATCTCCTTCTTCTGGCACTGCTCGAGCATGCTGTAGGGTGCGTAGGGCGCAACGATGTTATCCGCCAGCTCATTGGCGTCCTTTGCCTGAGCCACCAGGGCAACATAGTTATCGCCGCAGCCCATCAGGACAATCGTCTTATCGGCATGTGCCTGAGCGATGCCGTTGACGGTCTTGAGCATCACGGGCATGGTATCGATGTCGACATTGGGCGTGTAGTCGATAATCTGGCTTCGATACGCAGGGCCCGTCTGATACTTGCCAAAGACCAGACTCTTGACCTGATACTCTTCGTAGAAAGCACGCGCCACCGAATAGGCGTTGATGTCGCCGCCGAGCAGCACGGGAATGAACTCGCGCTCTGTAAATTGCAATGCCATGGAAACTTCCTATCATGAACTGCCCGCGCAACGGGCGGTCTTAGTGCAACCGATTCATTCTAGCGTGCCAAACCGCCCACGCCCAAAGTTCCACCGTATCTATGGCAATCGGAGAAGCAAACTCGGCGCAAAGACGGCACTCACCGCTGTACGACAACGGGCAATGAACCTACCGTTGTTGTAGGATTCAACATACTGTCAATCTCATAAGCGAAAGGCGCACGCGTGCCCCAAGACCATCCGACCGATAACTCTATCCTCAATGCCGCGAAACGCGAGCTGGCGGAACGCGCACAAACGGCCGTTCCCCTACGCACGGCAAACGATGCCTACGACAGGCCCGCCCGCATCGTCTCGATTAACACGTCGGCGCACAAAGGCACACGCAAGTCGCCCGTCTCCGATGGGCACGATACCGTCATTGAACAGTTTGGCCTCGCTTCCGATGCGCACGCCGGGCACTGGCACCGCCAGGTCTCGTTTTTGGCCGCAGAATCAATCCAGACGGCACAGCATCGCGGGCTCGATGTGCACGAAGGCGACTTTGGGGAGAACTTCACCACACAAGGTATCAACTTGCTTTCGCTCCCCTTGGGCACACAGCTCAAGATCGGCAACGACGTTCTGATCGAGATCAGCCAGATCGGCAAGGTCTGCCACACCCGCTGTGCCATCTACTATCTCGCCGGTGATTGCATCTTTCCCCACGAGGGCATTTTCGGTGTGGTGCTTCGAGGCGGAGAGGTGCATGTCGGAGACGATATCCAAACAGTCAAGCTCGGCGACGGCACCTGTTCCTTCACCCCAGACGAGGCGCTCGAAGAAGTTGAGCAGGCTCGCCGCGAGGGAGCCCTATAGGTGCAAAACCCCATGTTGGAGTAGCCCTTACGGCGTGAATCTGCGGTCAGGCCGAGTTCCGTAACGTTAAAGTTGAACTCTATGGTTTCTCAACAATTCACTATAACTGCAGGTCAAAGCCAAAGCCTCAAGTTCAACTTGACCCTTTGAAACCTTTAAGGTTCAAGTTGAGGTCGAAAGCAGTAGTAGAATACCGTTCGAACCATAACCTACGATTGATTGCAGAGGGATTGGATGCAGCATTCGAATCATCGCGTCGCAGCGCTCATCGCGTCGAAGCCGGCTCGTATCATCACGAGCGCCGCACTCGCTGTCGCACTGACTGCCACGCCGATGCTCTCCCCCGTTGCGGCGTATGCCGCCTCGCAGGCAACGCAGGATCAGCTTTCCGCCGCGCAGCAAAAAATCGAAGCCGCCACGAGCGCCTACAACGATGCCCGCACCAAACTCGACGACCTGCAAAAGCAGATCGACTCCAACGAGGCGAGCATCGAGGAAATCGAGGCTAAGCTTCCCGAGCAGCAGGCCAAGGCAAGCTCCGCCATGCGCGATCTGTACAAGTACCAGAAGGGCACCAATCCCATCGTGAGCTTCCTGGTCAACGCGCAGAGCCTGGGCGAGTTCATCACCACCTGCAAATACACCAACCAGATCACGAGCTCGAGCGTCGACGAGATCGAAGAGCTCAACAACATGCAAACCGAACTCGAGCAGAACAAGGCCGAACTCCAGCAGGCCAAGTCGCAGCTTGAGGCAGAGCAGAAAAACGCCGAGGATGCACTGGCACAGGCCCAGCAGCTCCGCAGCGAGGCGCAGGCAAAAGCCGAGCAGGAAAATGCCGCCGAGCTTGCCAAGCTTGAGGCCGACAAGGCCGCTGCCGCCGAGAAGCTCTCGGGCGAGGGCGTAAGCGGCAGCAATTCCAGCAGCCAGGCCACCAACACCAACACCACCATCGATACCACGGTGAACAACGCCAATACCGGTAACTCCGATTACGATACGTTCATCAACGAGTGGACGAGCCGCATCGACAATTATCTTGCCGGCTCCCCCATGGCAGGCCAGGGCTATAACTTTGCCGTCGCCGCTTGGAATACCGGTGTCGACCCCCGTTGGTCCCCCGCCATCGCCTGCATCGAGAGCACCAAGGGCACTTATTGCGCCAATTCCTACAACGCCTGGGGCTGGAGCGCTCGTGGCGGCGGTTGGCGCAGCTTTGGCAGCTGGAGCGAAGGCATCTCCGCTCATGTTGCCTACCTGGGCGCCAACTACGGCTCCACCCTTACCCCGGCAGCGGCCAAAAAGTACTGCCCGCCCACGTGGCAGGATTGGTACAACAAGGTCGCCGCTCAGATGAACCGCATCTAAGTACAGCTGAAAAGGGCCCCAAACGGGGCCCTTTTCTTTTAGGTGGTAGAGGTGTCAACGACACCGGTCGCATTGGCAACCGCAACTATGACGATCATGCACAGGAGCAGCACGCCCAATGCCTTAATCCAGAGTTTCGCGAGTTTCTTGCCGCGATAGCTGTCGAGCAGTGCGAATTGCCGACGAAGGCGGCGCTTGTCGAGCACGGCGAAGTGGAGAAGCACCGTGAGACCGTCGACAAAGAAAAAGTACTCGATTATGAGAAGCCACGTCGGGTAGCTTTGATTTGCTCCCGTGGGGTGAAAGACGGCAAAGTGGCTTCCGGCAAAGAATACAAGCAACGAGAGGCAGACAAGCGTATTCCAAATGCGTCCCAGAGGCTCCGGAATGCGAGAAAGCAGACCGAATGCAGCGGAGGCGGCAGGCTTAGGAAGCTCTGCGGGGCTCTGGAGCCCTTGGGGCGTTAACACCGTCTCCGAGGCCGGAGTACAAACAGGCACAGGCGCAGGAGGTCGCACAGGGCAACTCAGGTCGTATGCCGCGCGCGTCGCCCGCCCCAATGCCTCCGCGCTCGCAAAGCGCTTGGCTGGGTCGAGCGCCATCGCCATGCAAATGACATCGGTCAGAGAAGAAGGAACGCCGCGCATCTCGCATTGTTCGTGCATGTCGCGTCCCGGCTTAGGGTCGGCCCCCGTCAGGCAAAAGAAGAGAAGCGCGCCGAGTGCATACACATCGCTGCGCACGCTCGTCTGCCCAAACCCATACTGCTCGGGCGGCGCGTAGGGCCGCGTACCAAACTTGACGGTATCGGCATCGGCGCCGTCGCGCCACACGCGCGCAATTCCCAAATCGATAATCACCAACGATGAGAAGGTCATGCCGGCCTCGGCCGCATACCTCACGCCCGACACGATGATGTTCGAGGGCTTGAGGTCGCGATGGATTACCGGCGAGGCCGGCTCCCCCGCCGTCGCAAAACCAGTATGGAGCTCGCCCACTGCATCGCAGAGAGCAGGAAATAACTCATGCGCATAATCAGGCGTCGCGCCCAAGCGCCCCACTAAGGCCTCGAGCGTCTCGCCTTCAACATACTCCATGACCACGCCGAGATCATCGCCGATGCGGCGACAGTCAACGATTCTGGGCAGGTGCTCAAATCTTCGACCCGCTCGTTGGGCTGCAAACAGGCGCTCATAGGCACCACCGATTTGCGCCGACGCATCGATGCGCTTGCGCACAAAAGGTCCAAGCGAACCGCCGCCAGAGCCTTCGAAATACACGAGCTCGGTCGTCTCGACCGGCGAGCGCTTAAGCACGCGATCAACGCGATAGCTGTCGTTACGGTCGAGCGACGCCAGGTGCTCAGCGAGCGCGGCAGTCAGCTCATCGTCGGAATATGTTGGGTCCTGAGTATCCATAGCGTCCATAATAGCGCAGGGCACGGGCGCCCTGCGGCATCCGTGCCCTGCGCGTTTAGGGCTTTCCTAAACGGTTCCAAGCTTGGCACCACCGGCTAGCTGACCGTCTCCTCACCAAAGCGATATAGCTCCTCGTTAACCTTTTGCAGGCTGCAGCCGCGATCAATGCAAAAGATGATGATGGCGTCGCGCCGGTCCTTACAGTTAAGAACGCTGGCTCCGGCGGCCGTCAGTGCGCGGTTGGTCTCCTTCATCGACAGCGCCATCGCAAAGGCAATTTGCAGCACTTTATTGCGACTCGGATGGCGTGCGCCGGTAAAGATCTGATAGCCGAACGTTTCGTTGAGGTCGGCCATACGCACCACGCGAGAGCGCTCCAAACCCTTCTCTTGCAGTAACTGCTGGAGGTAGTCCGAAAGCGAAGGGGCGGCAAAGTCGTGTTCCTTGATATAGCCATCGATGCTCGGCGCATCGAGCAGCTCGTTGAGCAGCTCCTCAGTCAACTTTTTATCGGGCATACGACTTCACCTCCCCCCAAGCATATACAGCATGCTAGAAACCGCTCACATCCGAGCGCTCCCAGCTGGCGACCTGATCGGGAGACGCCGTACCGAGCGCCTCAAACTTCCAGGAGCCACCTGCCTTCAGATGATTGGTGTTCGCGAGGGCGGTTCCAACCTGGTTGCCATCAGCATCATACAAAACGTACTCGATCTGAATGTAGCTCTTTTCCTTGTCCGTGTTATTGGTCAGCGTACCCGTGATCTTATAGGCGAACTGATTAGAGGTATCCTCGACTTCGTCGGCAATCGTATAAGGCTCCTGCGGCTCTTGTTGCTCTTCGGCCTGCTGCGATGCCTCGGCAGGTTTCGACACATCGCCCGTAGATGAGTCAGAGGAGTTGCCGCCCATGGAACCCACAGCGCCGACGATAACGAGCACAACGATTATGCCCAGAACGATCTTACCGATCGGCTTCTTTCCTTCTTTTGCCATTATGCATCCTTCCTACGATCCGGCCACCGTGCCGGCACACAGCCCATCGTAGGAAGGATTGAACTTGAATTCATTAGCTGAGAGCTAAGGCTGCAAATGAAATTGCCAAGCAGCGAAAGAACTAGCGGCGAGCCCGCCCCGTCTCGAGCAGCGCAAAGACAAACGAGAGCGCCATCGCGCAGACAAGCACCAGCGTCGCCGACTGGGCACCGTTTGCCGTCGCCTGCGCCATGGCCGAATCGGCAACACCGTCCTGAGCGGCATTCACCACGGCGGCAATCACACTGGTACCGATAGCACCCGAGAGCTGCTGCATGGTCGTAAACATGGCATTGCCGTCCGGCTTAACCTCGGCGGGCAAAAAGCGCAACGCACACGTCATGTTGTTGCCGTACATGAGGCCTTGTCCGGAGGCAAACACCACATACACCAACGCCAGCTGCATCGTCGAGAGGCGCGTAATCATCGCTGCATACAGGCAAGTCGCAAGCAATGAAAGGCCGACGCCGAGCATGATAGGGAGTCGAGCACCAAATCGATCGAGCAGCTGCCCCGAAAACGGAGCCAAGACGGCACCGACCAGACAGCCCCACAGAAGAATCGAGCCGGCCTCCGTCTGGCCCACGCCCAAAACGAGCTGGGCAAAGGAAGGCAGCAGAAACGAGAAGCCCAAAACGGTAAACTGCAGCGACACCGCAACGCCCAATCCAAACACATAGCCCTGTCGACCGAAAATACCCAGATTGATTAACGGCGCATCGCACGAACGCTCGCGGCGCACAAAGAGGGTCAGTAGGATGACAAACGCGACAAACAAAACGATGATTGCCGGACTCGTCCAGCCAAGATTCGCCCCCTCATCGACCGCAAGCACCAGACACGCAAACGATGCGGCAAGACACAGCCACCCCGGAACATCAAACGACTCGCGGGAAACCTTATGGCTTTGACGAATGGAAGAAATGCCCAACACATAAGCTACGAGCAACAGGGGAAGCAGTGCGGCGAAAATCGCGCGCCAGCCAAACGTCTCGGAAAGCCATCCGCCCACCGACGGGCCCACAGCAGGTGCCACGGCCGTGACCAATGAACCGATGCCCATCATAAGGCCCAGGCGCTCCTGGGGCGCCTGCTCGGTAATGATATTGAACATGAGTGGCAGCGCGACGCCCGTGCCGATTCCCTCGAGCACACGTCCCAGCAATAATGCCGGAAAAACCTGGGCCGTCATACCGCACACGATGCCCGCGATATAGAACGCCATGGCGAAACAAAAGACGTGCTTGGTTTTAAACCGCCGGTTCAAGAAACCCGATACGGGGACAACGGCGGCAAGCACCAGCAGATATGCCGTGGTGAGCCACTGAACAGTTGCGGTATTGACCCCAAATTCGCGCATCAGCGTTGGAAACGTGACGTTCATCGCCGTCTCTACGCACACGCCCGAAAATGACATGATGCCCGTCGCTACGATGGATAGCACGAGCCCGGCATTGAGCTTGCGCTCAAATGCATCGATCCTATTCTCTTGCATACTTTTTTCTTTCCAAAACTCGGAAATGCCCTGCGCACAGGACACGCGGCCGAAGATGTCTCTAGATTCGACCACGGCCATTGTACGAACATTCAAATGAAAGTCAAACCGCAAATCCGACGCTTGGAATACGCACGCTTACCCCACCGTGACAGATTCACCGGTAAAAGTGCTGACCATCAGCAAAACAAAGAACACAAGATAGCTGATGCTCAACAGGTAGGCGATGACCAAAAAGATGATCCATCCAACATTGCACTTACCATTGTCACGTCGCTGCTCGCGACAGCGATAGAGCCAGATTGTCACGCCAATGGCGACAATCAGCAACACGAGCGCCGCCGCAGCCAAACCGGCAAGCGCAAACATCACGCCAATGCCCACGGCAACGACTGGGAGCAACAACAAACCACACCCGCAACCACCCGGACTATATGCGGCAGACCGTTGGCGCCTCATCATCACTCCATACTCCGCATCGTTGGACCCTACAGCGCGATGGCCTGCTGAACAGGAGCGATTTTGTCGAGCTCAGGTTTAATCCGCCTTTTCTCGGCCTCAAGGTCAAACGCCACCTGAGCGCGCAGCCAATAACCATCCGTCAGGCCAAAATAACGGCAAAGACGGAGGTCAGTGTCGGCCGTCACACGGCGCCTCCCCAAAATAATCTGCCCGATACGCTGAGCCGGAATCCCGGTCTCCTTAGCAAGGCGATATTGAGAAATACCCATGGGAACAAGAAACTCCTCTTTGAGAAGCTCACCAGGAGTCACCGGTGACAGCAAATCAGCCGCAGCCTCCTCATTTATGATAATCGACGATTTCGACATTCCAAGCCATCCCCTGTCTCCACTCAAAGCAGACCCGATAGCGTTCGTTGACGCGAATACTGTATTGACCGGCACGATCGCCCTTCAATGCTTCAAGGCGGTTGCCTGGCGGAATGCGAAGATCATCAAGCGAAGCGCAGACCTGCAGTTGGCGGATCTTCCTCAATGCGACCCGCTCAAAAGGAATGAACTTCCTGACCCGCACACCCATGGCAAAGCGTTCGGTATCTTCATCTTTATAGGATGCAATCATAGTATCGCCTTACGTTAATAACGTCAAACGTTTCTATAGACTTACATCTTCATTATACCGTACATCTGTTCGTATTTTCTAGGCAATTACTTCTTTGCCCATTAGGCAAGCGAAAGCAATCGTTTATAGGCATCGAGGCCTTTGAGCAGGATTTCCTCATCAAAGAGCATGGTATCGGTATGCAGTGCGCTGGCGGCATAGGCGGGGCAGCCCTCGGTGTCACTCGGATTGTCTTGGCCGGCAGGCACGCCCGTGCCCAATAAGAAGAACACGCCCGGCAGATGGCGCTGATAGAACGCGAAATCCTCGGCAATCAGTAGTGGCTCGTTCACCAGTTGCAACTCGGGCAAAGCAGGTGCAATGCAGGCAAACAGCTCAGGGTCGTTATCGACCGGCGGATAGCCCTCGGCAAAGTCGAGATCATACGTGCAGCCCGTTGCGGCGCAGGCCTCGTCCAACACGCGGCGCACGCCTTCGCGCGCACGATTGAACATGTCGTCCGTAAACACGCGCAGGCTGCCGGCGACATGGGCCTCCCCCGCCACCGCATTGCAGACGGTGCCTGCCTGCAGCAGACCGAACTTGCCAATGCAGGACTCGTCGGCGCCCAACTCGTCCATCAGCTCGCGCTCGGCAACCAAGAACTTGGCAGCCGCCAGCGCGGCATCGTGCGATTCCTCGACCGGAACGCCATAGGTCTTGGCAATATGGATACTCGTGCCATGGATATGAATGTGAGTCTCGCTCGAGCGCGCCAGCAGCGGACCGGAGCAGCTCGCCAGCGTGCCGGCAGGCAGATCGGGCCACACGTGAAAGCCGAAGATGCGATCAACCCCAAAGTGTTCGAACACACCACTCTCGCACACCGTTTTGGCGCCGCCCGTTGTTTCCTCGGCCGGCTGGAACACAAAAAGCACGTTGCGCTTAATAACGCCCGGCTGCTCACGAATCGTACGGTCGACAAAAGTTGCCGCCGCGAGGGCCATAGCCATGTGCCCGTCGTGACCGCACGCGTGCATCTTGCCGGGATGCGTCGAGGCAAAAGCGGCACCCGTCGTCTCCGCGATGGGCAGGGCGTCCATATCCGCGCGAATCGCCGTGGCATTCGTAGCGCCCACACCGGCATCGAAGAAGGCACAGACGCAGCTCGGGCAGGGATAGGTCACCTCGCAGGCAAGCGGAGCGAGCACGCCCTCGATATAGGCGATAGTTTGCTCAAGATCGAAGTCGAGCTCCGGAATGCGATGCAGATCGCGACGATAGCGACGGAGTTCTTGGAGCTCGGTCATACAGGATCCTTTCGTGGGACACGTCCATTCACGCATATTGTGACGCAGCTTTGTGGCGCGCATGTTTCTAGCATAACGCTGCATTTTTTAAACGCTATATACGAATACTCTTGTTTGGTAAAGTGCAACGTGGTAGGGTCTTTACCACTTGATAGAGGCGCGGGCACGAAGAGCCGCGGGCGAGTCGGCAGACTTTGACCCTGCGGGGAGGCGAAACCCGCCGAACTGGGCTTTTCGGGCACGAACGGCCTGGTGGGCCTGCGGGAAACACCCGCAGGACTGTCTGCAGCAATGCGGGAGCGCTATCCGGACATTGGGTCCACGCTATGCGGATTCGATGCGCAGATGGCGCCGTCTGGATAGCGAGGTTTACGGGACATGGCATTGACCCCCAACGAGGCATATGCGACCAAGCGGCCGTTTGTGGACAAGGAGACGCTCGAGCATATCGTCGAGCAGTTCCCTACGCCGTTTCATCTATACGACGAGGCGGGCATCCGCCGCAACATGCAAGAGGTGCGCGACGCCTTTGCGTGGAATCCGGGGTTTAAGGAGTACTTTGCCGTCAAGGCTAACCCCAACCCGGCACTTATCTCCATTCTCAACGAATACGGTTGCGGTTGCGATTGTTCGAGCTACACCGAGCTCATGATCGCCCGCTCGTTGGGCATCACCGGCCATGACATCATGTTCTCGTCCAACGACACGCCGGCGGCAGACTTTGAGCTTGCCGACAAGCTAGGCGCCATCGTCAATTTCGACGACATCAGCCACATCGAGTTCTTTGAGCGCGTCGCGGGCCCCATCCCCAAGACGGTCAGCTGCCGCTTTAACCCGGGCGGTCTGTTCCAGCTTTCCAACGGCATTATGGACAACCCGGGCGATTCCAAGTACGGCATGACCACCGAGCAGCTCTTTGAGGCATTCCGCATGCTCAAGGCCAAGGGCGCCGAAAATTTTGGCATCCACGCCTTCCTTGCCAGCAACACCGTCACCAACGACTACTACCCCAAGCTCGCACGCATCCTCTTTGAGCTTGCCGTGCGCTTGGAGCGCGAGACAAGCGCTCATGTCGCCTTCATTAACCTGTCCGGTGGCGTGGGCATCCCCTATCTGCCCGAGCAGCAGGCTAACGACATCCACGCCATCGGCGAGGGCGTACACGCAGCCTACGACGAGATTCTGGTTCCCGCCGGCATGGGCGATGTGGCGATCTGCACCGAGATGGGCCGCTTTATGATGGGCCCCTACGGATGCCTGGTCACCAAGGCCATCCACGAAAAGCAGATTTACAAGGACTATATCGGCGTCGACGCAAGCGCCGTCGATCTCATTCGCCCTGCCATGTATGGCGCCTACCACCACGTTACAGTGATGGGCCAGCCGGGTGGCCCCGACAAGTCCGCAGCTCCCGTCACGAACACGTACGACATCACGGGTAACCTGTGCGAAAACAACGACAAGTTCGCCATCGACCGTGAGCTGCCGCAGATCGACATGGGCGACCTGCTCGTGATCCACGACACCGGCGCGCACGGCTACTCCATGGGCTACAACTACAACGGGCGCCTGCGCTCTGCCGAGGTATTGCTGCGTCCCGACGGCTCGGCGGATCTTATCCGTCGTGCCGAGCGCCCGGGCGACTACTTCGCCACGCTCGACGTACTGCCGTGCGGACGCGAGTTGCTGGCCAAATCGCGCGCCGAAAGCGCCCGCCGTCGTGCTCAGGACGAGCGTCTGGCAGTCGCTGCCCAATGGAACAAACGCATCCAGATCGCAGAAGCGAAGGAGAAGAATATGGATGTCCGCAATCTCGAGGGCTCGATCGTCGCCCTCGTCACGCCGTTTAAAAAGGACGGCAGCGTCGACTTTGACGCGCTCGAGCGCCTTATCGATTTCCACCTGCAAAACGGTACCGACGCCATCCTCACCCTGGGCACCACCGGCGAGAGTGCCACGATGACCGATGACGAGGACAACTCCGTCGTCGCCGCCGTGGTCAAGCAGGTTGCAGGACGCGTCCCCGTCATTGCAGGCTCGGGCTCTAACTCCACGCAGACCATGCTCACCAAGTCGCTCACCTATCAAGGCCTGGGAGCCGACGGCCTGCTGCTCATTACCCCCTACTACAACAAGTCCAATGAAGAGGGTATCTACCAGCACTTTAAGACCGTAGCGGACGCTGTGGACATCCCCTGCATCCTGTACAACATCCCCGGCCGCTGCGGCTGCGGCATCAGCGAGCGCAACGTAGAGCGCTTGGCCGCACACCCCAACATCATGGGTATTAAGGAAGCCTCGGGCAACGTCGCCTACGCGGCCAAGATCGCCCACCTGCTGTCCGACGACTTCCGTATGTACTCAGGCGAGGACGCGCTTACCGTGCCGCTCATGAGCCTGGGTGCCTCGGGCACCATCAGCGTGTGGGCCGATGTTCAGCCGCAGCTCGTGCACGGCATGTGCCGCGCCTATCTGGACGGCGACGTGGCACGCGCCCGCGACATCCAGATTGCCGGCCAGCCGCTCATCAACGCTCTCTTTAGCGAGGTCAACCCCATCCCCGTTAAGGAAGCGCTCGCTCAGATGGGTATGATCGAGGCAAACTATCGCATGCCGCTGTGCCCCATGGCCGATAACACGCGCGCCGCACTTACCGATGCTCTGAAGGGAGCTGGTCTGCTTGATTAAGACCGTCATTATGGGAACGGGCCGCATGGGCTCGCTCATTCGCACTACCGCCGAGGGCATTGTCGACGCCGCCGGTCAGCCCGTTTTCGACATCGTCGCCCAGATCGGCTTCGACTTGTCCGAGCTCGAGAACGCCCCGGCAGCCGACGTCATCATCGACTTCTCAAACGTCGTGACCTTCGATGCCGTCGTCGCCTATGTCGAGCGCACGGGTGCGGCGTTGGTCTCGGGCACCACAGGCTATACGCCCGAGCAGATGGATCGCCTGCGCGAGCTGGGTCAGAACGCCCGGGTCATGCACTCTGGCAACTACTCCATCGGTATCGCAGCCCTGCGTCATCTGGTGGCACAGGCCACACACGAGCTGCCCAGCTTTGACTGCGAGATCATCGAGACGCACCACAACCAAAAGGTCGACGCTCCCAGCGGCACCGCCAAGCTGCTACTCGACGCCGTGGTCGAGGCCGAGCCTGAGGCTGGCTATCATCCTGTCTACGGTCGCGAGGGCATGTGCGGCGCTCGCGATCCCAAGGAAATCGGCATGCACTCGCTGCGCGGCGGCACCGTCGCCGGCGTGCACGAGGTGAGCTTCTTTGGCCAGGACGAGGAGGTCACGCTTAGCCATCGCGCCACGAGCCGCCAGATCTTTGTCAACGGCGCCTTGGCAGCCGCGCAAAAGCTCGTCACCCGCGAACCCGGCTTCTATACGTTCGACCAGGTCATGTTTGCCTAACCAGATATCAACCGAATCCACCCAAAGGAGAGACAGCATATGAGTAACGCAGCCGAGATGGATGCCCAGGAGATTATCAATTACATCGCCACCGCGCCTAAAAAGACGCCCGTCAAGCTGTATGTGCGCGAGAAGCCCGGCATGAAGGTTGCCTGGGGCGATGCGCACGTCTACGGTGGCCGTCGTGGCAAGACCGTCTTTGGTGACTGGGATGAGCTCAAGGCAATCCTCGACGCCAACGCCGACTCCATCGACTACTACGACGTGGAGAACGACTGCCGCAACTCCGCCGTGCCCATGCTCGACCTTAAGGGCATCAACGCCCGCATCGAGCCGGGCGCGATCATCCGCGACCGCGTCGAGATCGGCGATCGCGCCGTCATCATGATGGGTGCCATCATCAACATCGGCTCCGTTATCGGCGAGGGCTCTATGATTGATATGGGCGCCGTCCTGGGCGGCCGCGCAACCGTGGGCAAGAACTGCCATATCGGCGCCGGCACCGTGCTGGCAGGCGTCGTTGAGCCCGCGAGCGCCACGCCCGTCATCATCGAGGATGATGTCATGATTGGCGCCAACGCCGTGGTCCTGGAGGGCGTGCGCGTGGGCAAGGGTGCTGTCGTTGCCGCCGGCGCCGTGTGCGTCGAGGACGTCCCCGCCGGCGCCGTCGTGGCCGGCGTTCCTGCCCGTGTCATCAAGATGCGCGACGCCCAGACCGACAGCAAAACCGGCTTGGAAGAGGGTCTCCGCCAACTCTAATGGTTACGGCGTTTTACCAAACGCCGTAACGGCTCGACGCTGCATACGCCCCAGAGCGGCAATCTGACGTTCAATCGTCGGGCATGACCAGAAGGTCAATGCCCTCCTCTTTCACGTCACCTTGCTCACTCTGGGGCGTTTTCGCTGACTTATGCTCAGTCTGCAACTCAATTCAGCTCCAAGCAAAAAGGCCGAAGTCCCGAAGGGTTTCGACCTTTGTTTTTCTGCAGCTTACAAGCGCAGTTTATCGATTCTCAATTGACCCGATGTTTTTGAGCTCGATGGAGATGAGGCCGTTGGGCTCGTTGACGAACTCGATGTACTCGGAGTTCGAGCCCATCTCGGCCGGGAAGCTGATTTCGATGCCCGTGTCGGTACGAATCTTATGATTGCGCACGGCCGCGCGCTCGACCTGTTTGCGCTCCACGGGCACGCGCTCGGGCACCTTCTCCTCGGTCAGCGCCGCACGCACGCTCTCTTTGATGACCGGCTCGTCCTCAAAGACCTCGTCGACGATATCCCAAGGCGGCAGTTCCTCGTCGTCTTCGACCTTCTCGGCAACAGCGGCCTTGACCTTGGCGAGCGCCACGGCCGTGTTGGCGCCGTGCTCCTCGGCAACCTCCTCGACCACACGCGTCACGGTGTCGATGATTTCCTTGCCCGACACGCCCGTATCGCACTGCAGCAGCCCGTCAGGAATAAGCATGCGGTCCTCGCCGGCGATCTTGCGCTTCTTGTCCACGTAGCCGATCTCCATGGTGCTCGCACGCACGATTGCGTAGCTCGGCACCTTTTGCGAAGGGTTCGGCAGAATGGCGTAATGGCGCGCGATATCGTTGCGCACCTCGCCCTCCTCGCGGCCCACCTCGTGCATAAAGGCCTGCTTGGAGCCAAGCAGCATCACGGCAAACCAGCGGGCGTCCTCGTCATCGTCAAAGTCCGCCACAAGCACGTCGGTGGACTCGGCCTTTTCGGCCTTGGTAAGCTCCGAAGAGATGAACTCCGCAATCTGCTGCGACAGGTCTACGAACTCGCGCTCGCCAAAGAAATAGCCCTTGAGCTCGCCGCCGAATGCGGAGTTCTCGGCAAACGTGGCACGCTTGTTATCGGCAGACGTGCGAGCGCGGCGCAGGTGCGTGGTCACGAAGTTGCGCACGGTACGGCTCTCGATATCGAGCTCGCGCTGGCTCATGACGTTGACAGCCGAGTCAAAGTCCAGGATATGCAGGATTGCGTGATTGATTTTCATATACGGCATTCCGTTCTAGATCGATTTCAGCACGAATCAGTATAGCGGTCGAGCCCGCCCCGCGCGCATCGGAGATTGGTGCATTGGGGTCATGTTACTTTGCACCAACATGGTGCAGACAAACTTGACCCCAATGAACCAACTGCTAGTGCAGGAGCTCGGACTGCCACGCCTCAAGCTGCTCCGCCAGGCTCTTGCCAGCGCCAGGAACGTTGAACTCAGGGCGTTTGGGCAGCAGCGCGCATTTAAGGATCGCCGCGATGGTCTGCGAGATAAAGCGGCGCGTATCCTTGTCGAAGCCCTGAGCCGTCTGGAGCATCACCGGCAGGCTCTCGCGCAGATTCCCTGCGATATCCGCGAACCGTTCGGCGCCCGTGGCTTCAAACACGGAGAACAGCGCATCTACGAAGCGCTCGCGCTCGGCAGGCTCCACTGCAAGCAACATCTCACGAATAGAGCTATCGACGTATCGCGCGCCGGCAGACAGGCGCTCGCAATACACAAAGTCGCAGCCGTCAACGACCCAGCTAAAGGGATTATGTTGCAGCAGGCTGAACTCCGTGCTCTCGACGATGGCATAGTCCTCCTGCGTCTCGAACATCATGCCGAAAATCGACGACTGCGGCAGGGTTTTATCGATGCGACCGGACAGGCCCGCAAAGGCGTCGCCACTCAAGAACTCCTCGACAAAGCCGGGACCATCATGCGAGAAGGCCCGCTCAATCCGGTTGTGAACAGCGCCGGAACACATCGCAGCGCCATACACCGCCAAGTTTCCGCCCTTGGAATGGCCTCCGCACAAGAGCAGTCCATCAATCGCGGCCGCTGCCTCGTCCACATAACGCGCCGCAGATTCCTGGGAGGGCACGGGGCACCGGAACGCCATGTTAAAGTCCTCTTTCCAGCCCACGATCGTGCTGTCGGTCCCGCGGAAGGAAAGGTAGCTAAATCCTGCCGGAAATCGGAACGTCATGGCTGCAAATTGCTCCGTCATCGACGCATCGTTCACGTCACGATAACCGCAAACGCGCACGCCGCGGTAGCGAGGACTTGCCGCAACAGCCTCCAGCAAGGCGCGACTCTCCTCCGGGTCCCACAGGTCACCAATCATGTCCTGGTAGCACTCGGCACGTAGCAGCTCACGCACGTCCAGCCCCTGCCAGCCGACAAGCTCCGGCATATCGTCCGGAAGATGCAAATACGACAGCCACGCAAACACCAGGCTGTCCACCGCGCAAAACGGCCGATCCTCAAACGAATCAAACGCCGTCTGGGCATACGTCAAAAAGTTAGGCGAATCCGACATGCCTCTCCCCATCAACACTGGTGCAAAGTAACCTGACCCCAATGCACCAAAAAAGGCGCCCGGGCCGTGGGGCCTGGACGCCTTCATTGTAGCTTGCTGGCAAACGAGCTGGATTTAGCAGGAGAAATCGACGCTGTCGATGATGTCCTTGAGAGCCTTGGCAGAAGCGGTGAGCTCGCCCTGCTCGGACTCGTTCAGCGGCACGGGGACGCGGCAGACAACGCCATCGCGGCCGACGACGGTCGGCATGGAGATGGCCAGATCGGACAGGCCATACTCGCCCACCATGAGCGAGGAGACGGGAAGAACAGTCTGCTCGTCACGCATGACAGCGGTGCAGATACGCTTAACGGCCATGGCAACGCCGTAGTAGGTGGCGTGCTTCTTCTCGATGATGGTGTAGGCGGAGTTCTTGACGTCCTCGGCGATACGCTTCTCGGCAGCCTCGTGCTCCAGATGGCCGTGAAGTTCGCAGAAGGTGCTCAGCGGCACGCCGGCAACCTGGGCGCTGGACCAAGCGACGAACTCGGAGTCGCCGTGCTCGCCCATGACGTAGGCCTGGACATCGCGCGGATCGACCTCGACGTGGGCGCCGAGCATCTGCTGCAGACGACCGGTGTCGAGCACGGTGCCGGAACCGATGACGTGGCCCTCGGGCAGGCCGGACATCTTGATGGCGGCATAGGTCAGAACGTCAACCGGGTTGGAGACGATCAACAGGATGCCGTCAAAGCCGGACTTCTTAATCTCAGGGATGATGGACTTAAAGATGTTGACGTTCTTGTTGACCAGGTCTAGGCGGGTCTCGCCGGGCTTCTGGGCAGCGCCAGCGGTAACGACGATCATAGCGGCATCGGCGACATCGGAATAATCGCCGGCATAGATCTTCATCGGCTCGGCAAACGTCATGCCGTGCGCGATGTCCAGGGCCTCGCCCTCGGCGCGGTTCTTGTCCACGTCGATGAGGACCATCTCGGAGAACAGACCGCTCTGCATCAGTGCGAACGCCGAGGACGAACCGACGAAACCGCAGCCGACAATAGCGACCTTCTTCTCGTTAACCATTACAAACTCCCATCTCTCTCCACAAACAAACCGCCCAGGGCGACCCGAGCGGCTTGCCGTAATCCCAATACATCCAATCGGGACTTTGATTATGCTCCTATTGCAGTCAAATATCGACCGTTTACCGAAATTGTTTGCAGAATTCGTATAATAACTGCACGAAATCGGTTTCGAGCTATTGACTCACAAAAACGAATCTCTAATACAGGCCCGCCTCGCGAATGGCCTCGACAGCCAAAGCAATCTGATCGGGCGGCAGGACCAGCGCCATGCGCACATGTCCCTCGCCCGAAGGACCAAAGCTCGCGCCCGGCGTCACCACAACGCCGGCCTTCTCCATGAGCTCCTCGCAAAACGCCATCGAATCGGTGCGGCCACCGGGGAGCTTGGCCCACACGAACATGGAGCCATGCGCGTTGGGACGCTCCCAGCCCAGGCCCTCAAGACCGTCGCACAGGGCATCCCGGCGTTCCTGGTACTTCAGGCGCTGCGCCTCGACCTCATCGCGCGGACCGTTGAGGCAGGCGATAGCGGCCTTCTGGATCGGGAAGAACATGCCAAAGTCAATCTGGCTGCGCAGCTTGGCGAAGGCCGAGACCACGTCCTCGCGACCGACCAAGAAGCCGATGCGGGCGCCGGTAACGTTGAACGACTTGGAGAGCGAGAAAAACTCCACGCCCACCTCGAGCGCGCCGGGATACTGCAGAAAGCTGCCACCCGGCTCGCCATCGAACACGATGTCCGAGTAGGCGTTGTCGTGGACGATCAACAGGTCGTGCTCGCGGGCGAAGGCGATGATCTCCTCGTAGACCTCAGGCGCGCCCACCGAGCCAACCGGGTTGGCGGGCAGCGACACGATCATGTACTTGGCGCGGTCGGCGACCTCGGGGTCGATGCCTGCCACATAGGGCAGATAGTTGTGCTCGGCGACCAGCGGGTAGTACTCGAGCTTGGCATCGGCGATCTTGGCGCCTGCCTCAAAGACCGGGTAGCACGGATCGGGTACCAGAATGGTATCGCCCGGGTCGAGCAGCGCCAGGCCCAAGTGGCCCACGCCCTCCTGCGTGCCGTTACACGACTGCACCATGGACGGCGTAATGCCCGAAACGCCAAAGCGGCGCTCGTAGTAATCGCACACGGCCTGCTTGAGCTCGGGCAGGTCGCGCAGGGCGTACTTCCACATCTCGGGGTCCTGGGCGGCCTGGGTCAGCGCCTCGACCACGTGGTCGTATGGCTTAAAGTCGGGCGTGCCCACGCTCATGTTGTAAATGGTCTTGCCCTGGGCCTTAAGCGCAAGAAGCTTGTTGTTGAGCGAGGCGAAAACCTCCGCGCCAAAACGGTCGAGACGCTGCGATGCCTGCATGGTGCCACCCTCCGATACAAAAAGCGCGGCGCTCCGACAAGAGCGCCGCGCGATACGGGCCATCAGATTGCAAAAGTGTAACGCTTGCATCCCCCGTTTTGGTTCAATTTAGCCAACCTTAGCCAATCGGATTGAGCGCATCGATCTGTGCAAGCCACAGTCGTGAGCTGGCGTCACTCGGCATACGCCAATCGCCGCGCGGGCTGAGCGTCACCGAGCCAACCTTGGGACCATCGGGCAGGCAGCTGCGCTTAAACTGCTGGGCAAAGAAGCGACGATAGAATGTACGCAGCCACGTGTGGACGGTCTTGGCGTCGTAGACGCCCTCGAAACTCTTGAGCGCCATGCGGTAGATCTTGCCCGGCTCAAAGCCAAAACGCAGCAGGTAATAGAGGAAGTAATCGTGCAGCTCGTACGGGCCCACCAAATCCTCAGTCTTCTGCGCAATCTCGCCGTCGCCCGTGGGCGGCAGAAGCTCGGGAGACACCGGCGTATCGAGGATGTCGAGCAAGACCTCGGCAATACGCCCGCCAAAGACATCAGCCGCATAACGCACCAAGTGGAGCACAAGCGTCTTGGGCACGCTCGCGTTGACGGCGTACATGCTCATGTGGTCGCCGTTATAGGTAGCCCAGCCGAGCGCCAGCTCGCTGAGGTCGCCCGTGCCGATGACAAAGCCGCCGGCTTGGTTGGCCAGATCCATCAGAATCTGCGTGCGCTCGCGCGCCTGGCTGTTCTCGTAGGTCACGTCTTGGACCGCCGGGTCGTGCTCGATGTCCTTGAAGTGTTGCTCCACAGCCGCGTGAATCGAGACCTCACGGAAGCTCACGCCCAGGTCGCGAGCGAGCGATTCGGCATTGGACTTGGTGCGATGCGTCGTGCCAAAGCCAGGCATGGAGACGGCCGTGATACCGGTACGTGGCAGGCCCAGGGCGTCGAACGCGCGCACGGTCACGAGCAGCGCCAGCGTGGAATCGAGGCCGCCCGAAAGACCGATGACGGCCGCCTTGGTTCCCGTATGCGCAAGGCGCGTCTTAAGACCGGCAGTCTGCAGGTCGAGGATGGTCTCGCAGCGCTCGGCCAGGTCACCGTGGTCTGCCGGCACAAAGGGCGCGCGCGGGAAGGCACGGTCAATATCGCAGGCATCGCGCAGGGCGGGTTCTTCTGCGAGCGTGCCCTCAAACGAAAACTCAACGGTCGTGGCCTCCGGCGCTTCATCCGGGCGCGTCCACGTCGTCGAGCGGCGACGCTCAGCCACCAGACGATCGAGGTCAACGTCGGCCACTGCCATATCGCAGGTGAGGAGCTTGGTCGCGGCGAGCTTCGAGCCGTTTTCGTAGACGAGGTTCTCCCCCGCAAAGACCATATCGGTCGTGGACTCGCCCTCGCTCGCGTCCGCGTAGGCATAGGCGCAGTAGAGACGCGCACTCTGGTTGGAAATAAGGCTACGGCGGTAGTCTGCCTTGCCGATAATCTCGTCGGAAGCAGAAGGATTGAGAATCACCGTTGCGCCGGCAAGCGCCATCTCGGTCGAAGGGGGCGCCGGCACCCACAGGTCCTCGCAAACCTCAACGCCAAGCACCATGTCCTCGGCACCCTCGTCACAGCAACGATAGATAAGCCCCGAACCAAGCGGCACCGGACCCTGGCCGGCAAATTCAATCCACATGGGATCGGCGGGTGCCGGAGCAAACCAGCGGCACTCATAGAACTCGCCATAATTGGGCAGGTACTTCTTGGCAGTGAGGCCCAAAAGCTCGCCCGCGCAGCACACGGCGGCGCAGTTGTAAATGTTCTCAGCCACCGCGACGGGAAGACCGACCGTAAAGACAATCGGCAGCTCGCGGGTTTCATCGAGAATACGCACGAGCGCCGCCTCGCAAGCATGCAGCAGCGTGCGGTTATGGAACAGGTCAGCCGCGGTATAGCCGGTCAGGTTAAGCTCGGGCAGCACGAGCGCACGAACGCCGCGCTCGGAAGCCTCGCGAACAGCCGTCAGTGCCACCTCGGCATTGCCCTCGACATCGGCCACGCGAATTCGCGGCGAGGCCGCCGCAACACGCAAAAAGCCATCGTTCTCAACTTGACCGTTTAGAAAATCGTTCATGCGAGCTCCAACACATCCGTTTAGCCGCAACAAGCGGCGGCAATAAAGTCTGCCCCATTGTACTGTCAAGTTCAATCAGCGCTGATGGGGCAGGCTCATGATTAAGATTGAAAAAGAGAGGCCGGAATGGCGTTTAGCAGTAGAACGAAATCTCGTCCACAAGGAAAAATGCCTTCCATTTAGAGCAAATCAATTCATGCTGAGCGGCGATAATTTCACAGAGGTCGTCAAGTGTGCTCCGGGGAATCTTCGCTTTGTTATTAGCAACAATGCAACCACCCCTGCGAGTCAGCCAGATTTTGGCCGAATTATCTGAAGGTGCACCCTTGCAAACATGAACATGGATTGGCTCGCCCGCTTCGTTGGACCAAAAGAAGACCCGATAGCCACCAATAAGAAACAGGCTAGGCAACTTTAGCTCCTCCGTTTGCGGCGTAGCGATACAGCAGATGGGCGTTATTGCTCAGAAAAGTCTCAAAACCTCGCTTCTCCTCGTCGGTGAAACGCCCCTCCCACATAGTCCAACTGTAAGAAGGCAACTCACAGCGAGCGGAGTCGAAACCCTCTGCCGTCGGTCGTTCAAAATGCACGAAAACCTTTTCGGTATCGCCATCGGTAATCAAATCAGAGTGAGTGACCTCGGTACCATCTTCGAATGTCATATACGGGTACATCACGTAAACCACCTCGCAATCATAAATCCAGTTTAGCATCAAGCTATTACACCAAAGACAGCGAGCCCCCTTGATGAGTTGATGGTATCTGTTAAATGTCACGTACGATTCACATCTGGTGGGTACCCTGATGGCTGCATGAAACGAAGCAGATTTACACCGGGAGGACCCCGTATGACGACCAAGTACACCGATGCGCCGCGCACGCGCGTCATGACTCCCGCCGCACTCAACAACGGCGTTCACGAGAACCACTCCATCGGCCAGACCATGGCCATCGCGCCCAAAAAAGGCCTGTTCGATGACATTTCCATTCCCCAGATCATCGCCGGTGCCGCAGCTGCCGCCACAAGTGTTGCGCTGGCCTCCAAGATTGGCATTGCCGGCTCGGTGATTGGTGCCGCCGTGAGCTCGGTCATCACCGTCGTGTCCTCGCAGGTCTACCGCCACTTTATCTCTGCGAGCGCCGAGGCTATCAAAGGCACGCACGCCGCCGTCGACTATCCCGCCGGCGCCTACGAGCCCGTTGAGCCCAATGCCGACGAGCACCTCGGCGGAGCTGCAACCACGCAGGAGATGCGCCAGATTGCGGGACGCGCGACCACGGCCCGCGTCGCCCCCAACAGTCTGCGCGCCAAGGCCGCAGCAGAACGCAGCCAGACGCAAAAGAAGGTCATCATCTTCTCGGTCGCCATTGCAATCGTTGCGGTCATCGCCTGCGCCGGCGCCATCCTTATCACCACTGCCGGCGAGGGTTTGGGCGCGCGCCCCGAACCGATCCTTTCATCGCGCACGACCGAAAGCGATGCAAATGGCAACGCGCAGTCGCAGGATCAGCAGGCACAAACGGACGACACGCAAGACAGTTCCACCTCTGCCGATTCGTCCTCAAACACTCAAAACCAATCGCAGAGCGCCGATTCCTCTACGGCCAGCAGCGGCACTCAGTCCGGCACAACTGACTCAAGTCAGACGACCGACGGCTCACAGCCGAGCACGGGCGACCAGACGGGCAGCAACGCATCGGGGGCAGGTACGACCGACAGCGGCAACACCAGCAGCTCAAGCGGCACCGCATCCGGCACGACGTCTGATAGCTCGAGCCAGGGCACTACATCGGGCAACTAGACGCTCCACTCCACTGATAGACGACCTGCATAGCGGGCGCGAATCGACTACGGTTCGCGCCCGTTTGCCTTAGGCGCCGTCATGGCAAACCCCGAGCGATGGTAAGATGCTCTACGTGTGTAAAGAGGAGATTTGCCATGAGCAAGACAATAGTTAGGCCCACGCTTTCGCTGGGCAACCACATCTATCTGTATCGCCTGTTGCGCGATGCGATTGGATGCGGCAAGCAAACGTTTATGACACAGGTCGAGGAAGCGCTCGTCGCCGACGATATGGCCGCCTACGACCTGGGCTTTGAGTCCACGCGCGAATTGCTCGAGGAGCTCGACGACTGCATTAAGCTGACCGTCTTTAAGGGCGGACGCCTGTATGCCACCGTCATCGCCAACGAGGTCTGGGATGCCGCCCTTGCCAAGGGTGAAGACAAGCCTAAGGCTACCAAGGGTGCCAAGCAGTCCTACAAGAAGAAGAAACGCGGCGAGAAGGACCTCAAGGCCGTGCGCCCCAAGCACGTCAAGCGTCCCGAGCCAGAAACCATGGTTGAAGCCGTGCCGGAACCCGAGCCCGAGGCAGAGATCGAAGTCGCTATTGAGGTAGCAGCAGAAGCCGAAACCGAAATCGCCGCCACGACCGATCCCAAAGTCATATCCGAGCTTGAAGCCACTGCAGAGCTCGACGAGGCTCCCAAGTCGACAACCGAAGAAGCCACTAACCAACCTGAGACGCCTGCGTTCCAAAACAGCGATGTCTTTGGCGACGAGGCTGAGGACGATCAGCCCGACAAGCCCGCCGATCAAGACGCTACCGAGTCGACGCCGGAGCCTGAGACGCCGCAGCCTGCCATCTCACTTACGGTCGTCTATGACCCCGAGAACGCCGATGCCGGCATCACCACCATGGCATCCACGCCCATCGAGGCAAAGTCGAGCGTCGAAAACGAGAACGCGACGCAGGTTGAGGTTGAAACTGCAGTTGCAGACGTGCCCGTCACCGTGGAGCCCGCAGATTCCGAGATCAAGCCGGAAGTGACACCGGAGCCCGCACCCGTCATCGAATCCGTGCCCGCCGCTGCTTGCAACCAGATTCCCGCACCGGCATCGGCTCCGGTCCCCGCTGCAGTACCGGCCCCCGCACCCGCAGCACCGACCATCCCCGAGGACTTCCCTGTCGATTTCGCGACCGAGGTCTTCTGCCCCGGCCCGCTGCTGCATCAGCTGTCGACCTATCTCCCCTACGGTGCCGACACGCTCGGCATCGTCGGCGAGTACTACTGGATCGCCCGCGAGCGTGGCATCATCGATGCCGCACGCAACCGCGCAAGCTTCCCGCTGCGCTACACGCAGGCCGGCGAGCGCCACGAAGTCACCGTGCGCATCCGCCGCAACACCACCGGCGGCCTCGGAGCCACCTGGGCCATCGACAAGGTCGAAGAACTCGCCGAATAGCAAAAAGGGACGATAACCCTCAAGGTTATCGTCCCTTTCTCGTTAGGTCACCTGAACTCGACTAATCTCGCGTTAATTTGCGGTGGATACGATGCGGCTGGGCTGCGTCCTCGCCCAGGCGCTCGATGCGGTTGGCCTGATAGGCCTCGAAGTTGCCCTCGAACCAATACCAGTTACCCGGATTGTCGTCGGTGCCCTCCCACGCCAGAATGTGCGTGGCGACGCGGTCCAGGAACATACGGTCGTGGCTGATGACCACCGAGCAGCCCGGGAACTCGAGCAGCGCCGCTTCAAGCGAGGACAGCGTCTCGACGTCGAGGTCGTTCGTGGGCTCGTCGAGGAGCAGCAGGTTGCCGCCCTGCTTGAGCGTAAGCGCCAAGTTCAGACGGTTGCGCTCGCCACCGGAGAGCACGCCAGCGCGCTTCTGCTGGTCCTGGCCCTTAAAGCCAAAGCTCGCCACGTACGCGCGGCTCGGAACCTCGGTCTCGCCGACCATCATGTGGTCCAGGCCGTCCGAGACGACCTCCCACAGGTTCTTATCGGGGTCGATGCCGGAACGGTTCTGGTCGACGTAAGAAATCTTGACGGTCTCGCCCACCTCGAGCTCGCCCGAAGTCAGCGGCTCCAGGCCCACAATCGTCTTGAACAGCGTGGTCTTACCGACACCGTTGGGGCCGATAACGCCCACGATGCCGTTGCGCGGCAGGGTGAACGAAAGGTCATCGATGAGCACGCGGCCATCGAACTCCTTGTGCAGATGATGGGCCTCGAGCACCTTGTTGCCCAGACGCGGGCCCACAGGGATGCGGATGTCGGTCCAGTCGAGTTTCTGGCTGGCGCGGGCCTCGGCCTCCATCTCCTCGTAGCGAGCCAGACGGGCCTTGTTCTTGGCCTGGCGAGCCTTGGGCGAGCTGCGTACCCACTCGAGCTCGGCCTCCATGCGCTTGGCGAGCTTGGCGTCGCGGTTGCCCTGAGCCTCGATACGGGCGGCCTTGGTCTCCAGATACGTGGAGTAGTTGCCCTTGTAGGGATAAAGGTGGCCGCGGTCGACCTCGCAGATCCACTCGGCAACGTTATCCAGGAAGTAGCGATCATGCGTGACGGCAAGCACCGCGCCCTGATAGTTGTGCAGGAAGTGCTCGAGCCACAGGATCGACTCAGCGTCCAGGTGGTTCGTGGGCTCGTCGAGCAGCAGCAGGTCGGGAGCCTCGAGTAGCAGCTTGCACAGGGCCACGCGACGGCGCTCGCCGCCGGAAAGCACGTTGACCGGCATGTCGGAATCGGGCAGCTGCAGGGCGTCCATGGCCTGACCGAGCTTGGAATCGATATCCCAGCCGTCGGCGGCGTCGATCTCGTCCTGGAGCTTGCCCATCTCGGCCATGAGGGCGTCCATATCGCAATCCGGGTCGCACATCTCCTCGCCGATCTTGTTGAAGCGATCGACCTTGGCAATCATATCGCCAAACGCCATGCGCACGTTCTCGATGACGGTCTTGTCGTCATCGAGCGGCGGCTCCTGCTGCAGGATGCCCACGGTGTAGCCGGGGGTAAGCCTGGCATCGCCGTTGGAGACTTCCTCGATACCGGCCATGATCTTGAGCAGGGTCGACTTACCCATGCCGTTGGGGCCCACGACGCCGATCTTGGCACCGGGGTAGAAGCTCAGGGTCACGTCGTCAAGGATTACCTTGTCGCCATGGGCCTTACGAGCCTGATACATCTGGTAGATAAACTCCGCCATTTGCCTGTTTTATCCTTTCTACCTTCTGTTTCCCTATTCTTGATTCGCTTTAGTGGAAACGAAATGAGGAAACCAGCTCTGAAACTAAACGAAAAAGGGGCATGGTTGCCCACACCCCCTAATACTACCTGGGAAAAATCCCCCGGAACATACTATGAACTGCGTACGCTAGTTTTCCGCAACCTTAACGAGCGGCTCGCTGCGATTTGCGCCACAGCAGATACGAATAGACGTAGGCAGCTCCAGCTGAACCAAACGCCAGAACCGCAATCACCGCGGCGACGACTTCACTCGAAAGCACGCTACCCGCCACGCCCATCACAATCAGGCCAACGCCCAGCACCATAAAGCAGGCACCGCCAAAACGCTGCGTACGGCGCCAGTTCTCGGGATCGGCAAGCGCCCAGGGCGTCTTGATACCGAGCGTGTAGTTCTGCTTTACGCGCGGTAAGTAGTTGCCCATACCAATAAAGAGCAAGCCGATAGCGCCTGATACCAGCAAATTGACCGTTCCTACCACCGGCACGATGCCCCACACCGTTAGCTCCCCCAGCCAGCTTATGGCACACATGAGCAGCGTGAAGGCGATTACGAAGCCCTGATAGAACTTACCCGAGGTCCGATACGCCTCGCCCTTGGGGTCAATGCGTGGCACGACGTAGAACATCGCGAGAAGTGCCAGAGGCAACACGCCGAGCGCGGAGGCCATCCAGCTAGGGCCCCAACCGTCGACGGCGCCATTCGCGCCCCAGTGCGTGGGAATCTGCGCCGGCAGGCTCGGCATCACTATCAGATGCGCTGCGACATTGGCAACGCACAGAGCGACCAGTGCAATCCACACGCGCGACGATACCCCCGTGGCGTGAATGCCCTTGTTTTCGTTATTCATCCTTATCACCTTCAGTGTTTGTAAAGCCCATAAACCAGCCAATCAAGTCCTGCATGACGGTGGTATTTAAGCTGTAAACGATGTTTTGGCCATGGCGCTCATCGGTCACCAGCCCGGCGTTTTTAAGCGTTGCCAGATGATGGCTGAGCGACGGTTTGCTTATGTCGAAATGCTCGGCGAGCTCCCCCGCCGTGCAATTGCCCTCGCGCAGCAGTTCTAAAATGCGCCGCCGCGTTGGATCCGCCAGCGCCTTAAAACCTTCTCCCGGCATAGAACCTCCTCTCGCTATCTCTCGCAACGTGCACACTATACTCGATATTTAGATGTTTGTCTAACTATCTAATCTTGTACTCAAAAAAATAGCCGCCTCCGCGTAATGCGAAGACGGCCACTTCTCACGCTACAAACGTGTTTGGGAGTTGGCCAACCCGCTGCAACGGGTGCCATCTGCTTCATCTTATGCGAATCACTGCCTCATTTCAACAAGCCCCTAGGGCTCAAATGGAATCGCGATAATACCTATAATGGCGATAGCTAAAACACGATTCGCTTCCCCATCGGAGGATGTCTATGACCGAAACCACAGCCGCAACTCCCAACGAGACGCGCGATGCCAAGCTCGAGATCATCATGGGCCGCGAGGCACTCGACAAGCTCGCCGATGCCACGGTGCTGGTACTCGGCTGCGGAGGTGTGGGCTCCAACTGCTGCGAGGCACTCGCCCGCGGCGGCATTGGTCATTTTGTAATTCTGGACAAGGACATCATCGCGCCCAGCAATATCAATCGCCAGTCCATCGCCTTTCACAGCACCGTCGGCAAGCGCAAGGTCGATGTTATGGAAGCCATGATTCGCGATATCAATCCCGCCGCCACCGTTATCAAGCGCACCGAATACCTGCTGAGCGACAACATCGACGAGTTCTTCGCGAGCGTTTTGGAGCAAACAGACGGCAAGCTCGACTACGTCGTCGACGCCATCGACACCATCTCGGCCAAGCTCACCATTGCCAAATATGCTCAGGACCACGACATTCGTTTGGTTAGCTCCATGGGCGGGGCCAACAAGCTCCATCCCGAGTGCCTCCGCTTTGCCGACATTTTCGATACGGTACGTGACCCCATGAGCCGCATCATGCGCAAAGAATGCAAGAAGCGCGGAATCAAGAGCCTACATGTACTGTTTAGCTGCGAGGAATCGGTTAGGACTCAGCCCCGCGACCCTTCCAATATCCACGAGCGCACCGAGCTGGGAACCGCCAGCTTTATGCCGCCCATCATGGGCCAGATGATCGCCGGCGAGGTTATCCGCCAGATCAGTGGCCGCGGCACCGAGCGCGTGCGCGCCGATGGCCAGCGCCTAGACTAGCGGAGCGCGCCGAGATGGAGCCCCGGTTATTTGATGCACACTGCCATCTTGATTTAATGGCTCACCCGGACGCCGTTGCCGATGAGGCAACGGCGCTGGGCTTGGGTCTATTTGATTGCGGCGTCGATCCACGTGACTTCGCTAGCGCACATAGGCGAACCCGTCGCCCTCCTACCGTCATCAAGGGTATCGGCCTCCATCCCTGGTGGCTCGCCGACGAGCGATGCGGCAACGCAGAAATTGACCTACTCTGCCAAATTGCCGCGCAAGAGCGTTTTGTTGGCGAGGTGGGACTCGACTTTTCCGCGCGCTTTGATGGAAGTGAGCCGCTACAAATACAGGCATTTGACCGGCTCTGCGATACACTCGTGCAGCATCCTCTTACCGGGCGCGTGATATCAATTCACGCCGTTCGTTCGGCAGGAACCGTACTGGACGTCCTCGAATCGCATGGACTACTCATCCCAAACTCCGACTCCCCCGTTATCATCTTCCACTGGTTTAGCGGCACTTCGGACGAACTCGTCCGCGCGCGTAATGCGGGCTGCTATTTTTCCGTCAACGAACGCATGCTCGCCACCAAGCGCGGTCGCGAATATGCCCGACAGATTCCACTCGACCGTCTACTGCTCGAGACCGATGCGCCAGCCGAACCAAACACAGAAACAAGCGCGCAGTCGCTCATCAGATCACTCACAAGGACCTCGATGCGCATTGCCTCACTCAAAAACTGTGACGCAAAGCGCATCGAGTCGGCAGTTTTAGCAAATGCGCACTCTGTTTTTGACCTTCGCTAACCCCTGTGGGCAAAAATGCCAAGGGACATGCGAATCGCACAACGCAGTCCCTATTTTGGAAGGCAGTACAATTCGGCAGCATTACACCAATTCGTGCATGAGATCACGGTTGCGTGCATACAATTCGTCAAAGATATGACGGCGCGACGCATATAACTCGTGGGCAGCCATATCAGGCACGATTGTTTGCGCAACGCCAAGGACTTGGGCGAGCTCATCCCACGATGCATAGGCGCCACCTGCGAGAGCTGCCATGATGGCATCACCGAAGCATGCGCCCACCGTAACCTTGGCAACCGAGACCTCGCGCCCACATACGTCGGCGATAGCCTGCATCCAAACTGGATTCTTGGTTCCACCTCCGACAAGCATAATGCGCCCAATTGGCAGTCCATGCTCTCGCTCGATAATGTCGACATGGGATGCAACGGTATACGCGACGCCTTCCAAGGCGGCGCGAACCATATGGGCTCGCGTATGCCTTCCGGTCAGGCCAAAGAAGACGCCACGCGCCTCGGGATCGTTGAGCGGAGTACGCTCCCCCGCAAAGTACGGCAGGCACAGGAGCCCATCGGCACCCGGTACCACATCGGCGGCATCATGCGCCATAACCGAATATGCATCGGGGCCACCGTGGCCCTCGGCCTCCACGGCGTCGCGATACAGCTCTTGGCGCAGCCACGATGTGAGCGCACCCGCCGTATTGGTCCCCGCGCAGATTCCGTAAGTTCCGGGAATGATAAACGTCCCTGGCCACAGGCGGGCATCATCGACCATATGATCAGCAAGGTAGATGAAATACGCCGTGCTCCCCAACTGAACCATCATATCGCCGGGACGGAATACACCCGTCGAAATGGCCTCGGCACCAGAGTCGCCCGTTCCCACCAAGACAGGTGTCCCTGCCGCGAGCCCCGTCGCCTCAGCCGCACGCTGCGACGCTCGCGGACCTCATCGGCAAGCTCGCCCGAAGCACCACGACCGGCAGCCGAACTGCCGATGACCATCGCATCTGGAAGACAATTAAAGAGAAGTGAATCGGCAATGTCCGCAGTCGTGCGGTCGTCGAGATAAACCTCCCCCCCCCTCGCTCGTGATGAAGTGAAAAAGCTTGAGGTCGTCCAGGCGCAGCGCCGTCTTGCGACGCATGGTGTGAGTGAAATCTCGGTCAATCAGCCCGAGATCACCGGCCCAGGCACCGCAAAAAATGCAGCGCGTGAACTGCGCTTGGCGGCTTCCACGACTTGCGACACGCTTCCGCCCGGATAATACAACGGATCACCTGGCAGAGGACGCAGACTAAACTGAAGGGACTGACCCCGGAGGAGTTCCGGAGCCAGTCCCTTGCGGCGTAGTTCTTATTTAAGCCGTCCAAGTTTTGGGGTGCAGCTCATTATTGCAGGAACGTTATTCCCCCAGCACCTCGACGTACACTTTTCGCTTCTGCGGACCGTCAAACTCCGCAAGATAGATGTTCTGGGCACCTCCGCACACGATGTGGCCATCTTGGACGGGAAAGAAGCAACTGTTTCCACAAATCATGCTCTTGATATGCCCACAGGAGTTGTTGCCGGTGGCTCCATAGCTCGGCAGGAAGTGTGCATGCGCATAGGGAGCATCGAGTGGGGCGATGCGATCAAGCGTCTCCATAAGATCCGTCTCCACGCAGGGCAGCCCCTCGTTTACCACAATTCCACAGGTCGTATGCGACAAAATAATCGCTGCCAAGCCATTCGTCACCGAGCTGCGTTCGATGGCAGCGTGCACGTCTTCGGTAATATCGATGAACTGGTCCGGAGCAGTCGATAGATAGCTCAATGTCTCGAGCGTCACCATGTTCACTCATCCCCTTCAAGAAAACGCAGGGCATTACCCCAGTAGAGCCTTTCTCGCGCATCATCGCGCATGGACACGGTATCGAGCGCCCGCTTGAGTTTGAACGCACGGAAGCGCGGCGTATTGCTGGCGAACATCACTTGATGCGATAGCGCACGCTCATACCACAGCGGCCCCATATCGACCGTGAAAAGACGCTGCATCATCTCCTCGGGCGAATCGATGTAAGTGATAGAGGTGTCCGTGTAGCAGTTGGGATACTTGAGCAGCATCGCCACGGTCTCGCGCACCCAGGGCCAGCCAAAGTGTGTCAAACTAAAACGCACATTTGGATGCGTTGCGATTGTGTGCTCAAATGCAAGCGGGTTACTGCGCGAGAGCTCTGCACCCGGTTCCCAAGACATACCGGCATGGAAAACCACCGGTTTGTTATAGCGCTCGCACAGCTCGTAAAGCGGCTCGGCCACAGCATCATCGGGGGCAAAACCCTGCTTTGCCGGATGCAGGCAAAGCCCCTTTGCCCCCAACTCGGTAAAGGCGCGCTCCAATTCGTCTGCGGCACCGCTCACCCGCGGATCTACGCTCGCAAATCCCCACAGACGATCGGGATGCGCGGCAACCAGCATGGCAATCTGGTCATTGGTGCCAAAGTGCCCTCCGCATGCCGTGGTTACATCGAGCGGCATGAGCACGCTCTTCTGCACATCGCAGACGTCCATCTCGACTTGAAGCTCATCCCAATCCATGGGGCCCATATGCCCCATACCATATTCTCGTGACCAAAAACCGAATCCATCGGGCTCATCACCCGGCGTACAGATCTCGCCGTAGAGCATGGGCTGAACCAACATGTCGATAACCATTTCGTACTCCTTTCCAGGCATTTGACCCTAGTACGGCTCAAAAGAGCCGATGACGCGGGAGGACAGCTCAGCGCCCGCCTTCATACACGCCGGAATATCAAGGCCATCGATCACGCCCTTGGTAAACCCGGCAATATACGAGTCGCCGGCACCCACGGTATTAACGACCTTCTCCGCCGGTACGATCCCGCACTCATAGAAGCGCTCACCGTCATAGGCAATGCTTCCCTTCTCGCCAAGCGTGGCAACCGCAACGCGCGGTCCCAATCCCTGCACGTGACGTACCCAGTCTCGTAGCTCCGGAGTGTCCTCTTCAAACGACATGAACGCATAGTCAACGTAGGGAAAATGATTCTCGCAGGCATATTCGGGATCCTGGCTGAACACCGAGAAGTCCATAACCACCGTCTTGCCCGCATCATGCCATTCGGGCAGGAGGTCCAAACAATTGCCAAACAGGTCGGTATGAATGATGTCATGCTCTAGGATAAACGCCCGGTCGTCTTCATTCGGTCGATATGTCTCCATAACACCATCGATTGCCTCGAGATGCACGCGATCGACGCCGTCTTTCAATGCCATGAGCATCACCGAAGTGTCGCCATCCTCCACCCGCAGATGTGAGATATCGAACCCCTCGGCGGCCAGCGCCTCTCTCATCTTGTCTCCGTACTCGTCCTTGCCGACAACCGACACGGCGGATACCGAAACGCCCATTCGTGCAAGATGGATACCCCAGTCAATGCCATTACCGGTCGGATAGAACACGCCGATGTTTTGATAGACGTCCGCGCAGCAAAAACCAGCCGCGCACGCTTTAATACCCATGGTCTTCTCCAATGTTCAAAAGGGGACCCACCACATGGCGAGCCCCCTTTTCGCATTTCGCTTATTGTTTTGCATCGGCTGTCCAAGACCTCATAGCCAGACCGCCGTACGCTTTCTTAAGCTATTCGACGATTGGTGCTCCGTGGCCCCAAGAACCTTCCATGCCGCACACGGTCGAAGCAAACCCGGCAGCAAAGTCAAGCGCGCGCTCGATGGCCTCGGCGCCATCCTCACCACGCTTGGCGGAATCGAGATAGCACATCAAAAACGAGGTGAGGAACGAGTCGCCCGCCCCCATGGTGTCCTTCATGTCCGTTACCGGTTTAGCCAGCTGGCGGTAATAACGCTCGCCGTCGTAAGCAATGCAGCCCTCGGCGCCCGCCGTAGCCGACACAAAACGCGGACCCAGGCCCTTCACCCATGCCAGACGCTCGCGAATCTCGTCCTCGCTCGCGGCATCCGCCGCACTAAAGAAAGCAAAATCGACGTAGGGCGCAATCTGCTCGTAATACTCGTCGGTGGAGTCGTCCGAAAAGTCAAAAGAGACTGTGACGCCCGCGGCCTTCAGTTTGGGCAGCTCGCGCTCGGTAAAGCAATAGTTGCCCGAATGAACCACATCGAACTGCTTCATGTACGCAAGGTCAAAGCGATCGAGGACATAGCGCGCATCGCCACGGATACCGCCCTCGTTGGAGCCAAGGAAGACACGGTCACCGTCAACGACGGTCACGCGAGCCGCTCCGTTCTCGCCAATCATCTGCTCGCACTTGTCAAGCTCGATACCCTCATCCTCGAGGCTTGCAATGACATGCTCGGCAGCGGCGTCATTGCCGAAAATGCCCATGTATGCAGAGCGTGCGGCACCGCATTTCTTGGCATAAACGGCGAAGTTCACCGCGTTGCCGCCAGGATACATGGTGTGGATATGCTCGTAGCGATCGACGACGTTGTCGCCAAATCCGAGCGCGTTGACGTTAAATGCCATGGCCTTTGTCCCTTCTAGTACTCGACAACACCCATATAGCGGCGGAAATCGGGATCGTGATCAAACACCTTGCCGCGTGCAGCACGCAGCTCGCAGTTCATGGCGTAGAACAGCACCGGATCCAGATAGGCACGGACGCTCGCCGGCACGGCTTCCATACCGTACTCCTTGGCATCGAGCACCATCAGCGTATCGGTATGCGTCTTAAGGAACGCCAGGGCGCGCTCGTCCATAGGACGGCACTCGCTCGAGCCCATCTGCAAGAAGTAGAAGACGCCATCCTGGGTAGCCTCAAAGGGGCCATGGAAGTACTCGGCAGAGTGGATATAGCTGCAGTGCTGCCACTGCATCTCCATGAGCGAGCAGATGGCAAAGCCGTACGTCTGGCTAAAGTTGGGACCGCTTCCCAGGATATAGAAGAACTCATGCTCCTGGCAAAGCTTGGCAAAGCGATCGCCCAGCTCGGCATTAACCTTTTCGCGTGCGGGAGGCAAAATCTTATCCATTTCGGCAATACCGGCATACATGTCAGCGAGATCGGCATAGCCCTCCTGCTGGTCGAGCAGCTCGGCCGCGAGCGACAGCGAGATGCCGGCAGGGACTTCGGCCTGCGGAACGCCCTCGCCCCACGGGTACACCCAGGTGACCCACTTGCCAGTATCAATCTTGGAACCGGCGTTATCGGTCTGCGCGATCACCGTCGCGCCCGCGGCAAGGGCAATCTCGCAGCCCTCGACGACCTCGGGGGTATTGCCGCTGTGGCTGCAGGCAATGACCAGAGACTTCTCGCCCAGGCGACGGGGACGCATAATGTCGAATTCACGCGCGGTATAGATATACGAAGTGAAGGTGGTTGCCTCGCGCTGCAGAAGCTCGTGAGCCGGGATCAAATCGATCATGGAGCCACCGCAAGCAATCCAGTAGACGCTGTCGAACTTGCCCTTCTCGGCAATTGCCTCTTTGATCAGATCGTGTGCGTTCATATCCAGTTCCTTTCTTGTTTGGGCCGCAATCAATGAGATTGGCTGCGTGGCCGATAGTTGTTTTAGTCAATCAGATATTTCTCGAATGCGGCCATGTTCTTGGCATCAGCCGCCGCCGGGTCATCGTAGTAACGGCCGTCCGTAATTTCCTGGCCCAGCATGCCGTCGAAACCATGGGCGTTGAGTGTGGCAACGAAGGCGTCCATATCGTGCTTGCCATCGCCCCACACCAGATGGCCATACGGGTCACCGTCGATAAAGTGCATCTCGTGAATTGCCCCATCACCAAAGGTGGCAAACCAGTCCTCGAGCGTCTCGCCAGCAACGCCCATCGCGGTTGTATCAACCATGGGCTGTAAATACGGGCTCGCGACCTCGTCAATCATGCGCTTCGCATCGGAAACCGTCGTCACAAGGTTGCTCTCCTCGGGACGCAGGCTTTCCATCGTAAGCACCAGACCGTGCTCGCCGGCATACTCCGCCAGAATGGACAAGTGCTCGCGGCTGCGCTTCCAGGCTTCCTCGCGGTCCTCGTCCCAGTCGCCCCAGCCCGAGTTGACGGACATACGGTCGCACCCAAGTACCTCGGCAAGCTCAATGCCGTGCTTAAAGTACGCCAGGCTGCGCTGTTCATGCAACGGTTTGCGCGCGCAGTACTGCCAAGGATAGACAACATTCTCGGGGCACAGAGTACGATACCTAAGCCCACGGTCTGCAGCTTTTTTCGCCAGGACCTCAGCCTCAAAGTAGCCCGTATGGTCGAGCGTCACATGCGGCTCCGCGCACCACAGCTCAATGGACTCAAAGCCCAAGCGCTGCTGCACATCAAGGAAGTAATCGAGCGACCACATGATGTAGTGGATATTCATGCCTGCAATCTGTTCGCGGCGCAGCGTCGGTTTGGATTCAGGCATCTTATGCCTCCTTATTTCGATCGAACACGATTTGTCCGTCCGACATCGTCATATCAACCGCAAGATCGCGTGCGTCGCGATAATCGAGGTCGAACACATCCCGATCGAGTACGCAGATATCGGCAAGCTTGCCAACCTCAAGCGTACCCAGCTCGTCTTCGCGCATCAGGTCGTACGCGCCCCCGGCAGTCCAAGCGCGCAAAAGCTCGACAAGCGTCAGCACGTTGGCCTCATTCACGGGAAGTCCGTCGGCGAAGAACCCGCCGCACGCGCTGTAGATTGACTCGCCCAAGCTCGGAATCAACAGCGGTAAATCCGTGCCACAGCACACTGTGCATCCGGAATCTTCCATGCTGCGGCGATTCCAGCTATGCAAAAGTCGCGTCTCGCCAATTTGTCGACGCATCATCGACAGGCAGTCCTCGCGCCTGTCCAGCGTCAAAATCTGCGGATAGACCTCGCAAATTCCACCTAACTTGCCAAACTCGACAAGATCGGTCGGGTCAGAGTTCTCGAGATCGGTAATCGCATGGCGGCGAAGCATCCGTCCATGCTCGTCTCGAGGCAGCGAGGCATAGAGCGCCACGGTGCGGCGAACGGCGCCATCGCCCTGGCAATGCAAGGAATATCGGAAGCCGTCAGCATCAATTGCACGCAGCTCGTTCTCAATCAGATCCCACTCGGGCTCTTCGACAACCGTCTTGCCGGCAGCTCCCGCATCGGCCGTGTCCTCATAGGGGTCTATCATCTCGGCAAGCCCCGCCCATACGCCGCGATCGGTCATACGGTTGAAGCCAGAAAAACGAACGAACGGTCCCCGGAAGCGCTCTCGCGCCTCGCGGGCATATGCCAGATTTGCACCGGCACCCACCGGCTGCGACATCATAGAGACACGAACCGTCAGCTCACCAGATTCCTCACGGCGAGCCATTTCGTCGGCAAAGCCGTAGTAGTCATCAAACGCCATCTCCTTGATGGCGGTAACGCCGCGCTCGTTAAGCATGCTCATGTAGTCCGAATACCCGGCGCGCACCTCGGGTAGCGCGAGGAAATCGCTCATCATGCGCCAGATCTTCTCGGCATAGCACGCCTGGGGTGTAAAGCCGTATCGCGCACTGGCGGCAGCATTGAGAACGCAGGTCTCCGCACCCGGTGTAAAGCAGACGACAGGGATATCGCCAAAACAATCGTCAAACACAGCTGCCGTATTTGCGTTCTCGGCATCCGATGCCAACGTTTCGGGCATGTTGTGGCCAAAAGCCGCCGCACAATCCGGATGATCATCTTTCCATGCACGCAAGAGCGACACGGCCTCTTTGGCATCGGCGACGCCGGATAGATCGGACCCCAACGTCCGCAGCGCCCAGCCCGTATAGAAGGTATGCACATCGATCAGGCCAGGCATGACGGTGCGGTCGCCCAGGTCAACTACCTCGTCCGCTTGGGTCAAATACGAAGCTACCTCACACTTGGTGCCAACAGCCTCAATTCGATTGCCACGGACCGCTACGAAACCTTCAAACGGCAGGTCCCCCGTACCAGTAAAGACGCTCTTAGACGTCAGGACCGTCAAACGATCAGACATCACAACCACCTACATCGGAAGCATGCCAGAGATTGCCGTTACGATCAGGCCAAAGACGACCATGAAAATGAAGAACTTCCAAATGGTCTTCCACCATTGGCCAAACGAAATCTTAGCCACGGCAAGGCCAGCGACCGTCATGCCCGCCACGGGACTGATGGTGTTGATGGTCTGATTAGCAAACTGGAGCGCGGTAACGGCTGCCTCGGGATTGAGGCCCATAAGCTCGGTCAGGGGGCCCATAACAGGCATGGTGAGCGCCGCCAGGCCAGAACTCGAGGGAACCAGCAAAGAGAGCAGGCCAAGGACGATATACATAAACGTGGTGTAGACTGCGGCGGGTGCACCGGCGAGCGCAGTAGCGAGCGCCTGGAGGATGGTGTCGATGATCATGCCGCCCTCGGCGATGACCAGAATACCGCGAGCGATACCGATAACGATGGCAGCGTACGCAAAGTCGGCGAGACCCTTAACGAACTCCTCAGCGATCGTCTGCTGGTCAAGACCGCCCAGGATACCGGCAAGCAAGCCCATGCCAAGGAACACGGCGGAAATCTCATTCATGTACCAGCCCTGGGTAACAAGACCCCAGACGATAATGCCCATACCGAAGCAAAAATCGATAAGCACGAGCTTCTGACGGATAGTGAACTCTTCCTCAATGGAGGCATCGGTCACGGAAAACTCGATACGCTTGAGCTTATCGTCCTCATACGTAATGGACGACTCGGGGTTTTTCTTGACGCGCATGGCGTAGCGCATGGCCCATGCGATACCGACGGCAGTGAAGATGACCCAAGAAACGGCGCGCAGCCACAGTTGCGGATTGCCCTCGATGCCAATGATGCCTTGGGCGATCAAAACATTAAACGGGTCGATGGTCGAGGCACAATATCCCAGGTTAGGGCCAAGGAAGCAGATGATGAATGCCGTCATCGAGTCATAACCGATACCCATCATGATGGGAATGAAGATGGCATAGAACGGCAGGGCTTCCTCAGACATACCAAACGTAGTGCCGCAAATGGACAGCAACGTCATCGTGATGGGAATGATGAGGATGTCCTTGTTCTTGAGCTTTTTAATCACACGGCTCATGCCGGCATTCAAAGCGTTGGTCTTGGTGATGATTGCGAACGATCCGCCAATCAATAAGACGAACGCAACGACGTCGGCAGCCTCTTGGATACCCTTGGTGGGCGCTTGCAGGACCGCGAAGATATCCTGGCCCAGATTGATGGTCTCACCGGTCTCGGAATCGGTGTAGTTCTTATCGACCTGTTCATAGGTTCCAGCAACGGCGACTTCACGCTCGCCCGCCGCTGTCGAAATCGTCTTGCGCTGATACTGACCAGAGGGAACGATCCAAGTCAGGACCGCAAAGACAACGATCAGCAAGAACATGATCGTATAGACATGCGGTAATTTGAACTTAAAACGTCTGTTTGTCTTCTTCGCCTTCGTATCTGACATAGATACCTCCAAAGAACTCGAGACTGCATCGCATCTCGCTTCAACGTTTACACAATGCAAACGTTCTATGACGTTCTATAGATTACCAGCAGCTTTTTCCTTCATCAAGATAATTTCAAACTGATTGCCGCAACGCGGTTGAACGGTTGCGTTTGCGCCGTGAACGGTATGGAAACGCCCGGTGAGATGATCCACCGGGCGCTTCCATTCGCAATGTCCTAGATGTCAAAAACGTAGCGAGACCCAACGATTCGCTGACGACCGATGATAAACGGCCGCCGCTGCTCATCGAAAAAGAAGGCTTCCATATAAAACAAGGGTTCGCCAACGGGAACTGCCAACAGTCGAGCGACCTCGGGAGACGCACAGGCGATCTCGAGCGTGCACGGGTCGGTAAACGCGGGCGTGCGGCCCGTCCGGTTGCGCACGAACTCAAAAATGGATTGGTTAGATAGAGGTGCCGTTGATAGATAGGCGTTGTCCTCGTAAACATATATGTTGTTCTCGAGCATGACAGGGACGCCATCGGCAGTGCGCACGCGCTCAACGCAAATCAAGTCAGTTCCAACGGGAACACCAAAGAACTGTGCTTCGGTGGAATCCGCCGGCAGTATCTTTCTCGAAATGACACACGCCCCCGGTTCCATTCCGTTAACGCGGCATGCGTCCGAAAAACTCTGAACGTCATCCTTCTGGCGAATCTTGCGCTTGAGCTTGGGGGCATTGACAAACGTGCCTTTCCCCTGTCGCTTCGTTAGATAGCCCTGCTGGACGAGCTCCTCAATAGCGCGTCGCACGGTAACGCGGCCAACTTTATAGCTCTCAGCCAATTCGAATTCGTTGGGTATCCGCGCGCCTGCCTTGTAGGCGCCGGAGTTGATTTCGTTTTTAATGATATCAATGACCTGTTGGTACAGCGGTATCGCTGCTTTACCGTCAGTCGGCCCTTCAGTCGGTGGCATATACCCTCTCCCAGCACAATTAATTCTAAAACGGGCTTAAGGGCATTCAACAAGCCCTTAAGCCCGCATTAGCTTAAAGTATGCTAGGTGTCGCACCAAAATGTTGGCTATTTACTCATCAGACCCGAAAAACGCGCAACTACCGCGCTCCTAAGAAAGCGTGAGCAGCTCCGGCAGCTGATCGATAATCTTATCCGCGGCATCTTGGCTAAAGCCAAAGCGCTCCTCGCGCTTGGCAATAACTGTCAGGCCGGCTCGCTTGCCAGCGGTGATGCCAGGCACCGAATCCTCAACGCAGCAGCAGCGATTCGCGGGCAGCCCCAGTAGGTCAAGCGCATGCAGGTAGATGTCGGGCTCGGGCTTGCTCTCCTTAAACTGCTCGCCGCTCACCACATACTCAAAGGCATCCGACAGCCCGCACGCATTGAGTACTTCCTCGATGCTATCCATGGGCGACGAGCTAGCAAGCGCCACGCGAACGCCGCGGCGCGGCAGCTCTCGAATCGTATCCACGGCGCCTGGGTTAATCAAAGTCTGATAGTCGCGCGGACGTTTATGCGCCCACTCATCCCAACGGGCCAACGCTTCCTCGCCAGTAAAATGCCCCTTACCGGCACGCTCAAACCAATCGACCAGCATGCGGAGAAAGAACTGATGCGAGGTACCGACCTGCCCGTTCAGCTCCTCTTGGGTTAGGTTAAGCCCAAGCTCCTTGGCAAACGCGGCAGTCTCGCCCAGGTAGTAATACTCGGTATCGACAATGACGCCGTCCATGTCAAAGATAACGGCGTCGAACGGAAATGCGGACACGGCACCCTCCCTAACAAAAAGGCGCCCGCAAGCGGACGCCCGAACCATGCACTATCGGCGATTCTAACCCAGCAGCTTGTCGAGTGCCACCGCGATGCCGTCTTCGTTGTTATTGGCGGTCACCATCTGAGCCACGGCCTTGACCTCATCGACGGCGTTACCCATGGCAACACCCGTGCCCGCCCACTCGATCATGGACTTATCGTTCTGGCCGTCGCCAAACGATACGACCTCGCTGGCGTCGATGCCGAGCTTGGGCAGGGCACCCTCGAGCGCGCGGGCCTTGTCGATACCGGGCGCCGTGTACTCAAAATACCAGTCGGCCGTAAACATGCCCGAAAGCGTCTGCTTAAAGGGCGCATACATCTCCTCGTAATGCGCCTGCAGGTAGGCTGGATCGCCCGCCGTCAGTAGCTTGTCCACGGGATAAGCGTCCACGACCTCATGCAAGCTCTCGACCTCACGGATCTTAAGGTCGCACGCATCGCGCTCATACTTGACGATGTTCTTCTGCGAGCCGTCGGGCAGCGTAATCATGCAGCGATACGAGTCCACGACATGCAGATCGCGACCGAGCGAGATCATAGGGATCACGTCAAAGTTGCGCAGGTGATCGAGCAGGCGGTGCAGCTCGTCGACCGGCATAGCCTGGTCAAACAGCACCTCGTCGGTCTGGGCATCGACCACGTGCGCACCATTAAAAGCCACCAGCAGGCCATCGTGGTTCTGAAGATCGAGCTCCTGTGCCAGGGCATGAAGGCCCCATGCGGGACGGCCCGAAGCCAAGATGAGCTTGATGCCCGACTCCTGCGCCGCGAGCAGCTTCTCGCGCGTGCGCGGACTGATCACCTTCTGGTCGTTGGTGAGCGTACCGTCGATATCCATTGCGATGGCCTTGATTGCCATATGTGCCTCCCTGTCATTAAGCAACCTTGTCTGAGTCATCATACAGAATGCCCGCCACGCCTCTGTTTGCAACGGGTAAAAAGCTATATTGTCCCGAACATGAACGGCGTGCAGTCGTTGAGCTCAATCGCTCGGGTCTAATACGTCTGCTAGCGACTCTCATCCGTCGGTGCGCCCTCGACGATTACGATTCCCGCCGAGGCACCCAGCGCACTGGCGCCGACCTCGATAAACGCACGATTCTCCTCATAGATATGAATGCCGTCCGCTGCCTTATTCATCCAGACAGCAAAGGGCCCGCATCCCAACGGATTCGGGCCCCTTTCTGCTTAACGCTTAATCAGCGGCAAAGACTACTTGCGGTGAGCGCGGTAGAACTCGATGAGCGCCTGGGTCGAAGCGTCCTGCTCGGCCTTGGCAGCGTCGTCGTGGAAAGCAGGGGTGATCTGCTTGGCAAGCTGCTTGCCCAGCTCGACACCCCACTGGTCGTAGGAGTCGATGCCCCAGACCGTACCCTCGACAAACACGATGTGCTCGTACAGGGCGATGAGCTCGCCGAGCGCGAACGGGCTCAGCGTGTCACCGAAAATGGAGGTCGTCGGACGGTTGCCCTCAAAGCAGCGGGCCGGGACGATCTGCTCGGGCGTGCCCTCGGCGCGCACCTCGTCGGCCGTCTTGCCAAAGGCGAGCGCCTTGGTCTGAGCCAGGAAGTTGCCCAGGAACAGCTCGTGGACGTCCTGGCCGTTATCGGTCGCGGGGTTGGCGGTGTTGGCGAAAGCGATGAAGTCGGCCGGAACCACCACGGTGCCCTGGTGCAGCAGCTGGTAGAAGGCATGCTGGCCGTTGGTGCCGGGCTCGCCCCAGAAGATCTCACCGGTATCGGAGGTCACAGCACTGCCGTCCCAGCGGACGTGCTTGCCGTTGGACTCCATGGTGAGCTGCTGTAGGTAGGCCGGGAAACGGTGCAGGTACTGGCTGTACGGCAGAACGGCATGGCTCTTGGAACCGAAGAAGTTGACGTACCAGACGTTGAGCAGACCCATCAGCGCGACGGCGTTGTTCTCGAGCGGCGTGTTGCAGAAGTACTCGTCGATGGCGTGGAAGCCCTCGAGGAACTGCTGGAAGCGCTCGGGGCCGAGCACGACGATCAGCGACAGACCAACGGCGGAGTCAACAGAGTAACGGCCGCCGACCCAGTTCCAGAAACCGAAGGCGTTGGCCGGGTCGATACCGAAGGCCTCGACCTTGTCGAGCGCGGTGGAGACGGCGACGAAGTGCTTGGCCACAGCCTCGGCGTTCTGCTCATCGGAGCCGTCGATGGCGCCCTGCGCCTTGAGCTTCTCGAGCATCCAGGTCTTGACCTCGCGGGCATTGGTGAGGGTCTCGAGCGTGGTGAAGGTCTTGGAGACGATGATCACGAGCGTGGTCTCGGGGTCCAGACCCTTGAGCTTCTCGGCCTGGTCGTTGGGGTCGATGTTGGAGATGTAGCGGCAATCGATACCGGCGTCGGCATAGGGACGCAGGGCCTCGTAAGCCATGACCGGACCCAGGTCGGAGCCACCGATGCCGATGGACACCAGATGCTCGATCTTCTTGCCGGTAACGCCCTTCCACTCACCGGAGCGCACGCGCTCGGCGAAAGCATACATGCGATCGAGGACCTCGTGCACGTCGGCGACGACGTCCTGGCCGTCAACGATGAGCTGGCCCTTCTCGCTTGCCGGACGACGGAGCGCGGTGTGCAGGACGGCACGGTCCTCGGTGGTGTTGATGTGCTCGCCGGAGAACATGGCGTCGCGGCGCTCCTCGAGCTTCACCTCGCGGGCAAGATCGCACAGCAGCTTGACGGTCTCATCGGTCACCAGGTTCTTGGACAGGTCGAAGTGCAGGTCACCGGCGTCAAAGCTCAGCTTGTTCACGCGGTCGGCGTCAGCAGCGAACCAGGCCTTAAGATCGATGCCCTCGGCCTCGAGCTTCTCCTGATGGGCCTCGAGCGCCTTCCAAGCGGCGGTCGACGTAGCGTCGATAGGTGCGGCAACAGTTGCCATAAAGTCCTCCTCAGCATACGGGCGCACTCCTCCATGCGCCCGGATAATCAGATGCCCTTATTCTAACGCAGGTCAAGACCGTAATCAGCGAGCGTTGCCAATCTGCCCACAGACGGCGACTGACCAAAAAGGGGCAGGTTCTATGCTGCGGCGCATACGCTGCCGAGCAGCTCGCGCAAGGGAGAGCCGATGCCGTCCAACAGCTCAGGAGCAATAATGGCAAAGACGGGGACCTCGCCGGCACCCACAGCCTCGGGCACGTTTCCCTCCGAGACAATGCACCCGTAGGGAACAAAACCGTCCTCGCCGGCATCGAGCGCCGCCATGCGTCGGGCAAGTTCGCGCGCAAAGCCCGCCGTATCGGCGTCACCAATCGCCAGGACAAAGTCAGCGCCTTCATCGCACGCCAGGGCTACGGCCTCATCGACCAAATCGTCTCCCCCGTCGCCCCCGACCAAACCGCAACGAAAGAGTACACGTTCGAGCAGAGCGCGATCGAGCGAGCCCAGCGCCGCCGAAACGAGCTCATCACGCGTGTGTTTGTCGCCTCCCAGTACAACCAGCGCCTTGGTGCCACCGTAGTGAGCGACCAATCGCCCGCACCAGCGAGCCACGTCCCCATCCGCAACCAAGCGCGTCGGCATACCAAACCCATAGTTGACCATTATCCCCACAACCCTTCCGTGCTTTATGGTGGTATCAATCGTTAGCCTCATGCTACGAAGCGAGCTTTTCCGAGCTGTTTCGCGCTCTTTAGGGCTGCGTTAAAAACCCGATGCAGCCGCACGACCATACCTGCCAAAAAGGGACAGGTTTTGACGGTGTCCGGTCGAGCAGGTATTATCGAACAGGTATTCGATAAGAACATGTGTTTGATGGGAGGGCTCGGATGGCGCACGAGCAGCACACCTACATCTGCATCGACCTCAAGACGTTTTATGCCAGCGTCGAGTGTGTCGACCGTGGGCTCGATCCGCTCACCACCAACCTGGTCGTTGCCGACGAATCGCGCGGGCGCACGACCATCTGCCTCGCTATCACCCAAGCCATGAAGGACCTCGGCATCCATAACCGCTGCCGCCTGTTCGAGATTCCCGATGGCATCGACTACATCAAGGCCATGCCGCGCATGCAGCACTACATGGAGGTATCGGCGCAAATCTACGGCATCTATCTGGAATACGTCAGTCCGCAGGACGTGCATGTCTATTCCATCGATGAGTGCTTTATCGACGTCACCCCCTATCTAGACCTCTATCACACCGATGCCGAGGGCTTCGCCTGTATGCTGCGCGACGAGGTCTTGGGGCGCACCGGCATCACGGCGACGGTCGGCATCGGCCCCAATCTATTCCAGGCAAAAGTGGCGCTCGATATCACCGCCAAACACGTGCCCAGCCGCATCGGCAAGCTCGATGACGAAACCTTTCGCAAGGAGATCTGGCCCCATCGCCCCATCACCGATATCTGGGGCATCGGCCCCGGCGTGGCAGCGCGACTCGAAAAGTACGGTGTCTACGACCTGATGGGTGTTGCCGCTCTCGACGAGAACCTGCTCTACGACGAGCTCGGCGTCAATGCCGAGTACCTGATCGACCACGCCTTTGGACGCGAGCCAACGACCATCGCCGATATTCAGGCTTACCGCCCGCAGGCAACCTCGACCACCACGGGACAGGTGCTCTCGAAGGGCTATGCCTACGAGCAAGCCTATACCGTTTTGCGCGAAATGGTCGATGCCGCCGTGCTGGACTTGGTCGATAAACACGTGGTGTGCGACAGCATTTCGCTCTTTGTGGGCTACGCAAGCGAGCGCGCCGACATACGCCGCCTCGACGCCAGCGGTACAGCGCAATATGTGGACGGATGCGGGCACCTGCGCTCGAGCACGTCGAGTATCGAACCCACCGCAACCGCCGGCCCTGAACTCGCGCCCCGTGCGCCCAAGCCTGTCCAGCGCGATGACGAACGGCGCCGTCTGGTGCGGGAGGCGCAGGCTATCGATGGCATCTTTGTGGGAGAGCATGGCGGCAAACCGCGCGGTGGCTATGCCGCACTCTTTGCGCACTCCAACGCCTCGCGCAAGCTACCCGAGCGCACCAATTCGTTTAAGAAGATCATGGGCTATTTCGATGAGCTCTGGGCGCAGACTGTCGATCCCAAACGACCAGTCAAGCGCATCAACCTGGGATTTGGCAACCTCATGCCGGAGGAGTTTGCCACCATCGATCTATTTAGCGATGTCGAGGCCGATGAGCGCGAGCGCGAGCTGGCCCGTGCCGTGCTGGCTGTAAAAGGCAAATACGGCAAGAACGCCCTGGTGAAAGGGTTGAGCTTTACCGCCGGCGCCACCGCGCGTGAGCGCAACGACCAGGTAGGAGGACATCGTGCCTAAGCCCAAGCAACAGCCCATGCGTCCGCCGACGGCCTTTGAGCGTCTGGCAGACCCCGAGGGGAGGCGTCGCGCCGCCGACCCAAAGCTCACCGCCAGCGGGTCCGTCCGCGCTAACCGCGCCGCACAGTTTATGCCCTTTGCTGCACTGACGGGATACTACGAACTCGTACGCAAACAAGAGATCACTGTCGAGCCCAAGTGCGAGCTCACAGAGGAGAAAGCCCTCGAGCTTTCCAAAAAGCTCGAGGGCCTCAAACGCGGCGATTTGGTTCGAGTCACCTATTACGATACGTACGGCTATCGTGCCCGCACCGGCATCCTCGACGAGGTACTCCCCGCCTTCAAGCTGCTCAAGCTCAAAGACATCACCATCGACTTCGATGACATTCTAGATATCGAACTGCGCGGACGAGCCTAGACAAGGAAATGCATCCGAGGCCGCGCTTACAGCGTCATGACGTAGTAGCCCGCGTCCTTCACGGCCGCCACGAGAGCACCGCGATCAACCGGCTGCTTAGAGCGCACACGTGCCGTGTGGTCCGCATACGTCACCGTTGCCCACACGCCATCCAGTGCATTCAGGGCATTGGCCACGTTCTGAGCGCAGCCATCGCAGCTCATGCCGCCGATGAGCAGCTCATCGCTATAGGGGTAGTGGGACGGATCGGTATCCGCAACCACTACCTTCTTGGCCTTCTTACCGCTCGCGCCATCGCTGCAGCAGCTCTTTCCGTGTGCCGAAGCGACAATACGCCGCAGGCCAAAGAACATGCCAACGACAATCGCGGCAAGCACGATGATATTTGCAGGGTTTAGCAAGTCTTCCATGCGCTCCCCTTTCTTCCCTGTGCCTTCTCTAGATACCCCCATGGGGTGTCCCCATCTTAGCCCAAAATCATGTCCGTTCGGTCAATTAGTTTCCCTCTTCAAACTTTTTTGTTGACCAAGGCTTACTTTCGTGTATAAGTTTTCCTAGGCTAACAGTTTAGATTCGTAAGGAGCGCCGTGACTCGAACCATAGACATCCCAACGTTTCAGTCAGCAGTCGTGCGCAACTGCTCTCCAACGCTCGCGGGCATCAAGCCGGCATCGCTCTTTACCTACCCAGGCACCTACGCCCACGGGGACGGCTCGTCCGCAACCGAAAACATCGCAGATCGCCGAGCACGCCTGCTCAACGTTATCGCCCAGTGCAATCGCGAGCTTGACCCGCTCGGCATCCACCTGAGTGTTTTGGTCTGGCGGCCCTGCGGAGCGCTCGTGTACGTGTACCGAGCCAAAAGCCTCACCACCTATTTCACAGACCCTCGCGCCCAAACGGCGCTCGCCTCGGAAGGCTACGACACGAGAGACCTTTCGACATGCCTTGTGCATTTGGCATCACGCATCACGCTCGCGAGCAATAACGCCGCGGAAAGCGCATGCGGCCAAACCCGATGCGCATTGGACCATCAAGCTAGCTGCAGCAAAGACTGCACCTGCGAGTTTCCGCACGAAATAGGCTACTTCCTGGGATATCCCTACGACGACGTGCACGAGTTTATCGTCCAGCGCGGCGAGAACTACAAGGTCTTTGGGGCCTGGAAGGTCTACGCAGATGTCGAGCAGGCACTTGCGACGTTTGATGCCTACCGTGCCTGCACCCAATACTTCACTTTTATCTATCAGCAGGGCTGCAGCCTGGCGCAACTTGCCCAGGCAACCCGATAGAACGTACAAACCGCGGCAAGCGCCGCACAACCGAAAGGACAAAACATGAGCAAGATCGCCGTCGTCTATTGGAGCGGCACGGGCAATACCGAGGCCATGGCAAACCTCGTCGCCGAAGGTGCCACGTACGCGGGTGCCGAGACTGAGATCATCCCCTGCGCCGACTTCTCTGCCGACAGGGCCGCCGACTACGACGCCTTCGCCTTCGGCTGCCCCGCCATGGGCTCCGAGGAACTCGAGTACGATGAGTTCCAGCCGATGTGGGACGAAGTCAAGGAAATCCTCGGTGACAAGAAGGTCGTCCTCTTTGGCTCCTATTCGTGGGCCGAGGGCGAGTGGATGGACAACTGGAAGGCCGACGCCGACGAGGCCGGCGTCAACGTCGTAGATTCCGTCATCTGCTACGACGCACCCGACGACGAGGGCGAGGCGGCCTGCCGCGCCCTTGGAGCCGAGCTCGCCTAGCGGCAATGAGCTCCGCCCGTAACGCGCTCTGCACCAAAACACATTCGCGTCCCAACAAAAACGGGAGCCGGATCACATCCGGCTCCCGTTTTCTGCTATGTCAGTCATATAAAGCGGCTACGAGATATTGCCCAAGAACGCCTTGGTGCGCTCGCTCTTAGGATGGTCGAAGACCTCGCTCGGCGTGCCCTCTTCCACGATAACGCCACCGTCCATAAAGACCACGCGGTCGGCGACGTCGCGGGCAAAGCCCATCTCGTGCGTCACGACGATCATGGTCATGCCGTCGCGTGCCAGGTCGCGCATGACACCCAGAACGTCGCGGACAAGCTCGGGATCGAGTGCCGACGTGGCCTCATCAAAGAGCATCACGTGCGGGTTCATCGACAGGGCGCGGGCGATCGCCACGCGCTGCTGCTGACCGCCCGACAGCTGGCTCGTCATAAAGTCGATACGCTCGGCAAGGCCGACCTTGGTCAGCTCCTCGACGGCGATCTTCTCGGCCTCTTCCTTGCTGCGCTTGAGCACCTTTTGCTGCGCGAGCATGACGTTCTTTTTAACCGACAGGTGCGGGAACAGGTTGAACTGCTGAAACACCATGCCCAAGTGCGTACGCACCTTATTGAGGTCAACGCCCTTGGCGCACACATCCACGCCCTCGACGACAATCGAACCACTCGTAGGGTGCTCCAGGCGGTTGATGCAGCGAAGCATCGTCGATTTGCCCGAGCCCGAGGGGCCCAGAACTACGACGACCTCGCCCTTGTGCACGTCCAGATCGATATCGCGCAGGACCACGTTATCGCCAAAGGCCTTCTGGAGGTTCTTGATGCTGACGACGACCTCGTTCGAGTTATTGGTTTCGCTCATGATAGAACCTCCTTACAGACCGGCAATATGATCGGCGGGCGTTGCGACAACCTGTCCGGCGCTCTTGGTGGGACGCTTCTTTTTGGTTTCGGCCGTACCCAAAAGCCTCGCCTCAAGACCGCTCACCAAGCGCGCAAGCGGCAGGGTGATGACCAGATAGAACAGGGCGGCAACCACATACGGCGTGATGGAGCCCGTCGTGGCCACGATGGTGCGGGCGTTCATGACGATCTCGACCACGCCCACGGCCGCGAGCAGCGACGTATCCTTGTAAAGCAGGATGAACTCACTGGTCAACGTAGGCAGAACATTGCGGAACGTCTGCGGAATCATGACGTAGAGCAGCGTCTGGAAGGCGTTCATGCCCAGCGAGCGAGCAGCCTCATTCTGGCCCTTGGGGATCGACTGAATACCGGCGCGGAAGATCTCGCACAGGTAGGCGGACGAGTTCATGGCCATGACGATGACGCCCAGCACATAGTCGTCAACCTTGACGCCGGCCAGCGGCAGGCCAAAGAACGCGATGTAGATCTGCAGGAACGCCGGCGTACCACGGATGATATTCACATAGATGCCGGCAAGGCAGCGCAGGATGCGCGACTTGGAGATGCGCATAAGTGACAAGGCAAAACCAAAGGGAATGGCCAAAGGAAATGCCACGAGCACGATCGAGAGCGACATAAGGAAGCCCTTGAAGACGATCGGCAGGCTCTGAACCAAAATGACCGGGTTCAAGAACAGGCGGAGGAACATATTAGAGTTCCACGCCTCAACCCACGGCTGCTCTTTAAGGTCGGCCAGGAAGTTATCGAATGCCGTCACGCCCTTAATCTCGACGGAAGGAATCTTAGAAATCTTCTTGGTCGAACCGTCGGCGAGCGTATAGGTGCCGCTGAAGGCCTCATCGCCGCCCTCGACGGGAAACGTCACGCCGTAAACCTCGACACGGAAAAAGCCGCCGGCAGGCGCCGTCTCGCCAAAGTCGATCTTGAGCGTCTGGCCGTCAGCCTTGCACGTGGGCTTCATGGGCGTACGATCCATGAGGTCCTCGCCCGAGAGCATCGTCAATCGCGTGCCATCGGTACCAAACGTCGTGCCGTCGACAAACGTCAGCGAAAGACCGCTCAGCTCCTCATCGGCATCGGCCTGAACTTCCCAGGTAATGCGCGTCTCGGTGCCGCCGACCACAGCGCTGCCCGAACCGGTGTTGGGTCGGGCGGTAATCTTTGCGGTCTCAAGCGCCTGGGCGGTCGTGGGCGCATATGCCCCCGCGCACACCAGCGCGAGCGCCACGGCCATGACGCAGGCTAGCTTTTGGAGCAAGGCGGGCAGTGGAAAACGCTGCTCCGCGGCTCCTTTGTTCAGTCGAGACAAGGTGGCTCCTATCGTAGAAGTTGCCGGCAAAAAGAGACGGAAAAGCTCTCCGTCGAGAAAAGCGCAAAGGCCCTCTCCGCAAAACGGAAAGGGCCCGCGCGCAATCAAGTGACTATTTTACTTGATGTTGTACTTAGCCATGAGGGCGTCAACGGTACCGTCGTCGGTCAGGTCCTTGATGGCCTGGTTGATGTCGTCCTTGAGCTTGGTGTTGCCCTGGTTGATGGCGATGGCGTACTCCTCGCCGGTGCTGACCTGCTTGATGGTCTGGCAGGTGTTGAACTGCTCGGCGGTCAGCTGGCTGGCAACGGAGCGGTTGGTGACTACAGCATCGCCCTTATCGGACTGCAGGGCGCTGAAGCACTCGGTGGCGTCCTTGTAGGGGACGATCTTGGCCTTAGGGAAGTTCTCCTGGGCAAAGGCCTCGGCGGTCGATCCAGACTGGACGATGATGGTAGCGTCGGCGTTGTTGAGCTTCTCGCTGTAGTTGTCGGCCGTGATGTCGGTGTTATCGACCTTGGTCACGATAGCCTGATCGTCCATGTAGTAGGAATCGGAGAAAGTGACTTCCTTCTCACGCTCGGGCGTGTCGGTGATAGCCGCGATGGAAACGTCATACTTGGCGCCCGAAGCAACGCCGGGGACGAGCGTGTCGAAGTCGTTGTTGACATACTCGACATCCAGGCCCAGCTTGTCGCCGATAGCCTTGATGAGCTCAAGGTCAAAGCCCTGATAATCGCCGTTGTCATCCTTGTACTCAAACGGAGCGTACTCGGCAGAGGTGCCGACGGTGAGCGTACCGTCCTTGACGAGTGCATACTCCTTGGAGCCGTCGACCTTCTCGACCTTCGCGTTGTCAGAGCTGCTGGAACCGGCATCGGAACCAGAGGTGGCGTTGGACGAACCACAGCCCGTCAGTGCAAGAGCGAGCGCCATGGCGCCCGTGGCTGCAAACGCGCCAAGCTTCTTGAGCTTCATAATCAGTCTCCTTCCAGTGACCCCGTTTGATTCAGAGGTCTGCAAAAACTGTTGGCTATTATGCACCCGGAATTACGAATCTGCAATGAGAAAACTGATTGAAACAAACCCATAACGTGAATGGAATACTCCACTTAGCAACAGTCATTACTGCTGCAATGACCTTAGCAGTTTGATTTCAGCTACATAACCTACAAGTTCGTTCGGCGTCTCCAAAATAAATGGAAGTGCACGCAAGCGGCTATTCGATACAATATTCTGCATAACCTGCATACCGCCGCCAAACTCTTCACTACCCAGGTAGCCCTTGCCGATGCACTCGTGGCGATCCTTATGGGCGCCGCAGGGGTTCTTGGAGTCATTGATATGCACGGCGCGCAAGCGCTCGATACCCACCACGCGGTCGAACTCGTCGAGTACGCCGTCCAGGTCATGGATGATGTCGTAGCCAGCATCGCTCACATGGCAGGTGTCCAAACAAACGCCCAGCTTATCGGACAGCTCCGGGCACTTGGCGGCAACGCCCTCGATAATGCGCGCCAGCTCTTCAAAGCTACGGCCCACCTCGGTGCCCTTGCCCGCCATGGTCTCAAGCAATACCGTCGTCTGCTGTCCCTCAAACATCACCTGGCACAGCGTGTCGACAATCATCTGAATGCCGGCGTCTGCCCCCTGTCCCACATGCGCACCGGGATGGAAGTTGTAGTAGTTGCCGGGCAGTGCTTCCAGACGCTGCAAATCTTCCGCCATAGCCTCCAAGGCAAACTCCCGCGCCCGCTCCTTAGCGGAGCAGGGGTTATAGGTATACGGGGCATGCGCCACTAGCGGTCCAAAGTCGTTTTGCGCCATAAGCTCGCGCAGAGCCGCCACGTCATCCATGTCAAGGTCTTTTGCCTTGCCACCGCGCGGGTTGCGCGTAAAGAACGCAAAGGTATTGGCACCAATGGACAACGCCGTCTCCCCCATTGCCCGATAGCCCTTCGTCGTCGAAAGATGACACCCGATCGTCAGCATCTCCAACTCCCCCTCATCAGTTGCGGTGAAATACGGTCTATTGGTGCCTTATTTTGGCGCAAACAGACCGTATTCCACCGCAAGATATAAAAGGGGCATCAGGGGCAAGGTCCGCCGAGCCCCCTTGAGCACCAGCACCGCAGCCTAGAGCGTCAAGCGAATCGCATCGATAATCTGCGCGCAGCGCTGCGTGGCGGCAAGAGGCATAACGGGGCTTTCAAGCTCTCCCGTCTGGACGAGCTGCGTCGCATGCTGAATTTCGCCGTAGAAATCATCGACCTCAAACGGGGCATTAATTTCGAGCATTCGTCCGTCGGAGTACTTCACATGGGCGAGCTCGGGGCGATGGAGGCGCTCGATTTCCACCGAACCCCGTTCGCAGGCAATCATTAAGCGGCTTTCATATGCTGCTTTGCCGTCGCACACCATATGAATGGGTATACCGCCGACGCTCATATGGATCTCGTCGGCCCAATCGACGCGACCGCCCGATACGTCACGCCAGCGAACTTCACGGGACGAAACCTCGCAAGCGCCCGCGAGCAAATCCTCAAACCAACCGACCGCATAGCAGCCCATGTCATATAGACAGCCGCCCTGCAACGGATCAAGCAGATAGCCCGAAGGAGACTCGCCGTAATCGAGCTTTTGCACGCTTTCAATCGAGACAATACGGCCAAGCTCACCCGACGCAAGCAAGTCTTTCACGCGAGTGCGCATCGGGCAAAACCGATTCTTCATCGCCTCCATAAACAGCACGCCGCGCTCGCGAGAGGTGGAGGCAATCGAGAGAGCCTCTTCCTCACTCAAAACGGCCGGCTTTTCGCACAGCACGGCCTTTCCGGCGCACAGCGCGCGACAGGCCCAACGCGTATGCATGCCATGCGGAAGCGCCAAGTAGATTGCGTCGACATCGGGGTCGGCAATCAGCGCGTCATAAGCCGCATTGCCGTTATCGTCGACCGAGGCATGGCCATGCGCAGCATCGATCGAAAACGCTCGGCATAATTCCTCGACATGTGCAGGAGTGCGACCGGCCGCAGCCACCAGCCGTGCCCCGTCGACCTTCTTGAGCGACGATGCAAATCGATGCGAAATGTGCCCAGCGCCCAAAACGCCCCAACGAACCTCACGCAAATCATCACATGAATCCCGATGGCCCACGACAGCCCCCTTCAGTTGCGGTGAAATAGTTCCTGTTTGGCCCCTATTCTGCCGCAAACAGGAACTATTCCACCGCAACTTATAAAAGGGGCATCAGGAACGCGTTTTGCAAAAGGCTTTAAGCGCGGCCGTTACGGGGCCAGGCTGGAAACGTCGGCGCACATCGTCGAGACGCTCGGGAATATCGATGTGCTGTGGGCAGTGACGTGCGCATTTGCCGCACTTGACGCAATTGCTCGCCAGCTTGGGCTCGTTCGTCCGCACCGCGCTCGCCGTAAAGTACTGAGACAGCCCCGTAAACCAACTATGCGCGTAGCTCGCGTTGTAGGCGCCAAAGCAGCCGGGAATATTGATGCCCTTGGGGCACGGCATGCAGTAGCCGCACCCCGTACAGGGCACGCGATTCGATTTCTCAAACTCTCCCAGCACACGTGCGATGGTGTCGAGCTGCTCTGTTGTCATCGAATCCGGCAGTGCGCGATCCGCCAATGCCGCGTTCTCGTCCACCTGCGCGGTATCGGTCATGCCCGAAAGCAGCATCTTGACTTGAGGATGGTTCCACACCCACGAAAGGCCCCAAGCAGCCGGCGACTTCAGGTACGGATCGCGTACGTCATCGAGCACGGCGCGGGCCCGCGGAGGCAGCTTGCCCGCCAGGCGTCCACCCAAAAGCGGCTCCATCACAAACACCGCGAGTCCGCGCTCCGCAGCCGCCATGAGTCCCGCCGTTCCCGCTTGGTAGCGCTCTCCAGCGTAGTTGTACTGGATCTGGCAAAAATCCCAGTCATACGCGTCAAGCATCGTGAGGAAGTCCGCGGCGCTGCCGTGGTACGAAAAACCAATCTGGCGAATGCGCCCCGCCGCCTTTTGACGCGCGATCCAGTCCTCGATACCCAACGCCACCACGCGCTCCCACTGGGCGGGCGAGGTGATGTTGTGCATGAGGTAATAGTCGATATGATCGGTTCGCAGGCGGCGCAGTTGTTCGTCGAAAAACCGGTCGAAATCCTCCGCGCACTTGCACGAAGCATGCGGCAGTTTGGTCGCCAGCAACACCCGGTCGCGTAGCCCCAAGCGCTCAAGTGAGGCGCCCACGCACACCTCGTTACCGGGATAGAGATACGCGGTATCCAGATAATTAATCCCCTGTTCCACCGCACGGGAAATGATGGCATCGGCTGTCTTCGCATCCGGATGGCCCGGCGCACCGGGAAATCTCATGCAGCCCAGACCCAGAGCGGATATTCGGTTACCACTTTTGGGGTCAACGCGGTATTGCACGGCCCCTCCTTTCGCCATCAGCGCCCCGGCAAGGCGAAACACAATGGTCACGCGGCCGAAACATCGTGGAATCGCAATCGAGAACGTATCGTAACGCAGCAGAAATCGAGCTGTCACGGCACCGCTTTAACATCAGCAAAAAGCCCGATGAAAGGAGTCAACCATGCCCGCGCTCGACCTTTGGAACCTCGCAACCCAGCTCAAAAGCACCGATTATCGCTGGGTCGACCTCACTCACACGCTCTCGTGCGACACCCCGCACTGGTTTGGCTTTAAGCCTTTTGAGTCCACCAAGCTCTTCGACTACCTGCCCGGCACGCCCGAGGACATGCTCGCGCCCATGCGCTGCTTCCAGTATTCGGTTGCTTCGCAGTACGGCACGCATGTCGACGCACCGCGCCACTTCCATGTTGACGGCCGTTCCCTTGGAGAGATTGAACCCATCGAGTTTATGCATCCGCTCTGTGTGATCGACAAACACGAGGAGTGCGCCACAAATCCCGACTACGTCCTGACCGTCGAGGACCTCGAAGCATGGGAGGATGAGCACGGTCGCATTCCCAAAGACGCTTTCGTCGCCTTCCGCTCCGACTGGTCCAAGCTCACCGACCTCGAAAACAAGGACGAGGACGGCCAGCCCCACTACCCCGGCTGGGACCTCGACGCCATCAAATGGCTTGTAGAAGAGCGCAACATCGGCGCCATCGGCCACGAGCCGGCTGACACCGACCCGGCGAGCGTGACCACGCGTGAGGACGCCTACCCCTACCCCGGCGAGCAGTACATCCTCTCGGTCGACCGCTATCAGATCGAGGTCATGGACCATCTAGACGAGCTTCCCGCCACGGGCGCCGTCATCTTCTGCACCTTCCCCAAGGTACGCGATGGCGTTGGATATCCCGCACGCGTCTTTGCGGTCTGCCCTGCAGCGTAGCGTCCAGGCAAACGTTTCTTTTTCATAACAGCCGCTCCGCGCACCCATCAATCACCCCGGCGGCATACAATCCATCAGGCGCCCCATACGCGGGCGCCTTTTTATGGGGAGATGATTCACATGCAGATCAACAAGGTCGCCTTTATCGGCAAGGGCGGCGTCGGGCTACTCTACGGCAGCATGATCGCCCAGGCACTCGGCAACGATGCCGTCGAATACGTCATGGACGACGCTCGCTTTGAGCGCCATGCGAACGACACGCTCACCGTCAACGGCAAGCCCTGCGATCTCACGTCCGTCCGCGCCAGCGAGGCGACACCCGCCGATCTGGTCATCCTCACGGTCAAGACAACCGGACTCGATGTGGCGCTCAAAACCCTGGAAAGCGTCGTGGGACCCGACACGCTGATCGCGTCGCTGTGCAACGGCATCACGAGCGAGCAGAAGATTGCCGAGCGCTTTGGCTGGGAGCACACCGTCCTTGGTATCTGCCAGGGCATGGACGCCGTATTCCTCAACGAGGAGCTCACCTATACCAATGCCGGCGAGATCCGCTTTGGTGCGGCAGCGGGCACCGACCCCGCAACCGTTATCGCCATCGACGAGCTCTACACGCGTTGCGGCATCGCCCATACCGTCGAGCACGACACCGCACATCGCATGTGGGCCAAACTCATGCTCAACGACGGCATCAACCAGACCTGTATGGCCTACGGCGGCACCTACGGAAGCGCTACGGAGCAGGGCTCCGAGCAGCTCCGCAGTTTTGTCTCCGCCATGCGCGAGACGCTTGCAGTCGCCAATGCCGAGGGCATCGAGCTCACCGAGGAAGACCTGACGCAGATGGTGCGTCTCATAAAAGGGCTCGATCCCGCCGGCATGCCCTCGATGGCGCAAGACCGCATCGCTCAACGCAGAACCGAGGTCGAGGAATTTGCGGGTACCATCTGCCACCTCGCGGCCAAGCACGGTATCCAGGTGCCGCAAAACGAATGGCTCTATTCGCGCATCCGCGAAATCGAGGCCAGCTGGTAGCGCTCGACGCACCGCAGCCAACAGCCTCAAGAGCAAAGCCGCCGCAAAGGGCACTCCCCTTGCGGCGGCTTCCTTCTTCATCTATGGGCAAAACCAGCTTCACAACGGCTAGCGCCGCACCTGCGGCGTCTCGTCCTCGTCATCGCGACAAAGGGTCACGCCCGCACTTCCCAGCAGCGCTGCTGCGATGAGCGCGCCGACCACAATAGGAGCAGCCCCGCACGAGCCCTGCATGCCTGCGACAAACGCAGCTGTAGGGCCAAGACAGCCAAGTACCAATGCGACGGCGGCGATAGCGATATCTCGAGCGTTCATGAGACCACTTCCTCCACGAGAAAGACCTTATTTCTCATGAACCAGTGTGCCCCGCATGCATACGCCCAGCGTACCGCCACGGTAAGGGCTCTGTTAACTCAAACGCACATAAAGAAAGGGCGGCTTTACGTTGCCTAAAAGCTCAGTAAAGACGCCCGCCCATCATGTGCCTATTTTGTTCTGATGGCAGATTACCAACCGGTGTAGTAGTCGGTGGTTCCGGCGGCGCAGCCGGAGTCATAGACCTTGCAATCACCCTTGGAGCCCGTAAAGGTCGAGCCCTGGGCCATATCGCCCACGGCAACAACGTAATAGCCGTCGGAATCGCGCCAGAAGCCCTCAGAATCCTGAGTCCATTCGCCCGTGCGATAGTGATAAAGCACATTGCTGCTGTAATAGGTCTCACGGCGCCCGTTGTAGTTATTGACACCCGCAGAGCGCGTCAGGCCCGATCCGTTCGCGTAGGACGTGGCAGACGCGTAGGACGGAGTGTAACCGGCGTTGTAGTACGAAGCCTGGGCGGCCTCGGCAGCCTCCGCCTCGGCGGCAGCAGCCTCGAGCGCTTCGCGCTTGGCATTCTCAAGCGCAGTGCGCAGCTCATCGAGCTCGGTCGACTTCGTGTCGACCTCCCCCATCGTCAAAAGGCTGCCCGCACCATCGATACAACCCTGCAGCACAGCGCGCTCGTCATCGGTGGCATAGTCACCATACATGTTTAGGATAATCTGAGCACGCATCTCAAGGGAATCGCGCTTGGCCTCCATCGAGGCGTTCCACTCCTGCATAGAGCCATAACCGTCACCGCGATAATCAACGGGCTGTACCAGCGTCGTCTCGGACGGCGTAGATCCAACCGTATCGGACAGTGTTGCCGCGTGGGCATCAGTTGCGCCGGCGCCCGCCAAAAGCGCCACGGTCAGAGCGGCGGAAAGGGCGGCGGCTTTCGGTTTTCGCGAATCGATCCTCATGTAGCTGGAAACCTCCGTAGTGCGTTTTTGCTGCGTTTGAGCTGCGTGTGATTCGATCGCGCTGCATAGTACCTCGAGCAAATCGCGACCTGCGGTTTTACTCAAAAGGCGCACGTCAATTGCGTAAAACTCACATCCTCTCAACAGGAGTTTTCCACAACTCAAATGCATAAAGCATGCCAAAAACCCTGTAATAGCGCCCTTCCTATGCAAAAAAGACGCCTGCGCAACCATTGCTTGCGCAGGCGTCTTGAGCAGGCATTTATGCAGTTATACCTATCGAGTCGCAAGGGGTCCTTGCACAAGTCGCCTTACTCGTCCAGCGCGGCAAAGGCCTGCTTCAGATCCCAAATGATGTCCTCGGCGTTCTCGGTACCGATGGAAAGACGGATCGTGGAGGGCGTGATGTTCTGCTCGGCGAGCTCCTCGGCAGAGAGCTGGGAGTGCGTGGTGGTAGCCGGGTGCACGACGAGCGACTTGACGTCGGCCACGTTGGCGAGCAGCGAGAACACCTGCAGATGATCGATGAACTTCCAGGCAGCCTCCTGGCCACCCTTAATCTCAAAGGTGAAGATCGAAGCGCCGCCGTTGGGGAAGTACTTCTGATAGAGCTCGTGATCGGGGTGCTCAGGCAGGCTCGGGTGGTTCACCTTGGCGACATGGCTGTCACCAGCCAGGAACTCAACGACCTTCTTGGTGTTCTCGACATGGCGGTCGACGCGCAGCGACAGGGTCTCGGTGCCCTGGAGCAGGACCCAGGCGTTGAACGGGCTGATGCAGGCACCCTCGTCACGCAGCAGGATGGCACGGACATAGGTTGCGAAGGCGGCGGGACCGGCAGCCTCGGCAAACGAAACACCATGGTAGGAGGGGTTGGGCTCAGCGATCTGGGCGTACTTTCCGCTCGCCTTCCAATTGAAGTTACCGCCGTCGACGATCACACCGCCCAGCGAGGTGCCGTGGCCGCCGATGAACTTGGTTGCGGAGTGGACAACGATGTTGGCGCCATGCTCCAGCGGACGGAACAGATACGGGGTGCCGAAAGTGTTGTCGACGACAACCGGCAGACCGTGCCTCTTGGCGATCTCGGAGATGGCGTCGATGTTGGGGATGTCGGAGTTGGGGTTGCCGAGCGTCTCGAGATAGATGACCGTGGTGTTGTCCTTGATGGCACCCTCGACCTCTTTCAGGTTATGGGCATCGACAAACGTGGTCTCGACGCCAAACTGGGAGAGCGTATGCTCCAGCAGGTTGTAGGAGCCACCGTAAATGGTCTTCTGAGCCACCACGTGGTCACCGGCCTGGGCAAGAGCCTGCAGGGTATAGGTGATGGCAGCAGCACCGGAGGCGACGGCAAGACCTGCCACGCCACCCTCGAGTGCGGCGATACGGTCCTCGAAGACGCCCTGGGTGGAGTTGGTCAGACGGCCATAGATGTTACCGGCGTCGGCAAGACCAAAGCGGTCGGCGGCGTGCTGGGAATTGCGGAACACATAGCTCGTGGTCTGGTAGATAGGCACGGCACGGGAGTCGGATGCAGGATCGGCGCTCTCCTGGCCAACGTGCAGCTGCAGGGTATCGAAACCAAAGGTGTGCTCGGGGTTGTTGATAAACTGGCTCATGATGATCTCCTTGATTGAACAAAAGTAATAAGAGTAAGAGAAGTAAGTTGCTGTCTCCTGATCACGCCAACGGACGCAAACAGGAGCCCGGCATTCGTCTTGGTAAGCAATTCATATGCGGGCCTCCTTTCGCATCCCGGTTCCGTGGTTGGCTTAATTACCTACCGCCTTTGTGTGTTTTGAATAGTACGAGCATTGTTTCCCTCGGTCAATCACTTAAAAGCGCTAACCTGTTATCGGTTTTTTAGATAGCTATCGAAAGGACGGGCGCCGATGACCCTCCAGCAGCTTCGTTTTCTGATCGCCGTGGCAGAGTCCGGCTCAATCAACGCCGCAGCTCAGCGCCTCTATACCGCACAGTCCAATATCTCCAACGCCGTCAAAAGCCTGGAGCAGGAACTTCATATCGAAATCTTTACGCGCTCTAGCCGCGGTGTTGCACTCACCAACGACGGCACCGAGCTTTTGGGTTATGCACGCCAGGTCGTAGAGCAGGCCGACATGCTCGAGGCCCGCTACGAGGACGGCGGTACACCTCAGGCCCGCCTTGCCATCTCAGCCCAACACTACGCGTTTTCGGTCGAGGCCTTTGTCAACGTAGTCGAGCGCTGCCGCGACAGCAAGTTCGAGTTCATCATGCGCGAGACCACCACATCGCAGATCATTGATGACGTCCGTGCGTTTCGCAGCGATATCGGCATTCTGTATCTGGATGACTTTAACGCCCGCGTTCTGCAGAAGGCCTTCGCCGATGCCCGTGCAAGCTTCCATCCCCTATTCGACGCGACGGTCCACGTCTTCGTTAGCGAGCGCCACCCGCTCGCACGCCGCCCTCAGCTGTCCCTTGCCGACCTCACGCCCTATACGCGCTACAGCTTTGAGCAGGGAACCTCAAACTCCTTCTATTACGCCGAGGAACCTTTTAGCTATATCCCTTGCGACCGCAACATACGAATCTCGGACCGCGGAACACTTACTAACTTACTTATCACGTCGAACGGTTACACCCTGTCGACCGGCGTCCTCTCCAATGAAATGCAATGGGGTATGGCATCGATCCCGTTAGCAGACGCCCCAACGATGCACGTAGGCTATATCATGCACGACGAGCGCAAGCCCTCTCCCCTCTTGCAGCAATACCTCGATGAGCTCAACCGCATCATCCATGCCAACTAACTGTCGGAAGACGGGGTAGAAATCATAGATTGCTAGCCCCCAGCGGGCATGGCGCTACAATGGTCACTCGCACGAAACATACCCAACGAAAGGAACCATGTGAAGGTCATCATCTATACCGACGGCTCGGCCCGATCAAATCCGGGACGCGGCGGCTACGGCGCCGTGCTCAAATACACCAACCCCGCTGGCAAGACCTTCACCTCCGAGCTTTCGCGCGGCTACGCCAAGACCACCAACAACCGCATGGAGCTCATGGCCGTTATCGTGGCGCTCGAGGCGCTCAACCGCCCCTGCGACGTCGAAGTCCATTCCGATTCGCAGTACGTCGTCAACGCCTTCAACAAGCACTGGATTGACGGATGGAAAAAACGCGGCTGGAAGACTGCCAACAAGCAACCTGTCAAGAACCGCGATCTGTGGGAGCGCCTGCTCACCGCAAAGAGCAAGCACAAAGTGGAGTTCATCTGGGTTAAGGGCCACGCCGGTCATGAGCTCAACGAGCGCTGCGACGAGCTTGCCACCACGGCGGCCGACGGCAGCAACCTCGATATCGACACCGGCTTTAACGAGAGCGACCTGTAACGGCGTTTTCGCACGCTATTTCCTGTCCCCTCGCGCTACACTCATCCTGTAAACCGAACGGCACGAGGGGGATACATGCTGCGTATAGCGACCATCGGCACATCCATGATTACCGACGACTTTATCCAGGTCGTCAACGCCAACGACCAAGCTGCGTTTGTGGGCACGCTCTCGCGCGATGCAGATCGCGGCGCCGCCTTCACCGCTAAGCATGGTAGCGAGCGTAACTTCACCGCGCTTGACGAGCTTGCGTCCGCTGCCGACGTCGACGCCGTCTACATCGGCAGCCCCAATGCGCTCCACTACGAGCAGGCGCTCGCCTGTATCACCGGCGGCAAGCACGTTATCGTCGAAAAGCCTTTTTGTGCCACCGAGGCACAGGCGTTCGAGGTCTTTCGCGCAGCCGAGGCGGCGGGCGTCGTAGCCCTCGAGGCCATGCGCCCCCTCCATGACCCCGCTTTCCACGCCATCGAGGACGCCCTGGGTGAGATCGCCCCCATCCGCCGCGCCTCATTGCGCTTTGGCAAATATTCCTCGCGCTACAACGAGATTCTCGCGGGACACGCCACCAATATCTTCGACTGCAATATGGCATCGGGTTCCCTCATGGATATTGGCGTCTACACCGTCGAGCCCATGGTCGAGATCTTCGGCATGCCCTCCGGCCTTACGAGCATGGCTACTCTGCTCGACCCCACCACGCAAGAGCTCACCCATGGCCCCATCGATGGCTGCGGTTCCATCCTCGCCAGCTACGGCGGTGGCCGTATCTCCGTCGAGCTCGCGCACTCCAAAATTACGAATGACCTACTGCCCTCGCAAATCGAAGGCGAGCGTGGCACTATCCAGATTGACCATCTGTCCACGCCCCGCAACGTCCGCATCGACTATCGCGGCGACGTCGTACGCGGCTCGGCGACCGAGGCACCGCGTGAACAGAGCGACAGCGGCCGCGTGCTCGACCTGCCCAAATCGAGCAACACCATGGAATACGAACTCGCAGACTTTATCACCGCCATCGGCGGCATCGATAACGTCAAGGAAGAGATTTGGGAGACCCCGGCGGGACGTCACGAGCTTGGCCACTACCGCGATGTCACGCTCGTCTCACTGCGCATCATGGATGCCGTGCGCCAGCAGGCCGGCATAACCTTCCCGGCCGACGCAGGCAAGCAGGCATAGCGATGGGCTTCTTCGATACGTTCTTCTCCAGCGTCACCGGCGGCAGTCGAGAGCCTCAAAAACCGTCAAACGTCGAGCTCGAGCTGCGCCGCAGGCTTACTGTGCTCGCAAGCGACGAGGTCACTCAAGACACTCCCCTGCGCTATTTCCTGCGCTGGACGGGGCAAGTCCAGGGCGTTGGTTTTCGCTTTACCAACACCAACCTCGCGCAAGCACGTGCACTCACCGGCTGGGTGCGTAACATGGAAGACGGTTCAGTCGAGATGGAGATACAGGGAGCTCCGGCAAACATCCTATCTCATCTCGAGGCGCTTCATGCCTCCTACGAGCGCATGGGGACGCGTTTTCGCCTCGTAGACGCCCAGGCCCGAGCCTCACTTGCCAATGAAGACAGTTTCATTCCTCGTTATTAGTATTGTGTGCTAAATACGGTATCATTTACCTACGACCGTTGATAGAAAAGAGGCGAGGCGCATGGCAGTACAAAGACGAAATACCAAACAGCGAAAGCTGGTCTTGGACGCCGTGCGCCAAAGCTATAGCCACCCCACCGCCGACGAGATCTACAACGCTGTACGCGAGCAGGACGACAAGATCAGTCGCGGCACGGTCTACCGCAACCTCAACCTTTTAGCAGACGCGGGAGAAATCCTCTCCATCAAGACGCCGGGCGGCAGCCGCTTCGACCGCACGACCGAACCGCACGCTCACGTTATCTGCACCTCATGCAGCCGCGTCATCGATGTGCCCTTGCCGTTCGATGCCCAACTCGACGCCCGTGCAAGCGAGGAAACCGGCTGGCATATCACCTCGCACTACACCATCTTCGAAGGCCTCTGCCCCAACTGCCGGTAGGCATGTCCCAAAAGCCTACTCGGCGAGCAGGCGACGCAGCTCCTCTTCCACCGTGTGCACGTAGCGCACCCGGTCGTTGACGCCGCGCATCGTGGGGTTGCAGTTTTCCATTAGATAGGGATGGCCAACGACGTTGAGCATGTCGCGATCGTTCTCATTGTCGCCAAACGCCATCATCTCATCGGGTGAGATCCCCAGCGCGCGACCGTAGTCGGCAAGCGCGGAACCTTTGCCCGAACCAAACCCGATAAAGTCCGTCCATTCGGTTCCCGACGTCATGACGTTGACCCGATCGCTAAAGCGGCGCTCGAAATACTCCAGCGCCGCCGGCTGCTCCGCCTCGGGCGTCTGGAACGCAATCTTAATGACGTCCTCGTCAATGTCTTCGGGACGGTCGACTACCGCCACATCACAATGGACCTCATAGCGCAGGTGATCGACAAACGCATCGTTGCCGCTCATGGTGTAGAGGTGTCCCTCGCACGACAGGGTCACATCGGCATGGGGATACGCAACCACGGCATTCGCGATATCCATGGCCAGGTCGCGCCCCATAGACCGCTTAACCACGGCACGTCCTTCGCTCATGACCAGGGCGCCGTTTTCGCACACATAGCTCAGCTCATCGGCCACCGGCGCAAACAGATAGCGCAGGCTCGCGTACTGACGACCACTCGCCGGCATAAACACAACGCCACGACGGTGCAACTCACGAATAAGCTCAAACGTCTCGGGACGCGGCTCACGCTCCCCCGGATGCAGCAACGTGCCGTCCAAATCGCAGGCGATCAGCTTGATCCCCTCAAGACCCATGTGCTTCCCCCAAAGCATCTCATCAACAACGAGACGGACTTTGAATGGCAATCCCCCAAAGTCCGTCCCATGTTCCGGCGCTTACTTACGCGCCGCCTTTACGATCGTAAAGTCAGGAGCCATGCTCACGACAACATCGGCCGCGCTCGACGCAAAGCGTCGACCCGCATCGAGCTCGCGCGAAACGATCGAGATTCGAGCTCCCTCGATGCCGCGAAGCATGCGGCCTAAAACCGGCTGCAGCGGTGTATACATGCGCACGGCATGCTCGTCCGAGTCGCCCCGAAACAGCGGCGCATGCATGTTGCCAATCTCCCAGCACACGTGTGCAAGCGCGATAGGGTCCATGCGATCGACTTCGACCAGATAGACCTCGGCGCTGCGCAGGCGCACGACAACCGCCACGGGCACCACGCCCGAACGGTCGACGGCGAGCACGTCGCCGTCGACAAAACGACCGCCGTCGGCAGTATCCAGCCGAACATCGACCGTGCGCCCCAGCTCCGTCACGCCCACAAACGCGCATACATCAGCCTGGTCCCAATCGAGCAGTAGCTCGTCAACTTCAAAGACGCCGCCCAGCTTCCGGCGAAGCAGAAGTTCATAGGACGGATCGTTGAGATTTCCCAAGCATGTCGTCGAAACCAAGCGCTCAGGCATGCTCTAACCCTCGACCTCGACGAGCTCGATATCAAAGTTGAGGTCCTTGCCGGCAAGCTCGTGGTTGGCATCGAGCGTCACAGCCTCGGGCGTTACGTCGATGACGACGGCGGGGACAGGCATGCCGCTCGGCGTGGACAGGAAGAGCTTCATGCCCTTCTCGATCTGCTCGATGTTGGGAACCTGCTCGGCCGGGAAGGTAATAACCATCTCGGGATTGTGCTCGCCGTAGGCATCGGCAGCCGGGATATGCACGGTCTTCTTCTCGCCCATCTGCATGTCGACAACAGCGGCGTCGAAGCCCTTGATCATCTGACCGGCGCCGCAGGTGAACTCCAGCGGCTCGCCGCGATCGTAGGAGCTATCGAACTGCGTGCCGTCGTCGAGCGTGCCGCGATAATGAGTCTTGACCTTCTTGCCCTGGTTGGACATGGTAACCTCCGTGATAAGGGCGGCGCACAACGCGGGCCGCCGTGAACATATGGCGCTAACTATACCCTAGTCATACAATTCAATGACAGTTTGCAAAGAAACGCTGCAACCGGAGGAACCATGGCATATCCCGTATTTGACCTACACTGCGACACCGCCGACCGCATCGGCTGGGCCACGCTCGATCTCGACCTGCGCTTTACCGCCGGCACCGACGGTTATTTCCCCGGCGACGAAACGCATCCGCAAGATTTCGACCTCATCGAGGGCAACGCCTGCGCCATCTCGCTCGCAAAGATCGGCAACACGCCATGGGCACAGTGCTTCGCCACGTTTGTCCCCGATGAGATTCCCACCGCCCACGCCGCGCGCTTCCAGGCGCAGATCATGGCGCATATGAGCGGCCAGGCAATGCTCAACCACGACCGCATGGTCAACGTACGCAGCGCGGCAGACATTCGCCCCGCGCTCAAAGACGGCAAGGTCGCCTGCATCCACACCATCGAAAACGCCACGTTCTTTGCCGAGGACCCCGCGCTGATCGAGGTGCTCAAGAGCTTGGGCGTACTCATGTCATCGCTCAGCTGGAATGCGCAGGGACCGCTCGCGAGCGGACACGATACCCACGCCGGCCTCACCGCCGCCGGCATCGAGGCACTTACGCAGATGGAGCACGCCGGCATGGTGCTTGACGTCTCCCACCTCAACGATGAGTGCTTTGACGAGGTTGTCGCCCACGCCACACGTCCCTTCGTCGCCAGCCACTCCAACTCTCGTGCAGTTTGCGGCGTTAAGCGCAACCTCACCGACGACCAGTTCCGCACCATTCGCGACATGGGTGGCATCGTCGGCCTCAACTACTGCAGCGAGTTCCTTTCCAACGACGCAACCGACAAGACAGCCGCAGACGTCACCTTCGACCAGCTGGCGGCACATATCGAGCACTGGCTCGACCTGGGCGGCGAGGACGTCATCGCGCTCGGCGGCGACTGGGACGGTGCCACGGTGCCCGCCTTCCTCTCCGATGCCAGCAAGATGCCCGAGTTCCAGAACATGCTCTCCAAGCACTTTGGCAAGACCGTGATGCAGAAGCTCTGCAGCGATAATGCCCTTGCCTTCTTTGAGCGTTATTAATTTCACATCCCCTGAGCGGGCCGGCATGCCGAACGGTCGACATGCCGGCCCGTCCCCAATCTGAAGGACCACTTTTGACGCAGCAATTTACGCTTTTCCTACCCCAACCGGATGGGACTCCCATCCCCGTCGTCGTTACCAAAAAGCGCGTCAAAAACTTCAACCTGCGCGTCACATCGAGCGGTGAGGTCCACGCCAGCGCACCGCTCGGCGCCAGCCGCGAGCGTATCGAAGCGTTTGTGAAGCGCAACAGCGCCTGGATTATCAGCCGGCTTGCCCAGCGCGAGCAACGTCAGGCGACGGCGCGAGAGCCGCTCAGCCCCTCGTCCATCATTGCACTTTGGGGCAAGCCCATCACGGTACAAGATGCGCTCGATCACAACTTTAAGTCACCCGCACCGCGGCCCAAACAAGCCACGTTCGCAAGCTTTATGGGTACCGACGAGCCAGACGAACGTCCGCAGGCCAAGTGGAACGCGCCCCTCGACGGCTTAACGCCCAGTGAGATCCAAGCCCATATTGACCAGCTCTATACGTCCGAAGTCACATCGGCGCTGCGGGATATGGTGCACGCATACGAAATCGCAATGGGTGTCGCCGTTTCCCGCGTTTCCGTGCGCAGCATGAAAACGCGCTGGGGATCATGCACGCCCAAAACCGGCGCCATTCGCATCGCACGAGAACTTGCCGCCTACCCCGTCGAGTGCCTTGACATGGTTGTCGCCCACGAGCTCGTCCACTTGCTCGAGCCAAGCCACAATCAGCGGTTTCACGCCCTGCTCGACACGTACTGCCCCAACAATAGAGCACTGTCCCAGCGGCTCAAGCAGCCACCCATAGAGACATATTAGAACCGGTTAGCGCACGCGCTCGATCTCGACACCGCAGCTTGCCAGGGGAAGACCGACGGGCGCCCAAGGCTTATCGAGCTTAACGCGCACGCCAAGCAGCAAGGGGTAACGACGCAGCAGCATCGAGGCCACACCCTCAGCTGCAGCCTCGATGAGCTTAAACGTATGCTCGCGCAGATAGCCATCGACATCGTGGCACACCGAGCCATAGTCAATCGAGGCGTCCAGGTTATCGTGCTCCCCCGCTGCACGCAGGTCGGCATAGAGTACCAAGGACACGATGAACTTCTGGCCCAGCGCGTTCTCTTCGGGATACACGCCATGGTTAGCAAAAACCTCAAGACCTTCAACGGTGATGCGGTCGGCATGGCGAAGGTCGTCATAGCTCACGTGGGGCACCGCCGTTGCGGTGGATATTTCGCCCCTTCCACGGCGGGCGAGCTCGGCGCCTTCAGTCTTGGTTGCATTCTCGGGCAGTTTCTTGTTGCTCATCGCGATCGTCTCCTTCGTTTAGAACCCCGACCGCGCAAACTAACTACACGCGAATCGACAGGTTCTTTTTATCATCGCTCCAGTTGCAAGCATTGCGCGCGGGGCATGCAAAGCAGGCGCGCGACGCTTTGTCGGCTGCATAGAGCAGACGCTCAAGCGGTTGGCTGTTCACGCGCAGCTTTCGATGGCCCAGAATGGCCGTCTTAATGGCTGCGGCATCGGCCGGCTCAAACGCCACGTCATCGGGCATGCCGCCGAGAATCGCATCAGCGACGCGTTCGCTTGCAACATCATGGGATATACCCGATTCATACTGTTCATCTTTGCCGATATCGTGAAGAAGTGCCGTGGCGTAGATGACCTCGCGGTCAAATTCGAGCTGCTCCTTGAGATTCTTGATCCACATAATGCGAGAGACATCGAGCAGATGGTCAATACCGTGGCGGCAGAAGATGCGCCCCGATTCCAACTGCGCAATGTTGCCCAGATGCCGCCGGAACAGCCCGTTGGCACAAATGTAATCAATGCGAGGCATGGCACCAAAGGGGGCCAAGCCCGAAGCCATAAAGCCGCGACGTGACGTCCCCTCATCGGTCTTCGATGCAAAGTCGTTGACAACTCTCATAGTTAGCGTCCCAGCATCCTAAAGAAACGCTCCTCGAGCGCGGGATCGGTCTCAAAGACGCCGCGGCGAGCGAGCGTCACGGTCTTGGTGCCAGGCTTTTGCACGCCGCGCATGGTCATACACATATGCTCGGCTTCCATGAGCACAATCGCTCCCCGGGGAGCGAGATAATCCATGAGAGCGTCGGCAACCTGCGCACACAGCTGCTCCTGCAGCTGTAGACGGCGGGCATAAACCTCAACCGTGCGGGCGAGCTTGGAAAGCCCTGCGACACGGCCGTTGGGGATATAGCCAATGGCAGCCTTGCCGTAAAACGGCAGCAGATGATGCTCGCACAGCGAGTAAAACGTGATGTCGCGCTCGATAACCAAATCGTTCGAAGCGACGGCAAAGGTTTTGGACAGGTGCTCCTCGGCACTCTGGTCCATACCACCGGCGATCTCACCATACATACGGGCAACGCGCGCCGGGGTCTCCAGCAGGCCCTCACGAGTTGGGTCCTCGCCTATGCCCTCAAGCAACAGCTTAATGGCGGCCTCGACTTTTTCCTGATCGACCATCTGGGCCTCACTTTTCCGATTTTGCGTTCGCGCTATGGTACCACGCCCTTTGGCATCGGCCACAAGCTACATAGTATGGGTCGAATAGACCGGATCGTCCCGCCAAAGCTCCACAGCGTCGCAAAGCGCAACGCCCTCGCGCACAGCACGGGCGCGCGTGGCGTTCATATCAATCACGCGCTGATTGCTCGAGCCCCTAAAACGCAATGAGATATCGTACAGATCCTGAACAAACGGGCCATCCACCAACATATCGAGGCAGGCAAGGATACGGTCCGTCGCCTCGGTATGGTGACGACCACCCGGCATAAGCTCCTCGAGCACGTCGCCGGTAAAGCACCAAATGGTCTTGCCCGACCCCGCGGGATAGGCCGCACGCACGCGTTCGATAAAGTCAACAAGCCCCGCCTGATTCTCGGGCTCCATGGGCTCGCCACCCAGAATCGTCAGGCCATCGATAAAGGGATGATCGAGACTCTCGATAATTTTGTCCTCGACGGCGCGATCGAACGGCTCGCCCGCAGCAAAGTCCCACGCGACGGAGTTAAAGCAATTCTTGCACCCGCGACGGCACCCGCTCACAAACAGAGAAGTACGAACGCCTTCCCCATCAGCAATGTCGAAATACTTAATGTTCGCGTAGTTCATAGGTAACTCTCCCGGGAGGCCGGGACATATCATCCCGTCCTCAAACATTCTCGGCCTTCGGCCTGCGAAACTGCGGGCGGGACGATATGTCCCGGCCTCATGCAAAGGGTAACTCAATGAACGAAGCGAACATCGAGTATAGGGTTCGAGGTCCAATAAAAACTTTGTTGCAGCTCAACCGCTATCGCAAGTAAATCGCAGCTGCAGCTCGAATTATTTCCGCTAAGAACTTCGAGGAGCGAGCAGGCCGCGCGCTGCATCTCAGCTACGTCAACTTGGCTGAACCGAGAGGGCCGCTTGGGCATTTGCTCGATATGAGTTCCGCACGCAAAGAAGGCCACTTAATGTGGCCTTCGTCTTGCGCAGGACTGTCCGAAATAGCGAGCAAATGCCCAAGCGGCCCTCTCGGTTCAGCCCCGGAGCGGTATTAGAGATGCAGCACGCGGTCGCGGATCTCCTCGGTTCGACCCTGGTTCCAGAACTGGGTACCGATGTAACCGCACGTGCGACGGGCGACATTCATCTTCTCCTGGTCACGATTGCCGCAATTGGGGCACTCCCACACCAGCTTGCCGTCATCCTCGACAATCTTGATCTCACCGTCGTAGCCGCACACCTGGCAGTAGTCGCTCTTGGTGTTGAGCTCGGCGTACATGATGTTGTCGTAGATGTACTGCATCACGCGAATGACAGCCTTGAGGTTGTCCTGCATGTTGGGAACCTCGACGTAGGAGATGGCACCGCCCGGCGAAAGCTGCTGGAACATACCCTCGAACTTGAGCTTGTCGAATGCGTCGATCTCCTCGGACACGTGGACGTGGTAGCTGTTGGTGATGTAGCCCTTGTCCGTCACGCCCGGGATGATGCCAAAACGACGCTGCAGGCACTTGGCGAACTTGTAGGTCGTCGACTCAAGCGGGGTACCGTACAGCGAGAAGTCAATATCGCTTTCGGCCTTCCACTCCGCGCACTTGTCGTTCATGCGCTGCATGACGGCCATGGCAAAGGGCGTGCCCTCCTTCTCGGTGTGGCTGTGGCCCGTCATGTACTTAACGCACTCATACAGGCCGGCATAACCCAGACTAATGGTGGAGTAACCGCCCACGAGCAACTTGTCGATCGTCTCGCCCTTCTTCAGGCGGGCGAGGGCACCGTACTGCCAAAGAATCGGTGCGGCATCCGAAAGCGTACCCATCAGACGCTCATGACGGCACAGCAGGGCGCGGTGGCACAGCTCAAGGCGCTCGTCGAAGATCTTCCAGAACTTATCCATGTCCTGATGCGAGCTCAGCGCGACATCGGGCAGGTTGATGGTCACAACGCCCTGGTTAAAGCGACCGTAGTACTTGGGCTTGTTCGGGTCATAGTTCAGCGCGTTGGCCACGTTGTTAAATCCGTTACCGGAGCGGTCGGGCGTCAGGAAGCTGCGGCAACCCATGCAGGTATAGCAGTCGCCGTTGCCCGCGGTCTCGCCCTTCGACAGCTTGAGCTCGCGCATCTTCTTCTCGGAGATGTAGTCGGGCACCATGCGCTTGGCGGTGCACTTCGCAGCCAGCTGAGTCAGGTAGAAGTACGGGGAATCCTCGTGAACGTTATCGTCCTCGAGCACGTAGATGAGCTTGGGGAACGCCGGGGTGATCCACACGCCGGCTTCGTTCTTAACGCCCTCATAGCGCTGACGAAGCGTCTCCTCCACAATCATGGCAAGGTCATGCTTCTCCTGGGGCGTACGGGCCTCATTGAGATACATAAAGACCGTCACGAACGGCGCCTGGCCATTCGTGGTCATAAGGGTCACGACCTGATACTGAATCGTCTGAACGCCGCGACGGATCTCGTCACGCAGGCGGTCCTCAACAACCTCGCGGACCTTTTCGGGAGATGCGGAAACGCCGAGCTCCTCGAGCTCGCGGGCGACCTCGCCGCGAATCTTTTGACGGCTCACCTCGACGAACGGGGCAAGATGGGTCAGCGAAATCGACTGGCCACCGTACTGGGAGGAAGCAACCTGAGCGATGATCTGCGTCGCGATGTTGCAGGCAGTCGAGAAGCTGTGCGGCTTCTCGATCAGCGTGCCCGAAATAACAGTACCGTTCTGGAGCATATCCTCCAGGTTCACCAGGTCGCAGTTATGCATGTGCTGGGCAAAGTAGTCCGAATCATGGAAGTGAATCAGACCCTCATTGTGAGCATCCACAATCTCCTGGGGCAGCAGCACACGCTGGGTCAGGTCCTTGGAGATCTCGCCGGCCATGTAGTCACGCTGAACGGAATTGACGGTCGGGTTCTTGTTGGAGTTCTCCTGCTTGACCTCTTCGTTGTTGCACTCAATCAGCGACAGAATCTTGTCGTCGGTCGTGTTCTTCTGGCGCTTCAGGCTCTGAACATAGCGATAGATGATGTAATGGCGAGCGACCTCGTAGCAGTCGAGACGCATAATCTCGTCCTCGACCAGATCCTGAATCTCCTCGACCGACACGGTGTGGCCCGCGTTCTCGCATGCCTCGGCGACGTTTTGTGCCGCGTAAACCACCTGGCGGTCGGTAAGACGAGAGCTCTCCTCGACCTCCAAGTTTGCGGCGCGGATGGCATTGACAATCTTATCGATGTCAAAGACAACCTCGGTGCCGCTGCGCTTGATGATCTTCATCCTCTTGCCTCTTTCGCGTCGAAATCGTATTGCGCTTCAGAGCCAAACGATGCCCGGCAGGGCTTGCCCCTGTCTTGCGGCGCCGTCGCGCAATCTGTGTTTTCGAAAACCATAGGCCCTCATGCGGACAATCCTCGCAGCCAATCAAGGGGCTCGAAGATCCATCCAAATGGGGCGAATAAGGTCCTCGTTCTCTGTCCGCCATCTATCATACGACAAAGAGGCATCTATATCCTGTATTCTTTTTTTAGGTCAAACACAACATATAGTGTTTCAGCAGGTCAAAGCAATTAGTCATTTTGCAGACGCATTAATTATGAGGGGTTCTTGGCAAGTCGGTAAAACGTTACCAACACGGCTACCTGCATGGCAGTTATAAAACCCCCTTAGTCAAGCCGCTGACAAATCCTACCAAAACCAAGCCGCTCACGCCAAAAGAATCCAAAAGATTATGCTTGACCAACATGTTGCGGTCACGGTCGGCCAGGACGTATGCAACCTGCCGGCACCTCTACGGGGACCTTGGATCAATATTTGCTGGCATATTTGACGGCGTGCTTGGTAGCAAAACAAAACAGCTCAGAGGACATAGCCTCTGAGCTGCGAACATTTGGTGGGCGTTAGAAGATTTGAACTTCTGACCTCTTCCGTGTCAGGGAAGCGCTCTCCCCCTGAGCTAAACGCCCAAATGGAGCGGACAACGGGGCTCGAACCCGCGACCCCAACCTTGGCAAGGTTGTGCTCTACCAACTGAGCCATGTCCGCTTACGAGGATTAATCTTACGTGATGCCCGCATCCTATGCAAGAACTTTTTTTGAAAAGTTTTGCGACGCTCTCGCGAGGGCATCAGTCGTCACGAAAGGCGCGAACAAACGCAGGCTCGCAGTGAGATGCCCCTACATCTCACCGAGCATGATCCAGGCAGAGCTGTCCTGCGCGAGCCTGCCGTCTGCAAGCGGTGATGAGGTGAGCAGGACCCTGCCCGCCGGCAGCTCCACGGGTGCTGCACCGAAGTTCGTCACACACGCCCAGCCGTTATCGCGGCGATAGGCGATGACGCCGCCCTCAGCGCCCTCGGCACCATCCGCAAGACCGGTGCGCCCGTCAAGATCGAGCCACGCAAGATCGTTGGCGCACCCGCGCAGCTTGCGCCGCAGCCAGAGGGCGTCACGATAGAGCGCAAGCATCGATGTCGGGTCCACTTCTTCCCTATCGGCAGCATAATCGGAAAACCATGCAGGCTGCGGCAGATGGGGCGCCGCATCGGCGTCTGCCGGCGAAAACCCAAACGATCCGCCATGCGCGGGATCGTCCGCCGCCACCCACGGCAGGGGCACACGACAGCCGTCGCGCCCCTTCTCACGCTTCGGTCCGTGCGTATTGGTCGCAGTAGGGTCTTCGAGTGCAGCCCACGGGATATCAGCCACCTCAAAAAGGCCGAGCTCCTCACCCTGATACACGTATGCCGAGCCCGGAAGCGCCAGCTCAAGCAAAAGGGCCGCCCGCGCGCGGCGCTCGCCGAGTTCACGGTCCTCGTCATAAGACGACCCGTCGCGCAAGAGCCAGTCGAGCGCAATCTGGTGGTAGCGCGTCGCCTTGATTTGCGGCAGGGCATAGCGTGTCGCCACGCGCGGCACGTCGTGGTTGGAGAGTACCCAGGTCGAGGCGGAATCGGATTCGACGGCTGCCTTCAAGCCCTTCTCGATTGCAGTGTGCATGTCATCATAGGTCCAAGTGGCCTTGGCAAACTCAAAGTTGAATGTCTGGCCAAGCTCGCTGGGACGCGCGTAGAGATACTGGCGCTCGGGCAGCACCCACGCCTCGGCAACGGCACTGCGCGGCGGATTATAGCGGTCGAACACGCGGCGCCACTCGCGATAGATCTCGTGGACCTCGTTGCGGTCCCACAGCGGATGGGTGCCGTCGTCAACCATGTCATCGCCCTCGGCGAGATGCCACCGGTCGAGGTCATCGCGGTCGAGATCCTTGGCGAGACCCTGCGCCACATCAATGCGAAAGCCGTCGACGCCTCGATCGCTCCAAAACGCCAGGACGTCGCAAAAGAGCGCGTGAACCTCAGGGCATGACCAGTCAAAGTCCGGCTGCTCGGGCGTAAACATGTGCAGATACCACTGACCGTCCGCAACACGCGTCCATGCGGGGCCGCCAAAGTTGGCATTCCAATTGGTGGGAGGCAGCTCGCCATGCTCGCCGCGACCATCGCGGAAGATATAACGGGCGCGTTCGGGCGATCCGGGGCCGGCGGCAAGAGCGGCTTTGAACCAGGGGTGCTGGTTGGATGAATGGTTGGGCACGATGTCGACGATGACCTTGATGCCGCGCGCGTGAGCCGCAGCGATCATGTCATCGAAGTCGTCAAGCGAGCCGAGACGTGGGTCGACATCGCAGTAGTCCGCCACATCATAGCCGCCATCGACAAGAGGCGAAGGGTAAAACGGGCTCAGCCAGATGGCCTCGATACCCAGCCGCTCAAGATAGTCCATCTGCTGGGTAATGCCCGCGATATCGCCCAGACCCGAACCAGTCGAATCCTTAAACGAGCGCGGGTAGATCTGATAGATCGCGGCATCGGACATCCATGAGCGCGAAGAAGACTTTTCTGTAGCCATGGGGCGTATCTCCCTTGCAACGAGGTTATGCGAGATGCCCACGATGATACGCCCAAAGCGGACATTCGCGGCAAACAACGCCACAGCCACGACCCAAAACGCTCGCTCCCTCTCGGGTTCGAGCCTAGGAGATAGGTACAAAAAAAGCCCGGCTACCGTAGTAGTCGGGCTGTTGCGTTTGGAGCGGACAACGGGGCTCGAACCCGCGACCCCAACCTTGGCAAGGTTGTGCTCTACCAACTGAGCCATGTCCGCATATGTAAAACAAAACGGGCGCCGGAGCGCCCGGATGTTGCCTGGAGGCGAAGCCCGGATTCGAACCGGGGGTAAAGGCTTTGCAGGCCTCTGCCTTACCACTTGGCCACTTCGCCGAAAAAGGACCGCCTAAACGGTCCGGAAATGCAATGGAGCGGACAACGGGGCTCGAACCCGCGACCCCAACCTTGGCAAGGTTGTGCTCTACCAACTGAGCCATGTCCGCTTGCGGGTTATTAATTTACGCGAGTTGTCCAAAAGACGCAAGTACTTTTTTCAAAAAACTTGTCTGCCGCATGTTCTTAGTAGCTAAACGCGCTAAAGCGATTGGCTAGGCACACGATTCCAGCGCTCCGCTAAACAGCTTCACCATCTGCACGCGCGTGCCGGCGCCGTCCGTACGACGAGCAACCTCCACGTTATCGACGAGCATACGCATAAGCTTGATGCCACGGCCGCGTTCCTCGGATGCGACCGGTTCGCTCGTTTCATCGATAGAATAGCCGGCACCTCGATCAAGCACCTCAACCACAACGCGATCGCCATAGGCCTGAACCGTCAGGACGCACCCGATACCGCCCGCATGGTCATAGGCATTACCCAGCGCCTCCCCCGACGCCAATGCGACATCGTAGCGCTCGTCACGGCGCAACGGAAGCGATTCAAGGAGTTCGGCGATGCGATGTCGGTAGTATGGAAGATTCTCGATACCCTGACGGACCTCGACGCTCTTACTCCAGCGAGGCAGCTCCCCCACCGGAATGGCGGGAATAGACTCCCGTGCCGGCCCCGCGACATGAAGGATATCGACAAGACGAGCAATCTCCAAAAAGCGAACAACTTCACCTGATGCATTGACGAGCGAAAGCAGGCCTTCTCGCCTCATGAGCTCACGAGCGCGCGTAAGCAGGAATGCCAAGCCCGTCGAATCGATAAAGCTAACAGCCTGACAGTTGATGACAACACGACGCACGCCGCGGCCAATCAAAGCATCCAACCGCCGACGCAGCGCAGGCACCGTGGCGATGTCGATATCGCCTGGTGGCGTCAAAACCGCTATGTCATTCCACTCATTCATACGACCATGGTTCCCCAAAAAAGCCCACTCGATGCATTCGTTTCCCCAACCGTGCGGATTCAGCCCGCTCAGCGTCGTCTATGAACGACCCCGTAAAAACTCAAGGGACACCAATGCAATGTCATCGTCCAGCGCCGATTCGGTAAATCGGTCAAGCTCGCCCAAGACCTTGCCGCAAATGCCCGACACGCCCTCCCCCGAAACAGAAAGCAGAAGATCGCGCAAGCGCTGCTCGCCAAAGAACGCTCCGGTGCGGTCGCGGGCCTCAATCGTTCCATCCGTATACATGAAGAGCATGTCGCCAGGAGCGAACGTAAACACGCCTGTCTCGTACACCATGCTCTCAAAGGCACCGATTACACCCGATTGACATCCAAGTAGCTCGACCTCTCCCCCACGTGCCTCGCCGCCACCCAGCGGCATCGACTCTGGCCTAATGACCATGGTCGGAGGATGGCCCGCCGAACAATACGTTGCGCGTCCGGCCTTAAGGTCAATCTTGGCGATAAAGGCCGTCACGAACGTCTCGACCCTCGAAAAGCCCACGAGCATGCTGTTAAGGGAGCGTGCCATGCGGGCCGGTCCAGCGCCCTCCCAAGCATATGCCGTCAGGGCCGTCTTGACGAGCGCGGACATCGATGCGGCCTCAATACCTTTGCCAGACACATCGCCCAGAATCATGACGGCGCAGTCGTCGGGAAGACGGATGAGCGTATAGAAATCGCCGCCGACCAACGCCGAGTTCGTGGCCGACAGGTACACCGAATCGGTTGCGATACCCGGAACATCCCCCAGGGAATTTCTCATGCCAATCTGAAGGGTCTGAGCAATATGGCGCTCCTCGCGCTTTTGAGATTCGCCTTCGTAGATCAGTTCAAAGTCATGCGCCAAGTGCACCAGGTAGTCATATTCAAGATCATCAATCGGCTCTTGGCTGCCATCACGAAGCAGCAGTGCGCGCGTCGTCGGGCTCTTCGCAACAGAAGCAGGAACAATCGCGTCGTTACTGTGCTTGCCATCACCCTCAGAGCGCGGGCGCCCCGCCTCGATGCCGGAGTCGACGTAGAGACCTTGACAAGGCAGACCATGCGCCCTAAGCCAACCTCCCATAGGCATCGATTCGTCAACGCGAGTTATACGGACGTGTTTAAGGTCCTCGGCACTCGTACCTCCCAAAACAGATGCCTCAAAGCCATCAGGTCCAGCCCCCAGACGTGCCGCTGGCGCCGTCGTGGAAAAGAAAAGCTTCTCGGGATCGTCCGGCAAAGCAACGCGACTGCCGCCTTCAAAATCTATGACGTAGGAATCCAGACTGGCGTCATACTCAACAGGGCAAAAATGGCAGTTAAGCATATTGCAGATCTCGGACGATACCGCCTGGGTAGCCGCGGCGGAATCGTCTAGAAAGGTAAACAACTCATCACGCAAGACATTGAGCGAGCGGCCAAGCTCGGCCGTGCGACGGGAGCGAAGGCTCGATGCCATGCCGACCAGCTGGATAGACAGGTAATCGCAAATGACCTCGAGTACATTAACGTCATAGGCGAGCGGTGCTTGAGGGCGTTTCCAACCAACTTCCAGCACGCCAAGAATCTGCGTACCGTAAAAAACGGGAAGACAGATCTCGCTGCGGTACGGAGGCATATCCTGCATGCGCAACAGGTGCTTAGAACGATTGTCCAAGTCCATAAACATACCGGAGGCGGCCTTATCACCCTCAAGGTCCTGTTGAATCGACAAGCGACAGGCACGCGACTCACGAAGAACATACGTCGGAATGCCAGCGCCATACGGCAAAAACTCAGGCAGGTAGCTGTCGTACAGCTCCTTGGAAACACCGCGAAGTTTAAAACCGCCGCTCTCAGAAAAATAGATAGCGGCACCCGAAGCATCGAGCGTTCCTACAAGCTGGTTCAAAACGGTATCAAGTAGGCTGGGCAGCTCATCGGAGCCCACGGTACTCATAATGACCGAGAGCGTGCCAGAGAGGCGCTTGTTCGCCACTCTAAGCTCCGAAAGAGCACGCTTGAGCTGACGGTCGTGCGAATACTGTTCTTCGATGCTATGGAGCGCCACCAGGACACGTGGCGCGCGGCGCCCAAAGATGCGTGGAGGCGTTACGGAGCCCGCACGAACCAAGACGGGGATAAAGGAGCCGTCACTCAACTTGAGCATCAGTTCGTTCTCGGAGCCATCAGTTTCAAATGGCAGACGATGTTCCGTCGCACGTTCAAAAGCGGACGAGTACAGGACGTCTTTAACATCTCCACCGATGACGTCGGCGCGTTCCTCGCACATCAAACCAAGTAAGCGATTATTCACATGCAGAATGGTTCCGTCGAGCTCGCAGATGATGACAGCATCGCTCGTGATCTCGACTAGTTGGGCAACGTCTGCCCACTCGTTGCGTTCAAGCGTTTCCATCGTGGACCCCACCGTCTATCGGTAACAAAAAAGCCTCCGAAGAGGCTTCTCAAATGCGATGGTGTCGGAGGCGGGACTTGAACCCGCATGACCAAAAAGCGGTCACTAGCACCTCAAGCTAGCGCGTCTGCCAATTCCGCCACTCCGACATGCTATGTTGTTGATTCACGGTTCGTTTTGTCGGACCCACGCGTTCAACGAGGAAGATAATAACCTATGATTCGAGAACTGTGCAAGCACTTTTTTCAAAAAAGTTTACGAATTTGTAAATTCGCTGGTAGATCTATATGTTCGGCCCCGAATCGGTGTTGCCTCCCGGCGCGTCCTCGGGCATGAGCGATATTTTGTTGCGCACTTCGTGCTGCAAAATATCGCTCCCCCTGCGCGGAATGCGCCGGGAGGCAACACCGATTCGGGGCCTGCAAATACATACTTCAGGCACAGTTCTCAAACATGTTCTGGGGGCTGATGTAAATTTGGTGGCTCGACTTTGCCGAGCCCTTATATAAGGAGGCCGGAGCCAAAGCTCCGGCCTCACTCAATTTCTCATCAGATTAAGTAAGCGATCAAGGAATCGCACTCCCCATGCCGAGTTACCGCAGGGCCCGCCCTGAAGTTACTTTTTCAGAACACTCCGCAGGACGCAAGAAACCCCCGCCGCACGAAGTGCGCAGCGGGGGTTTCTTGCATGTCCGAGGACGTTCTGAAAAGTAACTTCAGGGCGGGCCCGGACAATAACAACCGACTACAGGTCGATGTGCGATTCCTTGATCGGGAACGGCTCCGCGAAGTGGCAGGCGCAGCAGTGACCCGGTGCGACTTCCTTAAACTCGGGAAGCTTCTCAGAGCAGATGCCCTGCGCGATCGGGCAGCGAGTGTGAAAACGGCAACCGGTCGGCGGATCCAGCGGTGACGGCGGATCGCCAGCGAGGATGATGCGCTTGCGCGTCTTCTGGATATCAGGATCGGGCACCGGCACAGCAGACAGCAGCGACTGCGTGTACGGATGGTGAGGCTCACTGTAGAGCGTCTTCCAGTCCGAAACCTCGACCATCTTGCCCAGATACATAACGGCAACGCGATCGGAGATATGCTGCACGACAGACAGGTCGTGGGCGATAAACAAATATGCAGTACCGAACTTGTCCTGGAGTTCCTTGAGCAGGTTCAGAACCTGGGCCTGAATGGACACATCCAGAGCGGAAACCGGCTCGTCGCAGATAATCAGCTTGGGCTTCAGCGCAAATGCACGGGCAATGCCGACACGCTGACGCTGACCGCCGGAGAACTCATGAGGATAGCGGTTAATGTGCTCGGGGTTCAGTCCGACAACGTCGAGAAGCTCGCGGACACGCTCAATGCGCTCCTCCTTGGTGCCCACGCCGTGAATGGTCATGGGCTCGGAGACGATCTCACCGATAGTCATACGAGGATTGAGCGAAGCATAAGGATCCTGGAAGATGAACTGCATCTCGCGACGCATATCCTTGATCTCGTGCTTGCTCATCTCGGCAACGTCTTTGCCCTGGAAGAACACTTTGCCGGCCGTCGGCTTGGTGAGGCGCATGATGGTACGGCCCGTGGTGGACTTACCGCAACCGGACTCGCCGACCAGACCAAAGGTCTCGCCAGGATAGATCTCGAACGAAATGTCGTTCACAGCAGAGACGACACGCTTGGAGAAGCGCTTGGCGAACATGCCGGACTCAGCGGGAAACTCCTTAGAGAGGTGCTCGACCTTCAGCAGCGGAGTACGCTCGTTGGTATCTGCCATTACGCCTCGCCTCCCTTCTTGGAATCCTTGCGCGTACGGGACGTCTCAGGAGCGTTCTTGAGGAACTCGGGGTCACCGGAGTAGTGGCACGCAGAGTAGTGACCAGACTCGGTGACAACGCGCTCGGGGCGCTGCTTGCGGCACTTATCGGTCGCATAGGGGCAACGAGGCGAGAACACGCAGCCCTCGGGCAGGTTCATGAGCGAAGGCGGGTTGCCATGAATCGGCGTAAGCGGCTTCTTCTCATCGATGGCCTGCTCCGGGATGGAGCGGATAAGGCCCCAGGTGTAGGGGTGGCGGCTCTCGTAGAAGATTTCCTCAGCAGTACCGAACTCGACGGGACGGCCGGCGTACATAACCATGATCTTGTCGGCCATATCAGCGACAACGCCCAGGTCATGGGTGATCATGATGATGGCGTTGCCGTTCTTCTCCTGCATTTCCTGCATAAGCTCAATAATCTGAGCCTGGATGGTAACGTCCAAGGCAGTCGTGGGCTCGTCGGCAATCAGAATATCGGGATCGCAGGCAAGAGCCATGGCAATCATGACGCGCTGACGCATACCGCCAGAGAACTGGTGGGGATACTCATTGACGCGCTTCTCGGGCTCGGGAATGCCAACGAGGTCCAAAAGCTCGGTGGCGCGCTTGAGTGCCTCCTGCTTGGAGTAGCCGCGGTGCAGACGAAGGCCCTCGCCCACCTGCTTGCCGATCTTATAGACCGGGTTCAAGGAGGTCATAGGATCCTGGAAGATCATCGCGATATCGTTACCGCGAATGTGCTGCATCTCTTCCTCGGTCATCTCGAGGATAGAACGACCGCGATAGCGAACGTCGCCGCCCTCGATCTTTCCCGGAGGCATCGAGATAAGACCCATGATGGTCATGGCGGTCACGGACTTACCGGAGCCGGACTCACCGACGACGCCCAGGGTCTCGCCGCGATCGAGCGTGTAGGAGACACCGTCGACAGCGCGAACGACGCCGTCCTCGGTATGGAAATACATCTTAAGGCCATCGACCTCGAGCAGATGCTGGCCCTCGGGAACCGGCTGGTCCTTCAGGTCCACATAGTTCTTGTTCTTCTTCATCCTTATGCGTCCTTCATCTTGACGTCGAGGGCGTCGCGCAGACCGTCACCCAGCAGGGTGAAGGCGAGCACCGTCGAAAGAATTGCCAGACCGGGCATGATCATCATCCAGGGAGCAGTCAGAAGATACTGCTGACCGTCCTGAATCATGGAGCCCCACGAAGGCGTAGGCGGAATAACGCCCATGCCGAGGAAGGACAGAGCGGACTCGGTCAGAATGGCGCCACCAATGTTCATGGTCGCGTAGACCACGATGGAGGCGACGGAGTTCGGGAAGATGTGACGCACAACGATACGAGCATCAGATGCACCCATCGCGCGCGCAGCGTCAACATAGTCGTTTTCCTTGACCGTCAAGATTGCAGAGCGGAAGACGCGCGCAATCGAAGGCCAGCCGAGAATGCCGATGGCAAAAAAGACGTTCTGAAGACCACGTCCGATAACGGCGATCATGGCGACAACGAAAAGCACGTACGGGAACGCTAGGAAAATATCCGCACAGCGCATGATGATCGTATCCCAGATGCCGCCGTAGAAACCGGCCAGAGCACCCATGACCAGACCAATCACCGTGGAGATCGCAGTGGCCATAATACCGACGGAAAGCGAAACACGTGCACCGTAGATAACGCGAACGAGAATGTCACGACCAAGGGCGTCGGTGCCAAACGGGTGCTCTGCACACGGAGCCATCAGCGACGTCTGGGCCATGGTGGTCGAGTCGGAAGCCGTCGGCGAACCGAGCCAGGGCTTAGCCCACAGATCTGCGGTCAGGGCAACCACAACGACGATGATGATCCAGCAGACACCGATAACGGCGAGCTTGTTCTTACGAAGACGCTTAAAAGCGTCGCCCCACAGCGTGCGGGACTTGGCGGGAGCAGATGCGGCCTTGGTGGCGGTAGCCTGCTCCTGAGACTGAGAATCAGTTTCCTGCATGAGACGTACCTCCCTTAGGCCTTATCCGACGGACCGCCAAGGCGGATGCGCGGGTCGAGGAATGCATAGCTAATGTCGACGAGCAGGTTGATCACCATGACGACGACGACGATGAGCGTAACGCCGCCCATAACGATGGGCCAGTCACGCATGCTAATGGCGCGATAGACCTCATAGCCGATACCGGGCCAGTTAAAGACCGTCTCGGTCAGGATGGCGCCCGAAAGCATGCCGCCAAAGTCGACACCAATATAGGTAACGACGGGGATGAGTGCATTCTTAAGCGCATGCTTGATGATGATCGCGCGATTGGAGAGACCCTTGGCTTTTGCCGTACGGATGTAATCCTGGTTCATGACGTCAAGCAGCTGCGAGCGCATTATGCGGGCAGCATAAGCGGTCGAAACCGAAGCCAGCGTAATGGTCGGAAGCACATAGTGCATCCAATCCTGATACTGAGAGCTGGCACCGCCGGCACCCGAGATCGGCATGGAGAATGCACCGCCCGTGGCGTCCTTGAGAATGACGCCAAAGAACAGTTGCAGCAACATACCGAGCCAGAAGGCCGGGACGGCAACGAGGATCGACGTGGTGAGCGTTACCAAAATATCCCAGAAGGAATAACGCTTTACCGCCGAAATGATACCCGCACCGATACCCATGATTGCCTCGAGCACGATGGCGCACGCGGCAAGTTTGACCGTATACGGATACTTCTGGGCAAAGATTTCCGTAACCGGCAGCTTGCGCTGATACGAATTGCCCAGATCGCCATGAAGCAGGCCGTTCATGTAATACAAGTAACGGTCCACGAGCGACGTTTGAACGGGGTCGCCGTTCTCGTCAAGGATCGCGTTGCCGTCCTCGTCCGACTGGACCAGGTGATAGCGAACGCGAAGCTGAAGCTCCACCTCGGGGGACAGAGCCTTGTCTCCACCGATCAGCTTGATCGGATCTCCCGGCACGATATTCTGGAGGGCGAACAAAATCAGCGTAACGCCCAAAAACACCGGGATGAACTGAAGCACACGTTTAACGATGTACTTACCCATACCACTCCCCTATCTAGGGATTAACCTAAATGGGATGCCGATCGCCAGACCGGCATCCCAAAATTACCATCAGCCAGTTTACCCCAGGTTAGGGAGAACTGTATGTTTCCCATGAGGTCTACGTAAATACTTGACCCTCACGGAAGCTGCAAACTCTTAGGCGAGCTCAGCGGTACCCAGCTCGGCATGCTTCTGCGGATCGACATAGAGGTGCTTGATGCGATCGGAGCCGACGATGGTGTGCGTGTAGAACATCACCGGGATGACCGGGCAGTCGGCAGCGACCATAGCGTCAGCCTCCTGCATCTTAGCGACGCGCTCTTCGTCGTCAACAGTAGTGCGAGCCTCGTCGACCTTGGCGTCGAACTCGGGGTTGTTGTAACCGGAGCGGTTGTCGCCACCGAGGGAGTCGGAGTGGAACAGCGGATACAGGAAGTTGTCCATAATCGGGTAGTCGGCAATCCAACCCAGACGACCAAACTGATAGTTAAAGTTCTGATACTGCTCGAGCAGGGCAGACCACTCGGGGGTATCGGAGACAGCGGTAACGCCAACCTTGGCGAGGTCGCCGATGATAGACTCCATGATCTCCTTGTGGCCACCGTCCTGGTTGTAGGACAGAGTCACGTTAATGCCACGATCGCCGTCAGCGCCAGCGGGAGCAACCTTGTCGAGGTACTCGTTAGCCTTGTCGACGTCGTAGGCGCAGAACTCCCATGCGCCCTCCTTGTAGCCATCGATGCCCGGAGGAACAATGCCGTCGGCGGGGGTACGGGTACCCTTGAAGATGGTCTTGCAGATGGCCTCACGGTTGATGGCCAGGGAGATACCCCTGCGCAGGTCGGCGTTGTTGAACGGCTCGGCCGTGTTGTTGCAGGTCAGATAGTAGGTGGAAGGCTCGGCGCCGAGCAGCATGCGCTCGCCGTCGCCCATGGTGTAGCCGTCCTTGGACACGCCGCGATCCTTCTTGGCGGCATCGATCTGAGCAACGGGAACGTCGCAGACATCGAGGTTACCGGCCTGGAACTCTTTGTAAGCGGTCTCCATGTCCTTGATGACCTGGAAGTGGATGCCATCGATCTTGGCCTTGTCGCCATAGTAATCGTCGAACTTCTTGAGGTTGATCTCCTGACCATCCTCCCACTTGCCGTCCATCATGAACGGGCCGTTACCGACCGGTGCAAGATAGAAGCTCTTGGCATCGGACTCGGCGCACTCGGGAACCGGGGACAGAGCCGGGTGAGAGGCGACGAAGGGGAAGTCGGCGTAAGCGGAAGACAGCTTGACGACGAGGGTCTCATCGTCGGGGCAAGTAACACCGCTGAGCTCGGTGGCGTTACCGGCAAGCAGGTCGTCATAGCCCTCGACCATGGAAAGGTGATAGGAGACCTCAGAAGGGCCGTACTCGGTAGCGATGGCCGACTTGGTGTTGACCAGACGCTCCCAACCGAGCTTGAAGGACTTGGAAGTGACGTCGTCACCGTTGTGGAACTTGGCCTTCTTGATCTTGAAGGTGAACTCGGTGGCGTCGTCGTTGGCCTCGAAGGACTCGCAAGCCAGCGGAACGATCTCGCCCTTCTCGGCGTCATAAGAGGTCAGAGCGTCAAAGAGCTGGTACTCGACCTGAGTGCCCTGGTCCTCCTGGACATTGTAGGGGTCGATGCAGACCGGGTTGTTGATGTAGAAGTTCAGCGTCGAACCGGACTCAGAACCGGAAGCGTCGCCGCCCTTCTTGCCGCATGCGGCAAGAAAAGCCATGGAGCTCGCAGCGAGGGTGCCGCCAACAAAGGCGCGACGACCCATAACGGGCTGGTGGAACATAGAATCAGCCATGCCATCCTCCTTATGAGATAGGACAAAGAAATGTTCAGTCGGACACATGTCGAGACAATCCGATCCGAACCATCAAAACGCCGCCCGTTGCTATGGCTGGTTATGCACAACAGGCCAACGTTTTGCAATACAGTAGCGCATTTTATGCACAAATTGGGCCTGATTCCGGTCAACGGTCAAGAATTTCTTTAGTTGGGCGAAGTATGTGGTGATATTTTTGACTCTGTTACAAATATGTAAACAAAAAAGGGTCCCGCACTTGCGGAACCCTTTACAAGTACTTATGCAGCTCGTGATTAATAGCCCACGATGCCCTGCGGGAAGAAGAACATACATAGCACGACGCACACGGCAAACACGACAGCCATGATGACGGTCAGGCGGTCGAGGTTCTGCTCCATAACGCCTGTGGCAGAGCTGGAGTTATACAGCGAGCTAGCGATCATATCCGAAACGCCGGTACCCTTACCGGAATGCATCAGGACGAGAATCGTCAGCGCCACGGCAGAAACAGCCCAAACGACAAACAGAAGAATCTGGAACGGACCCATAGATAAGCTCCTTAATAGAACAATTCAAACTCCAGTACTGTACCACAACCCCCGCTCTCCCCTACCCGCCACTCGGGGACGGGGTAGAAATGGCAGAAATAGCTCTTGATTTTCATCTATTAAAGTGATTTGACAGCAGTTTGAACGACATAGCGTCCAAGCCCCGTAAGACGGACAATCTGTCGCTCACTAAAGCCGGCCTCATACAGCCTTCGAACAGCCTCGGCACGTTCAAATGGACCGGGAAGCCCTATAACATCATGGGGATCCATGCCGTTCAGAACTCCCCTAGCCTTGCGCTCCTGCTCAAATACCGTCATCGAACGACCCGTATTCAATACATAGGTATCCTTGCGGCCCGATTTGCTAAAGGATTCAAAATTTCCCTGTCCACCGATTAGACTAAATAGGATGCTTCGGTCCAGATGGCCGCCTTCACCAAGGTAGGCTTGATAGCTGCTCCATTGGTAGCATTCCGGACGGCAACCAAGCTCAATCGGATTATCGTGAATATAGCGAATTGCTTGCATAAAATAGTCGTTAGACTCGATTGGCTTACTTTTATAGCGATCCTGAAATACAGGGCCACAGCGTCCGGTCACCCTGTTGAAAAACTGACCATAGAGGGTTCCTATGTAATGGATAATCTCCCACATATGGTCCTCGTGATCAGAAAGCAGCATATGCACGTGGTTGTCCATGAGGCACCAGGCACATAACGATGCCTTGTACTGCGTGCATGCTTCGCCTGCTACGGACATGAAAAACCTGCGCTGATAATCCTCTTCGAATAGATACTGCTTGCCACAGCCTCTCATCATCACGTGGTAATAGCCATAGGGGGACTTAACTCTGGCCTGCCTTGTCATTGCTGGACCTCACAATCCGCAAGCATGTTTGCATCAAACTCTACCCAGATAGGCATTAATACAAGGTTGGCAACGAAAGAAAACTAGCCAGCGGCAAACCCTCACAGGCAAACGGGAAGTCAAGCTTTAGAGGAAAAGTATTTCTACCATTTCTACCCCGTCCCCAAATGGCAGAAATATTAAAAAGGGGGTTGTCCGGTCGTGGACAACCCCCTTACTAGAAAACGGTATTTGTTTTCTATTAGGCCTCGGTGGCGAGCACGCGGCCCGTCATCTCGGCGGAAGGCTCAATACCAGCCATGGTGAGCATGGTCGGAGCGATATCGGAAAGACGGCCGTCCTCGATACCGGTGAGCTGTGCCTTCTCATCAACGATGATGAACGGCACACGGTTGGTGGTGTGAGCCGTAAACGGATGCTTGGAACCGTCGGAAGCAACGTCAAACATGTGATCGGCGTTGCCGTGGTCGGCGGTAATCAGCGCAAAGCCGCCCTTGGCGAGAATCGCCGGGACAACCTTGGACAGGGCATCGTCAACAGCCTCGACAGCCTTAACGGCAGCGTCGAAGACACCGGTGTGACCAACCATGTCGCAGTTCGCGAAGTTCACGATGTAGAAATCAGCGCGATCCTCGTTGATGGCGGCGACGAGCTTCTCGGTAACCTCGGGAGCGCTCATCTCGGGCTGCAGATCGTAGGTAGCAACCTTGGGGGAAGCGACGAGCACGCGCTCCTCGCCCTCCTTGGGCTCCTCGATGCCACCGTTGAGGAAGAACGTCACGTGGGCGTACTTCTCGGTCTCGGCAGTGTGCAGCTGCTTCAGGCCATTGGCGGCGATAACGTCGGCCAGGACGTTCTCGGGGAACGTCTTGGGGAAGGCGACCTCGACGTCAAACGTCGGATCGTACTCGGTCATCGTCACAAAGTGCGAAAGCTTGATCTGCTCGCGCTCAAAGCCGTCGAACTCCTTGTCCGTGAACACGCGGGTCATCTGACGAGCGCGGTCGGGACGGAAGTTGAAGAAGATGGCCGCGTCGCCCTCGTGAATGCCCTCGTTGTGGGCAGCGAAGGGCTCGACGAACTCGTCGCCGCGCGGATCCTTCTCGTAGTAGGCCTTGATACCGGCAACGGGGTCGGTATCGGCATCGGACGCGTTGACCATGACGTCGTAGGCGCGCTGGATGCGCTCCCAACGATTATCGCGGTCCATGGCCCAATAACGGCCCGAGACGGTGGCAACGCGAGCGTCGCAACCGGTCTCCTCGGAGATCTTAGCCAGGAAGGCGCAGAACTCACTCATGTAACCGGCACCGGACTGCGGGTCAACGTCGCGACCATCCATGAAGGCGTGGACGCGAACGGTCTTGACACCGTGCTCGGCAGCCATCTTGACCAGAGCCTCGACGTGGTTCATGTGAGAATGAACACCGCCCGGGCTCATAAGGCCCATGAGGTGGAGAGTCTTACCGTCAGCCTTGACGTCGTCCATAGCCTTGACAAAAACCTCGTTCTTGGCGATGGAGCCGTCCTTGATGGCGTTGTTGATGCGCGAAAGCTCCTGGAACACGATGCGGCCGGCACCGATGTTGAGGTGACCCACCTCGGAGTTGCCCATCTGGCCGTCGGGAAGGCCCACGTCCTCGCCCGAAGCACCGAGCGTGGTGTGGGGGTACTTCTCGTACAGGCCATCAAGGAAGGGCGTCTTGGCAGCGGCGACGGCATTCTCGCCATCGGCCGGAGCAAGGCCGCAGCCATCCATGATAATCAGGAGTGCAGGAAGATGACGTTGTGCCATATGTCCTACTCGCCTGCCTTGACGACCATAGAGGCGAAGTCGGCAGCCTTGAGCGAAGCGCCGCCCACGAGGGCGCCGTCAACGTCGGGCTTGGCGACGAGCTCGGCGATGTTGCCGGGCTTGGCGGAACCGCCATACAGCACGCGGATGCCGTTAGCGAGCTCCTCGCCGAACATCTCCTTGAGGGTCTCACGGATAGCACCGCAGACCTCCTGAGCGTCCTCGGCGGTAGCGGTCTTGCCGGTGCCGATGGCCCAGATGGGCTCGTAGGCGACGACGACCTGCTTGGGGCAGGTGATCTCAAGACCAGCAAGGCCAGCCTTGACCTGGTTCACGACGTGCTCGACATAGGTGCCAGCCTCGCGGACCTCGAGGGACTCGCCGCAGCAGAAGACGGGAACAAGACCGGCGGCAACGAGGGCCTTGGCCTTCTTGTTCTGATCCTCGTCGGTCTCGTGGAAGTAGTCGCGACGCTCGGAGTGACCGATGATGCAGTAGGTGCAGCCAGCAGACTTGAGCATGTCGCAAGAGGACTCACCGGTGAAGGCACCCTTGGCCTCCCAGTACACGTTCTGTGCACCGAGGGCGATGGGGGCAGCCTGAATGCGGTCATGAACCGTGGTGATGTCAATGGTCGGAGGGCAGACGAGCACCTCGACGCCAGCCGGAACCTCGGGCAGAGCCTGAGCCAGCTCGTCGGCGAGCTTGGCGGCCTCGGCGACGTCGTTGTTCATCTTCCAGTTACCAGCGATAAGAAGGGTGCGATTAGGCATCGAGAAGCGCCTCCACTCCGGGCAGGGCCTTACCCTCGACGAGCTCCATGGAAGCGCCACCACCGGTGGAGATCCAGCTCATCTTGTCGGCCAGGTTAAACTTGTTGACGGCTGCGACAGAGTCGCCACCGCCGATGATCGAGGTGCAGTCGGCCTCGGCGACAGCCTCGGCGATAGCCTGGGTGCCGTGAGCGAAGTTATCGAACTCGAAGACGCCCATGGGGCCGTTCCAGAACACGGTCTTGGCGCCCTTGACGGCCTCGGCGTAAAGCTCCTCGGTCTTGGGGCCGATGTCCATACCCTCACGATCGTCGGGGATAGCGTCGGAAGCGACAACCTCGGGGACAGCGTCCTCGCCAAAGTGATCGGCAACGCGGTTGTCGATGGGGAGCAGGATCTTGACGCCCTTCTCCTCGGCCTTCTTGAGCATCTCGCCGGCGCGCTCGACCCAGTCCTCTTCCTTGAGGGACTGACCAACGGACAGGCCCTGAGCCAGGAAGAAGGTATAGGCCATGCCGCCACCGATGATCAGGGTGTCAGCGGAGTCGATGAGGTGATCGAGAACGCCGATCTTGGAGGAAACCTTGGAACCGCCGACGATAGCGACGAAGGGGCGCTCGGGCTCGGCGAAGATGCCGGTCAGCGTGTCGACCTCCTTCTCGAGCAGGAAGCCAGCGACGGCAGGCAGGTAAGCGGCGGGGCCCACGACGGAACCCTGAGCGCGGTGAGCGGTGCCGAACGCATCGAGAACGAAGACGTCACCATAGGAAGCGAGCTTCTTGGCGATCTCGGGATCGTTCTTCTTCTCACGCTTATCGAAGCGGACGTTCTCGAGAACGAGGACCTTGCCCGGCTCGACGGCGGCAACAGCCTCGGCGGCCTTCTCGCCGTAGGTGTCGGCGACAAAGGCAACATCGAGACCAGAGAGCTCAGCGAGCTTCTTGGCGACAGGCTCAAGGGAGAGCTCAGGCTGGAAGCCAGTGCCCTCGGGACGGCCGAGGTGGCTCATGAGGATGACGCGAGCATTGTGCTCAACGAGATAGTTGATGGTGGGCAGGGCAGCCTTGATACGGGTGGTGTCGCCAACGACGCCATCCTTGATAGGCACGTTGAAGTCAACGCGGACGAGAACGCGCTTGCCGTCGACATCGATGTCGCGGACGGTCTTCTTGGTAAAGGCCATGTTTGCTTCTACCTTTCGTACGTGTCTGCCTCCCATTACGGCAGACGATTTCCTATAAAAAGGGCGCGACCCTAGGGTGTAAGCCCTATGAGGCCGCGCCCTTCTTTAGACGCTCAACGAGCTATTCGCTAAAAGCTAAATTAAGCAACGAACTTCTCGAAGTACTTGATGGTGCGGACCATCTGAGAGGTGTAGGAGTTCTCGTTGTCGTACCAAGAGGTGACCTGAACGAGGGTCTGGCCGTTGCCGAGGTCAGAGCACATGGTCTGAGTGGCGTCGAAGATGGAGCCGTGGGTCTCGCCGATGATGTCGGTGGAGACGATGTCGTCCTCGTTGTAACCGAAGGTCTCGGAGATGGTGGCGGCGTAGGCCTTCATAGCGGCGTTGACCTCGTCGACGGTGACCTTCTTGTCAACGACAGCGTAGAGGTTGGTGATGGAGCCGGTCGGCGTCGGGACGCGCTGGGCGGCACCGATGAGCTTACCGTTGAGCTCGGGGAGAACCAGGCCGATAGCCTTGGCAGCACCGGTGGTGTTGGGGACGATGTTGACGGCGCAGGCGCGGCTACGACGCTTGTTGCCCTTGCGCTGCGGGCCGTCGAGCGGCATCTGGTCGCCGGTCCAGGCGTGAATGGTGGTCATGATGCCGGACACGATGGGAGCGAAGTCGTTCAGACCCTTGGCCATCGGGGCGAGGCAGTTGGTGGTGCAGGAAGCAGCGGAGATGATGTTGTCCTCAGCGGTCAGCGTCTCGTGGTTGACGTTGTACACGATGGTGGGCAGATCGCTGCCGGCCGGAGCGGAGATGACGACCTTCTTGGCGCCAGCGTTGATGTGGGCCTGAGCCTTAGCCTTGCTGGTGTAGAAGCCGGTGCACTCGAGAACGACGTCGACGTCGAGGTCGCCCCAAGGCAGGTTGTTGGCGTCGGCCTCCTTGTAGATCTTGATCTCCTTGCCGTCAACGGTGATGGAATCCTCGCCAGCAACGACCTCGTGATCGCGAGCGTAGTTGCCCTGCGTGGAGTCGTACTTCAGCAGGTAAGCGAGCATATCGGGAGAGGTGAGGTCGTTGATAGCGACAATCTCGGAGCCCTCATGACCGAACATCTGACGGAAAGCCAGACGACCGATGCGACCGAAGCCGTTAATAGCAACCTTTACTGCCATTGTGTCTCCTTTCGTAAGGCCCCCGCAAGCTACAGCGCCCGCCGTTGAGGCCCACAAACTAACCACTCGCCTAATATACCTTTTTTTGGACTTGAATTTCACGAGAATAGTCGAAATTGAAAATCAAATTTACGTTAAAACGTTTTAAAGAATAAAATAGCAGCTAAATCCGTATATAAGTCGATACTTTAAACTACCCGTTTGCTTCAATGAGCTTTTCAAGCCGTAAAACACGATGGTAGAGGGCCGACTTCGACAAGGGAGGGTCAGCCATCTCCCCTAAATCACGCAGCGACAGATCGGGATAGCGCTCGCGCAGGTCGCAAAAGACCGCCAAGGCATCCGGAAGCGCATCGCGAAGGCCGCGCTGCTCGAGCTCATCGATAAGCGCAAGCTGATGTTGGGCAGCACCGGCGCTTCTGGTCTGGTTGGCGAGCTCGGCGTTCACGCGACGGTTCACATCGTTCTTAACCAACTTGACCGCGCGCGCCTCCTCAATCTCGGCAACGCTGCGCTTGGCACCAATCAGCTTTAATAAATGCTCGATTTCCTCGGCGCTCTTAATGTACACGGCATATGACCCCCGCCGTGCATTAACACGAGCATGGACCCCAATCTGCCCCAACAGGTCGCAAAGCCCCTTGGCATATTGCTCGCCCTGCACCGCGATCTCCAAATGAAAATCGCCGCGTGGATCGGCCACGAAGCCGCCCGCGATGAGCGCGCCGCGGATGTAGGCAAGCCTGCAGCAGGGACGGGCAACGATGTGTCGGGGAACACCAGCGACGAGCCCTCCCCTGCGGTCTAGAATGCCCAGCAGCACCAGAGCCTTGTCCAGGTCGGGTTGATCGGGCAAGGTAATGAGATAGTTACGGACCTTATGCAAGACCGATTTACGAACGGTGAATTCCGTTTTGAGCTTAAGGATGCGATGCGTCAGCGTGATCATCGTGCGCGCGACGGCTCCCGTCTCAGTCGCAACTGTCAAACGATACCGCCCAGAGCCGGTAAGCGAGAGCGTACCACTCACGCGCGTGAGGGCGGCAAGTGTCGACAAGTCGCAGTATTCACATTCGGGTTCGCAGCGCGCAAGCTCGTCGCGCACCTCGGCGGTAAACGACATGCAGGCCTATGCCTTCGTGTTGGCGCGCGACAGATCGCGGTGGGAGATGCTCACGTGATACTGGGCGCCTTCCAGGTAACGGGCCGTGGCCTCGGCAATGGCGACGCTACGGTGCTGTCCGCCCGTGCAGCCGATGGCGATAGAAAGCTGCGGTTTACCCTCCGCGATATAGCCCGGCATCACCGTATCGAGCAGCTGTGTCCAAGCCTTCCAAAACTCCTGCGTCTTGGGATGGTCCAGAACAAAATCGGAGACCTTTTTATCGAGACCGGTCATCGTGCGCATCTCGGGATCGTAGAACGGATTGGGCAGGAAGCGGACGTCGATCATAATGTCCGCCTCGACGGGCATGCCGTGCTTAAAGCCAAACGAGAACACATGGACGTCCATGAGCTGTTGGTCGGACAGTTCGGAAAATGCCATACGTAGCTTGTTGCGCAGCGCAGAGGTGCGCAGACGGCTCGTGTCGATAATCATATCGGCTCGATCGCGCACGCCCTGCAGCTGAAGGCGCTCGCGCTGAATGGCATCGGCCGTAGTCTCCCCCGGCTTGGCAATGGGATGACGGCGGCGATTTTCGCTGTAGCGACGAATCAGCACCTCGTCAGAAGCCTCCAGGAACACGATGTCGCAGCTCATCTCGCGTTCTTCGAGCGCGGCGACCGCATCGAGCAACTCGTCAAACAGTCCCTGGCTACGCAAATCGCAGGTGACGGCGAGATGCCTGCCCACGCCCGTATTGATGCCGACGAGCTCGGCAAGCTGGGCGATGAGACGCGGAGGCAGGTTATCAATGCAAAAATAGCCCATGTCCTCGAACACGTGCATGGCCTGTGTGCGGCCCGATCCGGACATTCCGGTGATGATGACGATATCGGGGATGCGCTCCGAGCGCTCCGCCGCATCCATGGCATCTCCCTTTTGCATGTGCTGCCTCCCGAAAACAAGCGCGGGACCCGGCAACCCGGATCCCGCGCGGTCAATTGCCTATATTGAGTATACCGCCCCGAGCGGATACGAGGTCTGTCTTACGCCTCAAGCGCAGCCTTGAACCAACTTGTAATACTCGTGGGGTGCGTGATGGCGGTGCCGACGACAACGGCCCAGGCGCCAGCATCGATCGCGGCGCGAGCCTCCTCGGGCGTATGCACGCGACCCTCACAAATGATGGGAAGGCCGGGGAATTCCTCAGTCGCCTGACGCAGGAGCGGCAGGTCGGGGCCATCGGCCATGGTGCAGTCGATGGCGGCGACGCCGTGAGAAAGCGTGGTGGATACAAGGTCGAAGCCCATATCAACAGCACGGCGAATGTCCTCGATGGTGGCACAATCCGCCATCAGGAGCACACCCTCCTCGTGCAGTGGACGGAAGGTATCCTCGACCGTCTTGCCATCGGGGCGCGGACGATCGGTGGCGTCGATCGCCACGATATCGGCACCGGCAGCAACGCAGGCGCGAGCGTGACGCAGCGTCGGCGTGATGTAAACGCCCTCGTGCCCATCCTTCCACAGGCCGATGACGGGAACCTCACAGCGACCCTTAATGGCGGCAATGTCAGCAAGGCCCTGGCAGCGAATGGCGGCAGCGCCGCCGAGCTCGCAAGCGCGAGACATTTGAGCCATGGTCTCGGGCGTACGAAGTGGCTCGCCCATATACGCCTGAACGCTCACGACGAGCTTGCCCTTCAGGGATTGAATCAAAGGATCGACGGTCATAAGGCTGCAACCTTTCTTAGAACAGCCTCCCGAGGCGTGTTGTCTCGGGAGGCTCCTACAGAAGATACGTTTACTTCAACGAGGCAAGGAGATGCTCAGCGGCACCGATGAGCGGAGCATCGCCCTCCAGAGAACCGATGAGGATCGGTGTGTTCTGAAGCGGATCGAGCGCCTGGCTGGCATAGCCCTCGTGCACCGAATCCTTCCACGTCTGCGAACGCCAATCGGGACCTTGGTGAATCACGCCGCCCGAAAGCACGATGACCTCAGGGTCCAGGATGTTAGCGAGCGAGCCCAAGCTGGCCCCCAGCGCAAAGCCGGCGTCGTGGATGACCTCGGTCGCCTTTGCGTCGCCCGCACGGCACAGGTCGTTCACATCGCGACCGACCGAAGGACGGCTGGGGTCGACGCGGCCAAAACGCTCATCGTACATACGACCAATGGAAGTGCCCGAAGCAACCGACTCCAGATGGCCGGAACGCCCGCAGGCGCAGGGAATGCCGGCGGCAGCCGAGCACTCGATGTGGCCCATATGGCCAGCAGCACCATGGAAGCCCTGCATCACGCGGCCGTTCTCGACATATGCGCCGCCGATACCCGTACCGATGCCAAGACACAAGACGGAGAACTTGCCCTTGCCGACACCCCAGTGGGCCTCGCCCAGAGCATGAGCCTGCACGTCGCCTACAACGGCAACGGGAAGACCGAGGTCCTCGCGCAGACGCGGCCCCAACTGAACGCCGGACCAGCCGGGCATGATCTCATTGGCATACGCGATGGCGCCCGTCTTGGGATCGACGACGCCGGCAGCACCGATACCGACGCCAAGGACCTCGACATCGGGATTCGCCTCGAGAGCAGCCTTGATGGACGCCTCGATACGCTGGAAGACGGCCTCGCCGCCCTCCTGGGCCTCGGTAGGAACCTCGGCCTCAAAAACGGGATGGGGCACACTACCGTCAGCCGGGTACTCCATGATGGCAGTCGCGATCTTAGTTCCGCCGATATCGACAGAGCAGACGTACTTGTTCTCCATGTCGCTCTCCTTCGGAGATAAAAACAACTACAGGAAATGCGCCGTCAGGCTAGCCGTCACAGCGCGGGTAAAGGTTTTCCAGGTGCCCGAGATTGCCGAGAAACCGTATGGCCATTGACCTAATAGTCATGGCCACACGGTTGAACGGCGAGGTCGGGTGCCTGGGAAAGCTTTACAGGAGGCCGTTGTCCTGGAGGACCTTCCTAATAGCCTCGACGTTCTCGCCGGTCATGGCCTTCACCGGGCGCGGCATGGTCGGGCTGTCGAAGATACCCATGAGGTTCATAGCGGTCTTGAAGGCGCCGACGCCGCCGGCATAGCCCTGAACGCCCGAGGTGACATCCCAGATGTGGGAGATCTCGTTGAGGCGATCCTGCTCGGCCTTGACGGTAGCCCAGTCACCAGCCTGAGCGGCCTTCCACTGACGAACGTAGCCCTCGGGCTCAACGTTGGCGAGACCCGGGACAGAGCCGTCGGCGCCACCGAGGTAAGCGCCGTCGACAACAACCTCGTGGCCGGTGAGGATGCTCATCGGATGGCCGTTCTTCTCGTTCTCCTGAACGAGGTAGCGGAACGAGATGTCATCACCCGAGGAATCCTTGACGCCAGCAAGGACGCCCTCGGCGCCGAGCTTGGCAAGGAGCTTCCAGGGGAGCTTGGTGTGAACGCAGACGGGAATGTCATAGGCAAAGATGGGCAGGTCAAGCTCCTCGTGCAGGATGCGGAAGTGCTCCTCGACCTCGGTCATGCCCTGCAGCGCATAGAACGGGCAGGTGGCGACAAGCGCATCGGCGCCCAGCTCCTGAGCGACCTTGCCGTGCTCAATCATGCGCTCGGTCTCGGTATCGATGATGCCGACCAGGACGGGCACGCGGTGGTCGACGATACGAACGGCCTCGGCGATGATCTGGCGACGACGCTCATCGGTGGAGAAAACGACCTCGCCCGAAGAGCCCAGGAAGAACAGGCCATCGACGCCGGCATCGATCATGCGGTTGATGCTGCGCTCAAAGGAGGCAACGTCGAGCTGGTGGTCTTCGGTATCGGGAACAACGACGGGAGGGATAACGCCGGTGAATTTCTGAGTTGCCACAAGAATCTCCTTAGTTGTCTGGCGGGCGGCCCTATGCCGCCCACTCTTGTTGGCAGTGTCCAGGCCGTCTAGGCCAAAGAACACGGATAGAACGTTTGGTTAAAGAAGTCGACGACTTCGTTTTCGAACGCATTGATGCGCTCGTGAGCGTATTTGGCATAGATGATATGCCTCCGGTCACACTCAAGACCGTTGAATACGGCAAACTGGCCCTTGGGATCGCTCACGGTATCCATAAGCGATGTGCCCATGAGCACCGATCCGCGCACCCGAGACGACAGCGCCTCGAGGCCGCCAGGAAGCGGATTGGCAACCGCCGTGCAGGCGAGGCCCCGCTCGTCCAGAGCGGAAACCGCCAGCGCGACTCCGCCGCCAAGACCCTCGCCCCATGCAAAGATGCGGTCGGGGTCAATGCCATCAAGATTGCGTGCGACCTTCGCCAACGCGCAGCCCCAACGGACGCGCCTGACAAAAGCAGGCGAGGTAATCCCCTGCCGCAGATCGCTGGGTCCAATCGCCTCATCGTCCAGTGCAAGCACGGCATATCCCATGGCCGCAAACCTCGTCATGTGAAGCCATCCCCGCACGGGTCGGTCGATGTCGTGAAACATCAGACATAGCGGCACAAGCTCGGATGCCTGGGCGCGACCGGCAGGCTCGATCAAACGTGCGTGGACTACATCGCCACCAAGCTCAAAGGAAACCTCGGAGTAGCGCGCGCACGGATTGGCGAAATCAATCGCCGTAATAGTCGGCCCGCAAACCTCAAGGTCCGAAGCGGCTATCTCTAATTCGGAAACATCCGCAGAAGTGTCGCCGCGCCAATCCCGAAAATCAGAGAGCCTTGACGAGACCGTCCCGGGAATCCCCACAAGGTCGGGGACAATCAGCTCGCCAACATTGCTCTCGCACTTAGACATGAGCCTCCCCTCCCTCGCAGAAAAACGGAATGATCATATCGTCAAAGTCCTGTATCTCCTCGTGGCCAAAGCCCTCAAAGAACTCATGACGCTTTTCACAGGTCAGGTTGTTATAGACCGCAAACTGCGTTGCCGGCGGACAGACGATATCCGCCGTGCCCGTACCAAACAGGACGGGGCACTTGACCATGGGGGCGAAGTTCTTGGAATCGAAGTACGCCAGTTTGGCATAGGCTTCGTCGATACGAGTCGAATCCTCGTCAAACCAACGCGACCAATAGCGCAGGCCCTCATAGGCGATATCGTCGGCATCCAAATCCCAGACCAGGCGGAAATCCGACAGGAAGGGATAGAGGATGGCGGCGCGATTGATAAGCTCGCTGTTAAGTGCACAGGTCGCAATGCCCAAACCGCCGCCCTGCGACGCGCCGTTCACAAACACACGGGCAAGATCGATGCCCTCAAGCTCGCGAACGATGCGGCACAGGATGCGAATATCTTGGTGCAAGCGGACATAGTAGAGGTTGGCCGGATCGCCGTCGATACCGGCGACGATATGGCCCGCGACCGTTGTGCCCTCAAATCCACCAATGTCCTCGGAGGGACCTCCTTGGCCGGGGCAGTCGAGGGCGATGAGTGCCATGCCCATGCCCGCAAACGACGCCTGCTCAAACCAGCTGCGGCTTGCACCCGGATACCCATGGAACTGAAGTACCAATGGCACGGGCTCGTCCGAGACGGGCTTAAGGTACTTGGCATGCAGGCGAGCGCCACACATGCCGGTATACCAGAGGTCGAAAAGCTGGCAGGTCACGGCATCGGAGACCGATGCCGTCTCGATCGCATAGTCAAGCCCGACGGCGTCGGCCTCGTCCATGCGATCCTTCCAAAAGAGGTCGAAATCTGATGGACGGGGCATGGCGCCTCGATATTCACCAAATTGATGTTGTAGCTCCTGAGCGCTTGGCATGGCTCGTGAACCCAACCTTTCGAAATCGCAACGGAGGTGCGCCCGGCAAGGGAACCGGGCGCACGGGAGGGAAAGCGAGGCTACTCGCCGAGCTTGGGATGCAGCAGCGACGGCGCAGCGCCGAGCAGCATCTTGGTGTAGGGGTCCTGAGGGTGCTGGAAGACCTGCTTGGCCTCGCCCTGCTCGACGATCTTGCCGCCATTCATAACGATGATGTCGTCAGAGATATAGCGGACCGTCTGGATGTCATGGCTGATGAACACCATGGCCAGGCCGAGCTCCTTCTTAAGGTCGGTCAACAGGTTCAGAATCTGCGCGCGGACCGAAACGTCCAGAGCCGAGGTGGGCTCGTCGGCGATGATGGCATCGGGGTTCAGCGACAGGGCACGGGCAATTGCGACGCGCTGGCGCTGACCACCCGAAAGCTGGCCGGGAAGAACCTCGGCGGCGGAGCTGGGCAGACCGGTGAGCTCCAAGAGCTCCTTGACGCGCTTTTCCTGCTCGGCCTCGGTACCCAGGTTGTGGACGCGCATGGGGTCGAGCAGTTGCTCACGAACGACCATGCGGGGGTTGAGCGCCGTGGCCGGGTTCTGGAACACGACCGAGATGACGCGACCCATGTGGCGACGGTCCTCGGCGGTACGTTTGGTAACGTCCTTGCCCTTAAAGTAGACCTTGCCGCTCGTGGGGGCCTGCAGGCCGCACATGACGTTGGCGGTGGTGGACTTACCGCAACCGGACTCGCCGACGATGCCGATCGTCTGACCGGGCATGAGCTTAATCGTTACACCCTGGACGGCGTGAACCAGGTTAGGGTGCAGAATCGAGCCGGTACGGGTCCTAAAGGTGACGTGGACGTCATCAAGGAAGATGATCGGCTCGACGCCGTTGACTGCGGTCTCGCTCATCTACATCACCTCCGCGTGAGGGGTCAAACCATTTGCCTTGAGCACCTCGTCGGGGAGCTCGGAATAGAAGTGCTCGGTGCCGGGCACGCGCTTGAAGACCGGACGGGTGTCCAGGCCAATGCGCGGATGGCTCGAGCGGGGCGCGAAGCGATCGCCCTTGGGGAAATCGCGCGGGCTCGGAACGGCGCCGGGCACCTGATGCAGACGGCCCGAACCGCTCTCGATGGACAGAACGGAGCCCAGAAGACCGCGGGTGTACTCGTGGATCGGGTTAGTGAGCAGCTCCTTGGTGGGCGCCTGCTCGATAACCTGACCGGCGTACATAACCGTGATGTTATGGGCGACCTCGGCGACCAGCGCCAGGTCATGCGAGACGAAGATCATGGCAAAGCCGAGCTTGGCCTGAAGGTCGTTGAGCAGCTTGATGACCTGCTTCTGGACGGTAACGTCCAGAGCGGTCGTGGGCTCGTCGCAGATGACCAGCTTGGGGTCGCGGGTAAGGGCCATAGCGATCAGAACACGCTGACGCTGGCCACCGGAAAGCTCATGCGGGTAGCTCTCGAGCGTGCGCTTGGGATCGAGGCCGACGAGCTCCAGGAGCTCCTCGGCGCTGCGGGTTCCGCCGCGCTTGGTGAGCTGCTTCATCTGGGCAGAGATGAGCATGGAGGGGTTGAGCGAGGACAGGGCGTCCTGATAGACCATAGCGATATCGGTACCGCGCAGGCCGAACCACTCCTTCTTGCTCATCTTGAGCAGGTCGCGGCCCTCCCAGAGGACCTCGCCGGAAAGGTGCTCGTCATCGTCGGTCAGGCCCATGATGGCCAGCGTGGTGATGGACTTACCGCAACCGGACTCGCCCACCAGGCCCATGGTCTGACCAGGACGGACGTCAAAGTTGACATGGTCGACGACGTTGATATCGCCGTGATGCTCAAACTGAATGCAGAAGTCACGGACCGAGAGAATCGGTTCGACAGACTCGTCGGGCACATGGCGATCGTCACGCTTGAGCTCGACATCGCGCAGGGCGCCAAGGCGAGCGGAGAGGGACTGGGCCTGCTCCTTGTAGGCGCGAACGGGGTCGGAGACCAGCAGGTCGGCCTCGCGACGCTTGGAGGAATCGGTCGGATCCAGGGCGGCGGAGGGAGCAGCGGCCATGGCGTCGGTAATGCCCTCGGAGAGGATGTTGAGCGCCAGGCAGGTGATCATGATGGCCAGGCCCGGGAACAGCGCCTGCCACCAACGGCCGGCGAGCACGCCGCCGCGGGCGTCGGCGAGGATGTTGCCCCAGGTAGCGGTGGGCTCCTGGATACCAGCGCCGATGAAGGTCAGCGAGGCCTCGAAGATGATGGCGTCGGCGACCAGGGTAACGGTGAAGACCATGATCGGGGCGATGCAGTTACGCAGAACATGCTTGATCAAAATCCACGGAGCCTTGGCGCCGGAAACGATGACCGCGCGGACATAGTCCTCGCCGTACTCGGACACGATGTTGGCGCGCACGATACGGGCAATCTGCGGAGTGTACATAAAGCCGATGGCGAAGATGATCGACGGCACGGAGTTGCCCAGGATGGAGACGAAGACGGCCGCGAGGGCGATGCCCGGGATGGACATGATGATGTCCAGGATACGCATGATCGTCTCGGAAACGGCCTTGCGCGAAACCGCCGCAAGGGCGCCCACGACCGAGCCGCAGACCAGAGCCATGGCAGTGGCGCCAAAGCCGATAATCAGCGAGTAACGACCACCGTAGAGCATGCGCGACAGAATGTCGCGACCCTTATCGTCGGTACCGAAGATAAATCCGTTGCCGGGAGCCTGGCGAGCCGTAAAAATCTCGACCGGGCTATAGGGGGCAAGAAGGGGCGCCAGAATCGCAGTCAGGGCGACCAGCACCAACACGACGGCGGCAATCTTAGAAGACAGCGTCATCTTCTTCCAGCCACCGAGCTTGAGCCCCTTGGAGGCAGCCTTCTCGAGCTGCTCGGTTTGCTTCTCTCGAATCTTTACCATAATCTACACCGTCCTGATGCGCGGGTTGATGAGCAGGTAGAGCATGTCAACCACGATGTTGATGATGATGAAGGCAAGAGCAACGACGATAACGACGCCCTGAACCAGGTTCGCCTCGTTGCCCTGAACGCCCTGCAGAATCGCGGTGCCCATGCCGGGGAGGTTGAAGATAACCTCGATGACGACGGCGCCGCCCATGAGGTAACCGATCTTAAGACCGAGGGTGGTGACCGGGGTGATCAGCGCATTGCGAAGAACGTTGATGCCGACGACGACCTTCTCGGGAACGCCGGCGCCGCGAGCCATACGGACATAATCCTTATCGAGCTCCTCGACCATGGCGGTACGCACGATACGAGTCATCTGGCCCGTCAGCGGAAATGCCAAGGCGATAGCGGGCATGATCATACGTCCCAGATAGCCAGCCGGATTCGTGGTGAAGTGAGGCAGAGCACCCGATGCCGGAAGCACCTTAAGGTAGGAAGAGAACAGCAGGATCAACAGAACGGCAAGCCAGAACGACGGGGTTGCCAAGCCGGCGATGGAAAAGACGCGGATCACTTGGTCCGGCCATTTGTCGCGATACAGTGCCGCGATGACGCCGAGTAAAAACGAAACGACCGCACCGATGGCAAGGCCGATGAAGGTCAGCTGCATCGTGACGGGCAGGGCCGTGGAGATGCGCTTGGCAACGGAGTTGCGAGCAGCACCATAGGTGCCCATGTCACCATGGATCAAATCGCCCATATAGCGCACGTAGCGCACAGGCCAGGGGTCGTCCAGACCATACTTCTCATGGTACTCGGCAACCGCCTCGGGCGAGGCACCGTCACCCAACGCCGTGTAGGCGGGGTCGGTCTTGGAGAACGACATAAGGAAGAACACCAGGACGGTGACGCCCAATGCCATGATCGGCAGCGCCACAAGACGCCTTCCAATCAAACGTAGCAAGTTGTTCACGTTCTCTCCCCTTTCTTTTGTCGGTAGGACCAACTGGTATATGAGTACGGATACTCATTACAAGACCCGAGCGACATCGAGGTCGCCCGGGTCTTTGTTTCAACTATGAGGATACGGTCCCAACGACCGACATCCTGCATACAGACTCAAGCGAGTCTTACGCCTTGACGGTCGCAACGCCCCTGAAGGACATGCTCGTCGTGCCGATGCCCTTGAAGCCATCGAGGGCCTCGCCGTTGGGCGCAGTGGACGGATCGTCCCAGGAAGCGGAGACGGTCTTGACGTGGACAACGGGGTACAGAACGGCGTTGTCGGCAATGATGTCGAAGCACTCGTTCCACTTCTTCTGCTGCTCATCGCCCTCGGCGGCAAGAGCCTCGTCCATGAGACCGTGGAGCTTCTGCCACTCAGCGGACTCCTTCCACGGGCAACGGGTCTGCATCCAGACGTTGTCGCCGTACCACCAGTTGAGCAGCAGGTCGGGGTCGGCGCCGAAGCAGGAAGGATCGCCAGGGGCAAGGAGGATATCGTAGGCCTCGCCGCCGTCGATGGCAGCGTAGGTGGCCGGCGAGGTATCGGTCTGGATGGTCACATCGAAGCCGAGAGCGTCGAGGTCATTCTTGACCTGGGCGGCCATGCCCTTAATCTGCTCGTTGTCGGTGGTGCGCAGGGTGATGGCACCCGGGGTGATGCCAGACTCCTCGATGAGCTTCTTAGCCTTCTTGGCGTCGGTCTTGTACACCGTGGAAGCCTCATGATAGTTGGTGAAGCTCTTGGGCAGGTAGCAGCTGGCAGCGGTGGCAAGGCCGGCGAAGGTGTTGCTGACCATCTTCTCGGTGTCGAGCGCATACATGACAGCCTGACGGACCTTGACGTTGTTCCAAGGCTCCTTGGCGACGTTGAACATGATGAAGCGGGTGCCGAAACCCTGAACGTTATCGATCTTGCAGCCGGCGCTCTCGAGCTGGTCGACGGCGTCAGCGGTAACGAGCTCCATAACGAGCGTGGAGCCCTCCTGCTGAGCGGTAACGCGAGCGGTGGGGTCGGTCAGGATGCTGTACTGGATCTTCTTATCCTCGGCAGCATACTCACCGTTGTACTCGGGGTTGGGAACCAGGGTGATCTCGGTATCGGAGATAGAGTCGTACATCCAGGGGCCGGAGCCGATCGGCTGCTTGGCGCGATCCTCCTCGGTCTGGGTGGCCGGGGTAACGCGGACGATGGCCAGACGATCCTTGAGCAGGGAGAAGTTGGGGACCTTGGTCTTGACCGTCACGGTGCTGGCGTCCTTGGCCTCGATGGACTCGAAGGGCTGGAAGAACGGAGCATAGGTAGCGGAAGCGGCGCAAGCGGTGTAGGAGGCAACGACATCGTCAGCGGTGACCTCGGTGCCATCGGAGAACTTGGCGCCCTTGCGGATGGTGACCTCGAAAGTGGTGTCGTCCACAGACTTGGGATCGTCGGTGGCGAGCTCTTTGAAGGTGCTGTAGTCGTGGTAATCGATGCCGTAGAGGCCCTCGACGACGTGCCAGTTAGCACCCAGGCCCACAGCGGAGCCGGTGCTGGCGGGATCGAAGCTGGACGGAGCGTAAGCGGAACCAGCGGTGATCACGCCGCCGCCACGGTTGGCGGAATCGGTGGAACCGGAAGCGGAACCCTCGTCGCTAGAGCTGCCACCGCAGCCGGTGAGACCAAGCCCTGCGACAGCAGCGACGCTGCCGGTGAGGCCGAGGAACGAACGCCTGGACATACCCTTGTTGATGATGGCCATGTCTTCTCCTATCAATAGAGAATCTTACCCGGGAGCGCCTAGACGTGCCCCCGCGCAACTTGCGGACGATATATACCTTACCTACCGACGAACCCAACTGAGGTGCCGCGCTCGGCGACCGATACATACATACGCTTGAACGGTATTTGCTACCGTTCACCGAATTCATTGACAAACGATTCGCCAGACAGTATGTATCGACGAGGTGAGATATCAGTCTTCGTCAACCCGCAGGATAGCAGGGTTGTTCACCATGGCTAGTCAAACGTTTTAGCGTCAATTAAACCCGAAATCGGCTGGTAATCGCCGTGAAATAAATGATTGAAAATCACGCAATCATGTATATCAGTTGTTTAGAGGCGTGTTTAGTTTTCGGATTGCTTTGCCGCCGCCTCGGCGCGCTCGGCATTCCATGCAACGAGCGCCTCGTGAACCGCTTTGGCGACATCGGCAGGAATGCCTCGAACTTCCGCGATCTCTTGCTCGCTCGCCGCGCGCAAACGCTTCATCGAGCCAAAATGGCGCATAAGGGCACGTTTTCTGGTGGGTCCCACGCCTGGAACGTCATCGAGTACCGAAACCGTCATGGCTTTATCGCGCAATTCGCGATGGAACGTGATGGCAAAACGGTGCGATTCATCGCGCACCTGTTTAATTAGATAGAGCGACGCGGACCCGGTCGGCAGCACGACGGGAGTCTCGTCCCAAGGCACGAAAACCTCCTCATCGGCCTTTGCCAAGCCACAAACTGGTATATCGAGCCCAAGAGCCTCAAGTTGCTTGATCGCAGCGGTCAATTGCGGCTTACCGCCATCGACAACGAGCAAATCGGGGCGCGAGCCAAAGCGCTCGTCGGCCATGCGCTCGGGAGCATAACGTCGTCCCAAAACCTCGGACATCGACACGAAGTCGTTTGCCTCGTCCAATTCGGCCTGAATTTTAAAACGACGATACTGACTCTTGTCGGCGCGCCCGTTGGTAAACACCACCATCGAGGCGACCGTAAAGGTGCCATGCAGTGTAGAGATATCGAAGCACTCGATACGCAACGGCGGCGATGGCAGCGCCAACGCACTTTCGAGCTCCAGGAGCGCTTGATTGGTGCGGTCGTCAGCGTACCCCGTTCGCATCATGTAGCGCATGAGGGCATGGCGCGCATTTTTGGATGCCATATCGAGCAGACGGTGCTTTTCGCCACGCTGCGGCCTATGGAGATGGCAGGAACGCTCACGCTTGCCCGCAAGCCACTCCCCCAGCGCTTCCGCATCCTCAAGCTCGACGGAAAGGTTGACCTCAGCTGGAATATCAGCCGTCTCGTCGTAATAGCGCTTAAGAAAGCCCGACTGGAGCTCTTCCTCGTCAACATCAAGACCCTTGTCGAGAATGAACTCGCAGGTGCGAACTGTTCGGCCCTCGCGAACGACGAAGACGCAAGCGGCGGAGATGGTCTCCTCGCGATAGAAACCGATGACATCTATATCGACACTGGAGGGAAAAACGACTTGCTGACGATCGTCCAGACCCCTGATGACCTCCAAACGACGTTTGACGCGTGCCGCGCGCTCAAAGTCGAGCGCCTCAGCGGCATCCGTCATCTCGGAGGTCAGCTCATCGACGACATCCTTGCGATGGCCCGACAAAAAGCGCTCGACACGCTTGACGTTCTTGGCATAGTCTGCCGGGGAAATCACGCCGACACACGCACCCGGGCCGCGCCCGACATGGTAGTCAAAGCAGGGGCGCCCGTTTTGCGCGCAAATCATATTGACGATGTCTTCCTCGCCCTTGTGGGACTCGACGATACGGCGACAACGACGCCACTCCGCACAGGATGCGGAGCAGATGGGGATAACCTTGCGCAGCGTATCTATCGTCTCACGTGCCGCGCGGCTATCGGTATAAGGTCCAAAATAGCGCGTTCCCGGCTTATGACGCTCACGCGTGTATTTGATAGCGGGATACAGGTCGCCCTTTGTAATGGCGATAAAGGGGTAGCTCTTGTCATCCTTGAGGTCGACGTTAAAGTACGGATGGTACTGACCAATCAAATTGCGCTCGAGCACCAACGCCTCGTGCTCGGTCTCCACCACGATATAGTCAAAGCTCGCCACCAGCTGCATCATCAGCGGGATCTTCTGGCGCTCGTCCTGCAGCGTCACGTACTGACGCATACGGGCGCGCAGGTTTTTCGCCTTGCCCACGTAGATGACATCGCCCTTGGCGTCTTTCCAAAGGTAGCAGCCGGGCTGCGTGGGAACGCGCGAAACCTGCTCGGCAAGCGTTGGAATGTTGTCGTGACCGGCCACGCGCACCTACTTGCGACGAATCAGCGCCGAGACCTCGGGCATCTTAAGGACGACGGCAAGGCCAAAGGTAACAGCAAGCGAGACGACACCCGCAACGCAAACGTAGCCAAGAGTAATCAGAATCGAGCCGCCAAGTGCCCCGACAAAGTGCTCAAGCGCCCACATGACGCCGGCGCCTGCGGCAGCACCCAGGCCACCGAGCAAAAGGCCAAAGAAACCGCCATGCAGGATAGATTTAACCTGAAGACCACGCAGACGACGACGCAGCCACCACAGCGAGCAACCGACCAAGATCACGTAGTCGACGACATACGAAAGCGCGATTGCCGGCATACCGAAGCCCAGTACAACGCCAAACAGCAGAACCGAGCCGGCCTGGCCGATGGCGGAATACAGGCAATAGCGGCTATAGGGCTTCATGTCGAGCAAGGCAGAGAAGCTCTTCTGCATCAGCACGACCACGCCGTAGAGCGGCAGCGAGAACGCCAGGTAGACAAGGAACTCGGACACCAGCGCCACGCCGGACTCATCGAACTTGCCAGCGCAGTAGATCATGTTGAGCGGACGCGCGAAGACAATCAGGTACAGCGCGAACGGAACCAGGAAGAACAGCATCTGGGCGACGCCACGCGAAATGCCCGTGCGAACGCTGTCGTAATCCTTCTCCTGTGCGTCGTGAGAGAGCTCGGTATAGAGCGCCGTCGAAAGCGAGGCGGCAATCAGCGCGTAGGGCAGCGTGTACCACAGGCGCGCATAGGCGATGACGGAAGGACCAGTCTCGGGCTGGACCACCAGCGCAGCAGCGTTGGTGATAGAAGTCGAGACAAACATGCACACCGTGGCGAGCAGCGTCGGGATACCGAGCGCAATCGTCTGGCGCAGTGCGGGGTCCTTAAAGTCGATATGGATATGGGGATGCACGCCGTGCTTGCCAAGCGCGGGGATCTGACAAGCCATCTGAACAAAGACACCGAGGGTCGTACCGGCCGCAATCAAGATGATGCCGGCACGTTCGCCAAACTGTGCGGACACGGGCGCAAAGCCCATAAAGCTCGCAATGACGATCACATTGTTGAGGACCGGGGCAAACGTCGACCAGAAGTAGTCGCGGTGTGCGTTGAGAACGCCCGAGAACACCGAGCCCAAACCATAAAACAGAATCTGGATGGCGAAGAAACGGAACATGAACGCAGCGGTATCCATGCTGCCGCCGTCACCCGAAAGGAACGATTGCGTCCAAATAAAGCCCGGAGCGAACACGGTCCCCAGCAACGAAATGCCACCCAGCACCAAAAGCAGAATGCCGAGCAGGTTGCCCACGTACTCGTTCGAGGCCTCGCGACCCTGCTCACGCCTCACGCCCATGTACACGGGCAAAAACGCCGTCACGAGCATGCCGCCCATCACGAGTTCGTAGAGCATATTGGGCAGGTTGTTGGCGACCTGATAGGAGGACGAGAGTAGCGACATGCCGATAGCGGCCGCCATTGCCCACGTGCGGATAAAACCGGTGACGCGAGACACGATGGTCAGGATGGTCATAAGCCCGGCGGAACGACCAACCGTGGAGTAGTCCGACGAGCCCATGTCGTCAGTGTCATCTCGCGACGAAGGAGCTTCGGACGAGGGTGTCTGAGGCGCAGATTCTCTTGCAAAATGAGCTCCGCGCTTCAATTCTTCCTGCGGCATCGCTCAGTCCTCTCTCGTAATCGCGGCAACCGTCGCCCCGCAAAATGCAATTAAATCATCGGGTGCAAGCTCGAGCTGATAACCGCGCTTGCCTCCCGAAATAAAAATGGTATCCCAAAGGACACATGTCTCATCAATGAGCGTCCGGTAGCGTTTTTTCATACCGACCGGGCTGCAGCCGCCGCGAACGTAGCCAGTCGCCGCAAGCAAATCCTTCACATGCATCATGGCCAAGGACTTCTCCCCCGCGGCACGCGCGGCGGACTTTAGATCGAGCTCGTCGGCAACAGGGATGCAGCACACGACATAGTCGTTGGACGGTGTCACGCAGACCAAAGTCTTAAATCCTTGACCGGGCTCCTCGCCAAGCTGCTCCGAAATCGCGACCCCCAGGCCCACCGACTCATCACCATCGTCTTCGTACGTATGTAGAACATAGGAAATGCCGGCACTTTCCAGCTCGCGCATCGCATTGGTTTTTGGCGTCTTTACAGCCTTTGCCATGACATATCCTTTCCCTCGCATTCGGACGCAAAGATTAAGTATATGTCCAATTCGGCAGCATACGTCACTTCGACACAGCAAGCGCCATCGAATCACGAGGAGTCGATGGCGCCCATAAACTGAATCGCCTATTTATTGAGCATCAAGTTGAGCCTGGCGCTCCCGGTCACGCCTGAGCAACGGCGCCAAAAACTTGCCCGTATAACTCTGCGGACAGTCCGCAACCTGCTCCGGTGTACCCGAAACCACGACGGTTCCGCCGCCGTTACCGCCCTCGGGACCCATATCGATCAGGCGGTCGGCAACCTTGATGACATCAAGGTTGTGCTCAATCACCAGCACCGTGTTGCCCGCATCGACCAAGCGCTGCAGCACATCGAGCAGCTGGCGGACGTCCTCAAAATGAAGCCCGGTCGTCGGCTCGTCCAAAATATAGAACGTCTTGCCCGTCTGGCGTCGATGAAGCTCTTTGGCGAGCTTCACACGCTGCGCCTCGCCGCCCGAGAGCGTCGTGGCGGGCTGGCCCAGGCTCACGTAGCCTAAGCCTACATCGTACAGCGTCTGGAGCTTGCGCTTAATCTGCGGGATATTCCCAAAGAAGGCCAGCGCCTCGGTGACGCTCATGTCGAGCACGTCCGAGATGGTCTTGCCACGGTAGGTGACCTCGAGTGTCTCGCGGTTGTAGCGTTTACCGCCGCAAACTTCGCAGGGAACATAGATATCGGGAAGGAAGTGCATCTCGATCTTGATCTGCCCGTCGCCCTTGCACGCCTCGCAGCGCCCGCCACTCACATTAAAGGAGAAACGACCCGGCGAGTAGCCGCGCGCCTTCGACTCCGGCGTACTCGCAAACAGCGCGCGAAGATCATCCCACAGGCCGATATAGGTAGCAGGGTTGGAACGCGGCGTGCGGCCAATCGGCGACTGGTCGATATCGATAACCTTATCGATACACTCGATGCCCTCGATTTTCTTATACGGACCCACGGGGCGCGTCGAACGGTGAATAGCATTCGTAAGGGCAGGCGCAATGGTGTCGGTAACCAGGGAGCTCTTGCCTGATCCCGACACGCCGGTAACAACCGTAAGCGTACCAAACTCGATCTTGGCAGTAACGTTTTTGAGGTTGTTGGCTCGAGCGCCCGTAATTTTAAGGCAGCCGCGACCGGGCTTGCGCCGTTCATCAGGCACCCGAATCATTCGTTTGCCGGTCAGATAAGCGCCCGTCATCGACTCAGGACACGCCATGATATCAGCAGGCGTTCCCGCCGCGACTACGTGCCCGCCGTTGACACCGGCGCCGGGCCCCATGTCGATCACGTAGTCGGCGGCACGGATTGTATCCTCGTCGTGTTCGACGACGATAACGGTATTGCCGATATCGCGCAGGCGCTCGAGCGTCTTGATCAGGCGCTCGTTGTCACGCTGATGAAGACCGATCGAGGGCTCGTCCAGAATATAGAGCACGCCCATGAGACCCGCGCCGATCTGCGTTGCCAGTCGAATACGCTGTGCCTCGCCACCGGAAAGCGTCGCCGAGGCGCGATCGAGTGTCAGATAGTCGAGTCCAACATCGACCAGAAAACGCAGACGTTCCAGAATTTCCTTGACGATACGGCCGCCGATAAACTGTTGGCGCTCGGTGAGTTCCAAGCCCTCAAAAAACTCGAGCGATTCACGGCACGACAGGCAACAAACCTCGTAAATGGACTTACCGCCCACGGTGACGGCGAGCATCTCGGAGCGCAAACGAGCGCCGTGGCAGGTCGAGCACGGCTCCTCGCGAATGTACTTCTCCAGGCGCGCCTTGGTGTTCTCGTTCGTCGTCTCGGTATAGCGTTCGTACAGGATGTTGCGAACGCCCGAAAACTTGGTATCCCACTGGCTGCGACGTCCGTCGAGCTTTTGGTAGTCGACCGAGATCTTCGTATCGCCCAGGCCATCCAAGAATGCACGACGCACGCGAGGGGGCAAGTCCTCCCACGGCGTATCAGCGCTCACCTTAAAGTGTTTGCAGACCGCAGCAAAAATCTGCGGATAGTAGTTCGAATTGCCAAACAGGCTACCAAAGACTCCGTCGGCAATGGACTTCGAGGGGTCCTCGATCAGCGCCTCGGCATCAACGGTTTTCTTAAAGCCCAGGCCGTCGCACTCAGGACATGCGCCATAGGGAGCGTTAAACGAAAAATCACGCGGCTGCAGGTCATCGATGGAGTGTCCATGCTCCGGGCACGCTAACGCCAGCGAATACTCCAGCAACTCGCCTTCGGTCCCCTCGGGAGCGTCGCGGTCGGGCAGCAAGTATACGTTCACATTGCCGTGCGCCAGCGCAGTCGCCTGTTCAACGGACTCGGCAATACGGCCCAGCGAGTTCTCGCGAATCACGATGCGGTCGACCACGACCTCGATATCGTGCTTGAATTTCTTATCCAAATCGATAGGGTCATCAAGCGGGCGAACCTCGCCGTCGACACGCACGCGGCTAAAGCCCTCGGCGCGAAGGTCCTCAAACAGCTTGGTGTACTCGCCTTTTCGCCCGCGCACCACCGGTGCCAGCACAAACGCGCGGCGGCCCTCCCCCGCCGCCAAGACCTTGTCGGCAACCTGGTCGGTCGTCTGGCGCTCAATGACGCGGCCGCATTCGGGACAGTGCGGGGTGCCCACACGGGCGAACAGCAGGCGCAGATAGTCATAAATCTCGGTTACAGTGCCAACCGTCGAGCGAGGGTTTTTAGACGTCGTCTTTTGGTCGATCGACACCGCCGGCGAAAGGCCGTCGATTGAATCCAAGTCGGGTTTGTCCATCTGGCCCAAGAACTGGCGCGCATAGCTCGAAAGACTCTCGACGTATCGACGCTGGCCCTCGGCATAGATAGTGTCAAATGCCAGCGAACTCTTGCCCGAGCCAGAAAGACCGGTAATGACCACGAGTTGGTCACGCGGAATGGAAACATCGATATCACGGAGGTTGTGCTCACGAGCGCCGCGAATAACGATAGAAGAATCAGACATGGAAGCTCCTTGCCTCCTATTGCATCGAATCATACTGCCGATGAGTTTAGCGCACTCGACGCGCACAGATGTTCGTAATACAAGATTCGCAGACCTTTAGCTTTGCGTATCGGGCGCTTTGTTTCTCGAAATGCCGTGGAAAGGTTACAGTAATCTAATACTGAACTTAATTTGCCGTAACAGAGGAACGTCCATGACCGAAGATATCCCCCTTGAAATCACTTCGAGCGACATGGCCAATCTGCCCATATTCATCGCCGTCCTTATCGTGGCCATCGTCGTGGTGCGCGTATATTTTTCAATCAAACACAATGAAAAGCCGCCCATTGCCCGCGTCTTTTGGTGCGCGACGCTCCTCATCCCGCTCGGCATGGTAGCTGCATGGATTACGAATCAATTGCTCGTAAATGAGGACAATTCCCTATGGGTCCTTTCTTATTCGGCGCTCGGTGCTACCGCCGTCATACTTCTTGTCGAGCCCTTGGTTTCGGGACTTATCGACCAAACCGATCTTGCGACGGGAACGGTTGCCTGTATTTGCCGTGACATCCTTGTCATCGCCGCTGTTTCAGCGCTCTCGTTCGTTTCACTCGAAATTGCCTGTAACGAAACGTTCTATCGCATTCCCGCCAACTCATTCGGGTTTTCCGTCGGGCTGCTCGCGACGGTTCTGCTCTCCCTTTATTTGCTGGGACAGCGTCATGGAGGCGTCATGGCCCTCGTGCCCGTCGTCTGTTGCATCCTTGGCATTGCCGAGCACTTCGTCATAACGTTTAAAGGCGAGGCCATCCTGCCAAGCGATATCTTGGCCCTTGGCACAGCAATGGAAGTGAGCGAGGGATACGAGTTTACCTTTACCGCCGGAATCGTAACCTCTCTAGCCCTGCTGGAGATTTCCCTGGGGCTTCTTTCGCTTATCCGACCGCACAAGCTCCGTACGCCCACCCATGTCTTCCCCGCAATCGCCGCTAACCTCTGCGCTTTTCTGCTAGTGACCGTTGTGGGGCTCTCGGGCTTTTCCAGCATCGACTTGGAGCAGGCGCTGAATTTTGGATTTGACCGTTGGCAGCCCATCACCACGTATGCGTCTCAGGGTTTTATCACTTCGTTCACCGAAATGGTCAACGAGTTGCCCATTGAGAAGCCCGAAGGCTATACGCCCGATGAGGCGCAGAGCATCGAGCAGGAGCTCGCCGCCACCTACGACAGCACGTATGGCTCGAGCGAGCAGCGCGCGGCGGCCGTTGCCCAGTTCAATGAAATCAAGCCGACGATTGTTGCCGTCATGAACGAGAGTTTTAGCGACCTTTCGTGCTTTGAGCAGCTCCAGGCGGCCGGGTACACCGGCCCCGCATTCTACAACTCGCTTCCCGACACACTTGTTCGCGGCACCATGCTCGCTTCGGTCGCCGGTGGCGGAACGGCGAACTCCGAATTCGAATTTTTGACCGGAGCGACAACGGCCTTTGTCGGATTAGGCAAAATCCCCTATCAGCTATATCAGATGAATGGCGTCAACAGCCTGGCAAAGGACCTTAAGGAGCTTGGGTATACCGCTACCGCTATGCACCCGCAAAACCCCGTCAACTACCATCGAGATAAAATCTATCAGCAGCTGGGCTTTGGAGACTTTCTTTCAATCGGCGATTTCGAAGGTGCGCCCTGTTACCATGCCGGCGTATGCGACTACGCCACCTACGACAAGATACTCGACCTGCTTAGAACCGACGAAGCCCCGCAGTTCATCTTTGACGTCACGATGCAAAATCACGGCGGCTACGACTATGGCACCGTTCCCGCCGAGGAGCTGACAAACTATTGGGTCGAGGGAGCCAGCGAGGGTGCCAATAGCGCGCTCAACACCTATCTTACCTGCATCGACGCATCCGACCGGGACCTCGAGTACTTTATCAACGAGCTCCGCAATATCGGCAGACCGGTTGTCCTTGTCTTTTTTGGCGACCATCAGCCGAGCGCCGCAACGACTCTCAACGACGAGCTGTACCCTCAGGAAGATACGGCAAGCCACGCTTTCCGTATCTATCAGTCGACATATTTTGTCTGGGCTAACTATGAAATCGCCGGCAATACCGAGCTCAACGTCTACGACACCGTCGGGGCAAACGAGATTGCAGCCATTACCCTTAATAAGATCGGCGCCCCGCTCACCGACTATCAAAAGGCTCTGCTTGCAACAAGGTCAGATGTGCCCACCATCAATGTCGCCGGCTACCTTGGTGCCGACGGGCTGCGCTACGACTTGGAATCTGAAGACAGCCCATACGCCTCGACGATCGACAAGCTGCAGCGCATGCAATACCTCGAGTTCGCCAGCAAAGTTCAGTAAGCCCGCCCATTCGCTTGGACCCATCGTATTGCAAGCACGCTCGGCCCAAATGCATCGCAAATGACTCCCGCTCGCAAACGAGGGTACAATGACGCTCGTGTCACATCACGGGGCCCCGGCCCCAACATATACAAAGGAGTCATACATGGGTTGCGAGCATGCACAGGCCGCCGGCGGACAAACGTCGCCGTCGCAATTTGAGGAGAACACGCTGTCCGAGGTCAAACGCGTCATCGCCGTGCTTTCCGGCAAGGGCGGTGTCGGCAAGTCGTTTGTCACCGGTGCCATCGCCACCGAGCTTGCCCGTCACGGCCACAAGGTCGGCGTCCTCGATGCCGACATCACCGGTCCCTCTATCCCCAAGATGTTCGGTATGAGCGGACGCCACGTCCATGCCCTTGGCAACCTCATGCTGCCTGAAATCTCCGAGCACGGCGTCAAGGTCATGAGCTCCAACCTTCTGCTCCAAAACGAGACCGACCCCGTCCTTTGGCGCGGTCCGGTCATCGCAGGCGCCATCAGGCAGTTCTGGAGCGAGACCTCGTGGGGCCCCATCGACTACCTGCTGGTCGACATGCCTCCGGGAACAGGCGACGTCGCACTCACCGTCTTCCAGTCACTGCCCGTCGACGGCATCGTCATCGTCACGAGCCCGCAGGATCTGGTCTCGATGATCGTCGCCAAGGCGGTCAACATGGCCGAGAAGATGAACGTCCCCATTCTGGGCATCGTCGAGAACATGAGCTATATTGAGTGCCCCGACTGCGGCAAGAAGATCGAAGTCTTTGGCAAGAGCAAGCTCCCCGAGGTCGCAGAGCGCTATAACCTCGACATCTTGGGCACGCTTCCCATTAATCCGGCACTCGCCGAGGCCTGCGATAAGGGCGAGGTCGAGACCGCGCTGCCCGATGGCATGTTGCCCAAGGCAGTCTCTGCCGTCGAGGCTATTACCCCGCACGAGACCGACGAGGCCTAAGTGAACACGAGCGCCTTCTATGACGTCCTGGTAATCGGCGGCGGGGCTTCAAGCCTCGCCGCCGCCATTACGGCCGCACGTGCTGGCAAAAGCGTCTGCATCGTTGAGCGCGATGTCGCCTGCGGCCTTAAGCTCCTTGCGACCGGTAACGGCCGCTGCAACCTCTCCAACGAATCGATTGATCCTCAGCGGTATAACCACCCCGCATTCGTCGAATCTGTCATGGGCCCCCAACCCGAACAAGAGCTTATGGGTTTCTTCTCCTCGCTGGGCATCATGACAACCTCCGAGGAAGGCCGGCTGTACCCGCGCTCCCTTCGCGCCGAATCGGTGCGCGACGCACTTCTCAATGTTTGCGACCGCCTGGGTATCACCTTAATCTGCGGAGCCAACGTTGCCTCGGCACACAAAGCTTCCGAAGGCTGGGCACTCCAAATAGACCGTCCAGCGCGGGCGCTCAAGGCAAAAAAGCACGACGACCGAAAATCGGAGCTCCGCTCGCTTCGGAAAGCGCTCGCCGATGTCCCTCGCAAGAACGAGGCCCTGGAGGCACATGCCGTAATTATCGCCACGGGTGGCAACCCCACCGGTATCGCCGATACGTTTCGCCTCCCCCTCACTTCGCTGCGCCCCATCCTCTGCCCCGTATCGGCAACGGTCGTCGGCGATCGGGCGGCACTCAAGACGTTGGATGGCCTGCGCGTCCGCGCCCGCTTGACGCTCGCCCGCAATCATAATGAGCTCTGGCACGAAGACGGTGAAGTCCTGTTTCGAACCTTCGGTATCTCGGGCGTCGCTGTCTTCAACCTCTCCCGTCGTATCCAGCGCGGCGATACGATCCTGCTCGACGTTTTCCCCGACCTCTCTAAAGACGAGTTGCTCGATATGCTTAACCGGCGCGTTGAGCTGCTCGGCGGCTTTTCGCCCCGCGATCCCCGTTGGCTCGACGGTATGCTTGCCCCGCAACTCTCCCGCGTCGTCTGCACAGCGTTCGAGCAGTGCCATCCAGGCTCCAACGATGTCATCCACCTGGTCTCGATCCTCAAGCACTTTAAGTTGCTCGTCGAAGGAACCGCCGAGGAGCGCTCGGCGCAGGTCACGCGTGGTGGCATATCTGTCGAGAGCATCTCAACACCCAGTCTACGCGCGCGCAGCGTTGTCGACGCCCCGCTTTACGTCTGCGGCGAAGCGCTCGACATCGACGCCGATTGCGGAGGCTTTAACCTTGCGTGGGCATGGCTCTCGGGCATTCGCGCTGCAAGCAGCCTGTAGCCGCGCAGTCTATAATCAAAAACGCATTCGGGCCGTCTGGGATACCGGACGGCCTCTTTCTTGCCTCTAAGGAGACCTCGATGATCGAAATCACCCAAGTCAACGCGTCGCTCGATGAAGCCGGCGATGAAAATGCCTGCCTCATTGTTGGCAAGCGAGTCGCCAAGCGCGTCCTACGTTGCAAGGGCTCCGAGATCAAGTCCATCGAGCTCCACCGCAAGTCAATCGACGCTCGCAAAAAACGAGACGTCCATTTTATCCTGAGCTTTCGTGTTGAGCTGACCAGTCCCCACCTCGAGCGAGAGGCGGTCGGCAGCGTTTCCGAACGTGACCGCTCGCACGTACGCGCGATAGATGACGATGAGCCTTCATTCCCCTTCCCCGTTTCCGGCGCACCCAAAGAGCGCCCCGTCGTCATCGGCGCCGGATGCGCTGGCCTTTTCGCCGCGCTAACGCTCGCCAAAGCAGGTCTTAAGCCCTTGCTCATCGAGCGCGGCGACCCGGCATTTCGCCGCTCGCATGCGATCGACCTCTTTCTAAAGGAGCGCATCCTCGACCCCGAGAGTAATATCCAGTTTGGTCTGGGCGGCGCGGGGACCTTCTCGGACGGCAAGCTCAATACGGGAACAAAAAATCCCGCCCATCGCCTTATCCTCGAAACCTTCGTCGAGGCGGGTGCGCCCCGCGATATTCTGTGGGATGCCAAGCCGCACATTGGCTCCGACATCCTTCCCACGGTTGTCACCGCTATATCCCAGCGCATCGAGCAGCTCGGAGGTATCGTCCGTTATCGAACAAAGCTCGTCGACATTCACATCGACGCGTCTGGCGCCATCACCGGTATTGATGTCCAATCGTCCCAAGACGCCGCTTACGAGCCAATCGAGACAAAGCACCTCATCCTCGCCTGCGGGCATTCTGCTCGCGATATTTTTGAGCTCCTTAAGGACCACAACGTGGCCCTCGCACAAAAGACCTTTGCCATGGGCGTTCGCATCGAGCATCCGCAGCGCGATATCGACCGAGCCCAATATGGAGCCTTGGCGGGACATCCTGCCCTCGGAGCAGCCCCCTACAAGCTCGTCGCCCATCTTCCCAACGGCCGCAGCGTGTTCTCGTTTTGCATGTGCCCCGGCGGGCAGGTTGTCGCCGCCTCTTCCGAGCAGGGCCACCTGTGCGTCAACGGCGCCAGCCTCAATGCCCGCGACGGACGCAACGCAAACGCCGCCCTGCTCGTTAACGTCACGCCTGAGGACCTTCCCAACGATGACCCGCTCGCCGGCATCGAGCTCCAGCGCGCCTGCGAGGCGGCCGCCTATCGCCTGGGCGGTTCCAACTGGAACGCACCGGCACAACTCGTCGGAGATTTCCTCGCAGGACGCGCCAGCAAGGCGCCCGGAAAGGTAAAGCCCACCTATCCGCTCGGTGTGACCTGGACGGCAATTGACGAAGCCCTGCCGCAGCATATCGTCGAGTCGCTCCGCCTGGGACTTCCCCTACTCGGAAAAAAGCTACGAGGCTACGACCGCCCCGATGCCGTTCTTACCGGCGTGGAGACTCGTTCGAGCTCACCTGTCACTGTCACCCGAGACCGAACGTGCCATGCCGTGTCGACCCCGGGCCTCTACCCTTGTGGTGAGGGAGCTGGATATGCCGGCGGCATCATGAGCGCGGCCACCGACGGCATCCGTTGTGCCGAAGCCCTGATTGCAGACCTCTAACGCACGAATTCCAGTGCGCAAAAGACACAGGCCCCGAGCTCCACAGGGAACTCGGGGCCTGTTCGCTATTTCTTAAACCGTGCGCCCTGGCGTTTTCTGCCCGATGCGAACGTGGAACCCTTGCGGGCCTGTGAACGTAAGCGCTCGATCGTCTCGTCCTCAGACGCGCCCTCGAGCATCGCCCGAATCTGAACGACGGCATCGCGCAGGCGCGCCGCCTCCTCAAAGTCCATGGCGGCAGAAGCGTTACGCATATCCTCTTCCATGGATTCGACAATCCGCACAAGCTCGTCATGCGGCAGTTCTTCCATCTGCTCCGCAAGTGTCTGCTCGGGCGCCACCGTTTCCGGCACGCCGCCCTCGCCCGACTCATCGGGCGTATAGAATGCGCCATGGCCAAGAGAGTCGCCCTTCGAGCGCCCCTTGGAACCCACGGTTTTTTCGGCCTCGGCAATAAAACTTGAGATGTCGTTGATGGCCTTGCGCACTGTCTTGGGCACAATGCCATGCTCTTCGTTATATGCCATCTGAATCTCACGACGGCGCTGCGTCTCCTCGATGGCCTCTTTCATCGAATCGGTCACAACGTCTGCATACATGATGACTTCGCCATCGGCGTTACGGGCCGCGCGGCCAATCGTCTGAATCAGCGAACGGCGGTTGCGCAAGAAGCCTTCCTTATCGGCATCGAGAATTGCCACCAGTGAGACCTCGGGGAGATCCAAGCCCTCGCGAAGCAGGTTGATGCCAACGAGGACATCGATCTTGCCCTCGCGCAGCGTTCGCAGGATCTCGACACGGTCCATTGTCGCCGTATCAGAGTGCATGTAGTTGACCTTAATGCCCGCGTCGAGCAGATGGTCGGTCAGGTCCTCGGCCATGCGCTTGGTCAACGTGGTCACCAGCACGCGCTCCTTGCGGGCAACGCGCTCGCGAATCTCGTCCTCAAGATCGTCAATCTGCCCACGAACCGGACGCACATCGATCTTGGGATCGAGCAGACCGGTCGGACGAATAATCTGCTCAACGTCGTTCTGGCTAACCCGCAGCTCATAGTCGCCCGGTGTTGCCGAAACGTAGATGAACTGGGGAATCCTCGCCTCAAACTCATCGAAACGAAGCGGGCGGTTATCGAGCGCCGAGGGCAGGCGAAAACCGTGTTCCACCAGCGTCACCTTACGCGAGCGGTCACCTTCGTGCATGCCGCGAATCTGCGGCACCGTCACATGGCTCTCATCGATGATGCAGAGCATATCCTTGGGAAAGTAATCGATTAGGGTAAACGGCGGCTCACCCGGCTTGCGACCGTCCAGATGACGCGAGTAGTTCTCGATGCCGTTGCAAAAGCCCATCGTCTCGAGCATCTCAAGATCATAATCGGTGCGCTGCTGCAGACGCTGCGCCTCGAGCAACTTGTCGGTCGCCTTGAGCTCCGCCACGCGCTTCTCGCACTCTTCGCTGATCGATTTCAGAGCCGCCTTGACCTTCGGCTTCTCGGTCACGTAGTGCGATGCCGGCCATACGGGGATGGCCTCGTACTCACGAAGCATCTCACCGGTGACCTCATCGATCTCGGCAATCAGCTCGACCTCGTCGCCAAAGAACTCAAACCGCAACGGATGCTCGGCATAAGGCGGATACACGTCGACAACATCGCCGCGCACGCGGAACGTGCCGCGTGCCAGGTCATAGTCATTGCGATCATATTGAATGTCGATAAGTGCATGGATAAAGTCATCGCGCTCGAGCGGCACCTTCTTGTCGACGTTTGGAGCCAGACCCGCATAGTCCTCAGGAGAGCCAATGCCATAGATACACGAGACCGATGCGACAACGATCACATCGCGTCGAGAGAGCAGCGATGCGGTCGCCTGATGTCGCAGCATCTCAACCTCTTCGTTAATCGAGGAGTCTTTCTCGATATATGTATCGCTTTGCGGCACATACGCCTCGGGCTGATAGTAGTCGTAGTACGAGACGAAGTAGACCACAGCGTTGTTGGGAAAGAACTCTTTGAGCTCGCTCGCAAGCTGAGCGGCGAGCGTTTTATTCGGAGCCATGACCAGCGTCGGCTTTCCTAGGGCCTCGATAGTCTTTGCCATCGTGAAGGTCTTGCCCGAACCAGTCACGCCCAGCAAAACCTGATAGCGGTCTCCGTCCCTCACGCCCTGCACAAGCGACTCAATGGCCTTAGGCTGGGAACCGGCAGGCTCATAGGGAGACACGACCTTAAACGGCACGTCAGAGCCTTCAACGCCAAAGCGCTTAAGTTCACCACCAACGCGTTCTACTTCAAATTCCGCCATGGATACTCCTAACTCATATATCTGCAGTATACGCAGGCGGCAGGCATAGTCCTATACGAACCGATCGGGATAGAGGGTCTTGTAGCGAACCCAGGCATTATTGACACGAATCAGATACGCCTGCGTCTCGGGAAAGGTGATTGCATTATGAAGCGACGTACTCTGCTGCGCCCATCCGTCGACATTGCCCATGCCGGCGTTATAGGCGGCAATGGCACTGTCAGTCGACCCGTTAAAATACGCTAGAAGATACGAGAGATACGCACAACCAAACTCGATATTCGTAGCCGGATCGTTAAGGTTGTCGGCCGAATACTCGCCACCGTCGACAAGGCCCTTGGCGATCATATCCTGGGCAGTCTCGGGCATCAGCTGCATCAATCCCTGAGCACCCTGATTCGACTCGGCCTCGGGATCCCAATTCGATTCAGACTTAATGACAGCGCACACCAGATACGGATCCAGATTATGCGAAATACTGGATTGCTTTACATACGCCTCGTAGTCAATCGGATACAGCGGCTTAAAGAAAGCGGCAGGAGCATACGAGTAAACGAATGAGATAAGGCCGAAGGCAAAAACGGCAACCAGCGGTATAAGGCGATACCACGTAAGGAAACGTGTCTTAGGCATCGGCCTCCTCCTTATCCACTACATCCCCGAACCCATGGCGCGAAAGCCATGCGTCCAGTTGTTCAAAGAGCGAGTTATCGTCTGCCGCATTGTCAATCACAGTTGTAGCGAGATTGCACAGCGCAGACTCTTCGGGCTGGCAAGCAGAACGGGCATCGAAATCAGATGGCTCCATGCCACGTTGAATAGCGCGCTCGCGACGAACTGACAAAGGGGCGCTGATGACCAGAATTTCATCAGCCAAGCCAAATGCATCCTCAAAACCAGTCGGAGCAGAAACCTCGACCACTGCAAAGCGATAACGAGGAGATGAAACCGTACAACAAACCGGATCGAGAATCCTAAGCGAAAGCTGTTCAATGAGAACGGGATGCACAATGCCATTGAGCCGTGCGACCGAATCAGGAGAAGCAAAAGCTCGAGAAGCGAGGATGTTGCGGCGAATGCCGCCATCCTCATCCAAAATGTCCCAACCGAATTCATCCGCGAGAGCATTGACGATATCAGAGCCCGGCACATACAGCGATTTTGCAAGCTCATCCAGATCGATTAGCATAGCGCCACGAGATTCGAAATAGCGGCAGGCAGTCGACTTACCCGAAGCAATATTGCCCAAGACAAATACGGTAAACATCAAGCCCTCCCTAACGCCAATGCGAGTAATTATCGCTCAAATACACTAGAAGAACTCAAAATACAGCCAAACAGTAAGAGCGAATACGGGGGAGCTAGGTCCCAAAGTACAACGTGTATATAACGCAAAAAGGGGGAGGCCGCGAGGCCTCCCCCTTCTCAGTTCAAGCGTACGGCTCGGTGCCGTCCACCGGTCAGCGG